>JAKACW010000042.1 GCA_021821045.1 Pseudomonadota bacterium
GCGCTTTTTTTTAACAATCGCGGTAGGAAACCGCTCCCACAACGAACCCAGGCTGATCTGTGGGAGCGGATCATTCCGCGATGGGAATCAACGCCGCCGTCGCATCAGACGAAGAATCGCGGTTGAAACCGCTCCTACAGCGATGGCTTAACCCGGCGGCCAATCCATGCTCCGCCCGCCGAGCACGTGCAGGTGGATATGGAACACCGACTGCCCCGCGTCCCGATTGCAATTCATCACGGTGCGGTAGCCGCTTTGCGCGATGCCGTCTTGTGCGGCAATGTGCTTGGCGGCGAGAAACATTTCGCTGACGAGCGCGCCGGTTTCCGCGGTGAGATCGTTCAGCGTGGCAACATGCTGTCGGGGAATCACCAAGACATGGGTGGGCGCTTGCGGATTGATATCCCGAAATGCCACCACTGAGTCATTCTCATACACACAGTTGGCTTTGATCTCGCCGCCGGCGATCTTGCAGAACAAACAGTCTTTCATCGACTAGCCTTTCTCAGTCCACCTTTTCCACGTCCGAGGCCAACCAAATCTTCTCGAACGTGCGCCCGAGACTCGAGCTGGCGAAATTCTCCATCTGCAACGCGCCAGCGCCCACTTTAACTTTGTCGCCCGCTTTGACGTCGATGGCCTGAGATGCCACCCATTCGCGCTTGCCGTTGACGTCGAGTTCGAGGTACATGGTCTTGGACTGGGCGACGTCGATGGTGCTGACGACCACGCCGGTCCACGCCTGCTCGGCCTCCTGAGCGTTCTCCGTGAAAACCGATGGCGGCGCCGGCGCTGGCATCGGGCTTTGCGGTTGGGCGGAGGTTGGCGCTTGCGGAACAGTGGACTGAGCAGGGGCGCTTGCGGCGGGCGCGGCCGATTCGTCCGGCGGTGCTGAACTCTTCGAGCAGGCCCCCAATGCTGTGAGTGCGATGACGAATAGAGTCGTTTTAGCGAGATGCATGTTTGCTCCTAGAACATCCAGCGATAGCCGGCGCTGCCGAACGTCCGATCCGTGTCTTGGTTGTTGGTTGTTCCGCCGTAGCGGGAAAATTCAATGCCGGCTTCTATCTCGAACGTGAGCTTGCGCTTCCACGAGTAGGTGAGTTTCGCCGACGGCCGAATGCGCGTCAACTCTTCACCGCTGGTCTGACTGCGCAAATCCAAACGCAGCCGCGAGTCGATGCTCCAGCCCTCGCCGAACGGTGCGCGGTTTTGAATGCTGAACGAGGTGTTGTCGTAGGATTCGGCAGCGGTATACCCCAAGGAAAGTATCGAGATCTCCCGCGGCCACAACAGACCGTTGGTCGTCAGGCGACCGTTCCATTGAATGGAATCCTCGCTCACCAACGCATCCGGCGAATTGGCCAGCATGTCCGCGATCTGCGCGTCGCTGTAGGCCGTGTTGGTCCAAGTAAAGTCGTTGCTGAGCTGAATCGCCTCGCTGAACGAATAGTTCACGCCGAAAGTGGCGATAGTGGACTTGCCGGTGCGCTCCTCGGCCTCGGCGCGAATCTCATCCTCAGTGAAATCCTCCTGCAAGCTTTCCAGATCGAGATACGGCTGATTGGTCACGGGATTGATGTTGCTGATAAGCGCATTGCGCGTGGTCAGCACCGGACTGTTGCGATAGTCCAGGTTGAAGTGCACCGAACTGTTGGTGCCGAAATTCAACTGGCCGTGCAGCAGAAAAATATTCAAACTGCCGTAAGACGCATCGTAGTCGAGCAAGTTGAAAAAGCTGCCTTTAGGGCTGAAATAGCGGATTTCCTCGCCAATGGCCAGTCGATCCAACAGACCTTCCGATTGCTGCGCCATGATGAAAGGAATGACATCGAGATTCTTGATCCAATCGTCGAACTCGACGTTGAAGCCGAGGAAGCTCGTTTCGGTAGCGATAGAGTCCTTGCGATTAAGATCGACGGGGAACCCGGTTGCCATATTCACGCGCACTTTCGGGACAATATCCAACCCCAGTTGCATGCCGTCGAAGCGTCCCAATACGCCGGGCGTGTTGCTCGACTGGCGGCCGATGCGCCCGGACAAGCCGATTCGACTGTCCTTGCCGTCGAAATACGCCGTGCTGATTTCGATCCGGTTGGCCTTCTCCTTGTCTTCCTCATCTTCAGCGAGAAAGTCCTTGGTGTGCGTGCCATAGAAGAAGCTGCGCAAATCGAAGCGTTCGTTTCGGCTGCGGCTGTTAACCGTCATATAGGAGATCAAACTGGACTGGTCCTCGCGATCATCTTGGAATGTTTCGATCGACGTGATGCCGTAGTAGTAGTACTGGGACAGACTGCCGAACACATCATGGCGGAACGCGCCCTGTTCCGGCGCTTTGCGGCCTTCCTGCGACAACGGCGTCTTAGGCCGCATTTGCGAGCTGATGAGTTCCGCCAGTCGCTGCTTGACGCGCACCGCATCCTCGCCGTCGGGGTATTTCTCGATAAATTGCTGATAGATCGCCTTGGCATGGGCCAGTTGATTATTGCGTTGGCGCGCCACACCCAACATCTCCAGCGATTCCTTGCTGTGCGGGTGCTCGGGAATGGTGGTGAGCTTGGTGAAAATCACGATGGCGCGATTGAAGTCGCCCTCGGTGATCGCCAATCTGCCCTGCTCCACCATGCGCACGACGTCATCGAGCGTGGTGGGATCGCCAATAACGGGCGCGCGCAAATCGGTCGACCGTTCGCTCGCTTGGCGCGTGGCTTGACGCAACAGGCGCTCCGCCTCGGGCATGAAAGGATGCACCGGCAGATTGAGCACTTGAGAGAAAATCCGCGCCGCTGTTTCCATGTCGTTGCGCTTCATGGCCTCGCGGCCCGCCGCCATGAGCGCGGCCGGATCCTCGGGCGGTTCTGACGGCGCAACAGGGGGGGCTGCTGTCAGCGATTCCTCGGCGGGCTCCTCGACGGCGGGCTCGGCGGCACTTGGCCCCGGCATCGTTGCCGCGGCGATCCGCGCTTGATCGAGCATGCGCTGCGCTTCGAAACTCAACGCGTGGCCCGGTGTTTCGATCACTTTCTCCAACAGCGTGATCGCCGTTGCCGCATCGCCCGCGGTCAACGCCGCTTGCGCTTGGTCCAGCCACTGCGTGGCTTGCTCCTCGGCCGAAATGTCGGGCGCCGGCTCCGGCTCACTCGGCACCGGAGGCGGCGACGGCGGCGCGGCGGGCTGCAGCGCGGCTTCATTGATCTTTTGCTCCGTCTCGACGAGCAGCTTCTGCGCTTCGGCCTTGAACGGATGATCCTCCGGCGCGGCGAGCACCAACGAAAAGATTCGCATCGCGGCGCGGAAGTCACCTTTGGAGAGCGCCATGCGGCCAAAATCCAACTGCCGCTCATACTGGCTGGCGACTTCACTGCGCGGACGGGGCTGAAACGGCGCCTCGGCGGCAGGCGGGGGCGGGGGTTCCACGGGAACGGCAACCTCGGGCGTCGGAACAGGGACAACGGGCGGCGCTTCAGGCTCCGCGACGAGTTCCGGCTCTGGGTCTTGGAGAGGTACAAGCGCGGGCTCAGGCGCCGCAGCCTCTTCCGGTGCAGCCTGTTCGGCGATCGCGCGCGCGCGCTTGCGCGTGTCGATCAGCAAACGCTCGGCCTCGTCGCGCAGACTGTGGTCGGGCAGATCGAGCACGTCACCAAACGACTTGAGCGCATCATTGAAACGTTCCGCGGCAAGCGCTGCCTTGCCCTGCTCCAACAATGCCGCGGCTTCTTCATCATTCGATGCGGTCATGTCTTCCAGGGTAAGTAGTTGCCCGGGCGCGCGCAGCGTGCCGCTGTCGGTCAGCGGCGTTTGATATTGAATGCGCGGCAGTTCGATCAACAGCGCGCGTTGGTTGTCCGCGACTTTGATCTGGTAGTCCACTGCTTCGGAAAAGCGCACGATCAGCACCGGATTCTCCGGGTCGGTTTCATCGTAGGTTACGCCGACCAACGGTATGCCCTTCACTTGCGGTGCCAGGAGCACTTCCGTCGCAATGACCGCTTCATCCTCGCCCGCGTCCGCCGTCGTGTCGACAAGCCCCAAGCTGACATCGATGGTGATGCCCTGCTTAAGCGGGAAGTGTTTGCGGTAGCCTATGAGCCTGTCGAAGTTCACGCGAATTACCGCGTGCCCCGCGAAGGACAGATACTCGATGCTCTCCAGTACGCGATCGCTCTGCGCCAGCGACGGGGGCGACACGCTGAACAGGAGCATCAACGCGGATATCAACCAGGGATAAGTCGCGGACGCTCGGCGATTTTTCGGACAAGTGTTCATACTCTAGAAACGTTTCGTCCCGTAGCGGTTTTCCCTTATGCCGTCTCCGCGCTCGCACTGTGGAAAACGAGACTCGCATCGCACAGTGATGTCGACGGTTCGAGCGCCACAAACCGGAGAGTTGCCACATCGCGGCAGGGACTATGAGTCGTGCCGCGTGACACCGTGGCGGGAACGAAAACGACGCAGTGTATTGTTATTTTTTTCCGGCTCGTCGCACTGGTGCGTTAGTGCAAACCATGCAATGTGTGAGCCACTTTTTTATAATGAATACAATCAATTAATTAACGAATCGCTAGTCGTCGCCGGCCCAAAACCCGCGCTGGGTTGTCAACTTTCTCGACAGGCGGATCATGTCCCGCCGCAATGAAAAGGGGCCTACAGACTGGCCCCTTCGTTGTGCTCGCTTTAGCGCGCCTATGATGCCCCTGCGGGTGCATTTTCAAAATCTGTACTAATACCTAACTTCCTTCGCAGTATGGATTTTTTGGTTCCGAGGCGGACCGACCTGCGAGCTTAGTGCCCGCCACCGTGACCACCCCCGCCTCCTCCGGCCGCTGGCGGCGGCGGTGGGGGTGGTGGCGGCGGAGGCGGCGGAGGCGGCGGTGGAGTGCCTCCGCCCGGTGGGCGTGGAATGGTGCCGCCTGGCGGTGGTGGAGCCGTCCCCGGGGGCGGTGGCGGCGCGGGTGGCGCAACCGTCGCTGCGCAGTCGCCGAACTCATTGCCCCAGGTGTTGGTGAAGTGGCAAGCATTGCAGTCCAATGCCGTCGCGCAGTGACCGCCCGGCAATGCGTGACAGCTAACGCAGGACCCCAACACTTCATTGTGATCGACGGTCGTCTCCGGCGACCAAGTCGTGGTGCTGTGGCACGCCTCACACACGTTGGTGCTGGCGATGTGGCTCGCCGACTTGCCCGTCGCGGTGGTGCCGTTGTGGCAGCTCGAGCAGCCGCTCACGATGCCCGTGTGGTCAAAGCCCGCCGGTGTCCAGGCCAGCGTGGAATGGCAGCGCTCGCACTCCAGGGTCGTCGGAACATGGTTCGGCGTTTTGCCTGTGGCAACGATGCCGTTGTGGCAACTCGAACAGACGCCGACGACTTGACCGTGATCGACGTTGGCCGGTTGCCAGGCTGTCGTCAGATGGCAGCTCTCGCAGACGTTGGTGGTGTTGATATGGGTGGCGTTTTTGCCGGTCGCCGTGGTGCCGTTGTGACACGTCGAGCAGCCGGAAACGATGCCGGCGTGATCGAAGCCGGCAGGCAGCCAAGCGGTCGTCAGGTGGCAGAGATTGCACTCGGACGTCGTCGGCACGTGATTGGCCGGCTTGCCCGTCGCCTGCACGCCGTTGTGACAGGTCGAACAACTGCCAAGCACCTCGGCGTGATCGACGCGAATCGTCGGCGCCCAGCCAATGGTGTTGTGGCACGCTTCGCAGACGTTGGTGCTGGAAACGTGAGTCGGCCCCTTGCCTGTCGCAGTCGTACCGTTGTGGCAACTGGCGCAGTTGCCGGTAATGCCGGTGTGATCGAACAACGCTGGTATCCAGCCGGTGACTTGGTGACAAACGCTGCATTCCTGGGTAGTGGGCACGTGAGTGGCGGGTTTGCCGGTGGCCGCCACGTTGTTGTGGCAACTGGAGCACACGCCCGTCACTTGAGTGTGATCGACCCGCACGGTCAGCCAGGAACTGGTGAGATGGCACGAGTCGCACAGGTTGGTCGATGCGATGTGGGTCGGATTCTTGCCCGTCGCCGTGGTCCCGTTGTGGCAACTGAAACAGGTTCCCTGCACTTGAGTGTGGTCGACGCGCACCGTCGGCATCCACGCCGTGGTGCTGTGGCAAGCCTCGCAGACGTTGGAACTGGTAATGTGTGTCGGCGTCTTGCCGGTGGCTTGGGTGCCGTTGTGACAACTTGCGCAATTTCCCGTGACGCCCGCGTGATCAAAATTGGCCGGAATCCACGCCACGGTGCTGTGGCAGGTGCTGCACTCTTGCGTCGTCGGCACGTGGGTCGGCGATTTGCCCGTTGCCGTCGTGCCGTTATGGCAAGTGGAACAGACGCCGTTGACTTGCGTGTGATCGACGCGCACGACGGGAACAAAGGCCGTAACGTTGTGGCAGGTCTCGCACACGTTACTGGTGTTGATGTGCGTCGGCGATTTGCCGGTGGCTTGCGTGCCGTTGTGACAACTGAAACAGTTGTTGGTAATGCCGGTGTGATCGAACAGCGCGGGAATCCAGCCGGTGGTGTTGTGGCAGTTGCTGCACTCCGCGGTTGTGGGAACGTGCGTCGCGGACTTGCCGCCGGCGGTCACGCCGTCATGACACCCGGAACAAACCCCCAGCACCTGGGTATGATCCACCCTCAAGACGGGCACGAACGCCGTGGTGCTGTGGCACGCGTCGCACACGTCGCTGGTCGGCATGTGGGTGGCGGGTTTGCCGACCGCGAACAGCGACACGGATGCGCCCTCGTTGTGGCAACTGGCGCAGGTTCCAATGACGTGGTCGTGATCGACGTCGTAAGTAGGCACCCACACATTGTTGGTATGACACGCCTCGCAAACGTTGGACGTGCGAATGTGCGACAGCGCTTTACCCGTCGCCTGCACCCCGTTGTGGCAGCTGGCGCAACTGGCGGTCACGCTGTCATGGTCGAACTGAGCCGGAACGAAGCGGATTGTGTTGTGGCAAACATCGCAGGACGCGCTGGTCTGAATGTGGGTGGGCGATTTGCCGACGGCGATGACGTTGTTGTGGCAACTTTCGCAACGGCCCGGTATTTCGCCGTGATCGACGGCGATAGTCGGCACCCATACCCGGTTGCTGTGGCATGCCTCGCAGTTGTTCGTGGTCTGGATATGGGTCGTGTTTTTGCCGGTGGCATCACGGCCGTTATGGCAAGTGAAACAGGCGGCGGTGGTGTTGCTGTGATCGAATCGCGCCGGCACCCACGCCACGGTCACGTGACATAGATCGCACGCCGCAGTAGTTGGAATATGATTGCGCGACTTGCCGGTGGCTTGCACGCCATTGTGACAGCTGGCGCAACTCGCCATGATCGTTGAGTGATCAAAAAACCCAGAGAAACTCCACGCTAAGCCATCATGGCACAGGTCGCACTGGGCAGCGGTCGGTATGTGAGTAGCGTTCTTTCCCGAAGCAAGCGTACCGTTATGGCAATCGCGGCAAGTGTTTGGTGTGCCGATAAAATCGGACCGCTTATGACACGCATCGCAGTTGAGCTGAGCGTGGGCGTTGGTCAGCGGAAAACCGGTACTGAAGTGATCGAACGCTTGGTCCTGAGCGGCCAAACCGGCGGTGGGCATCAGCATTAGCAGTACGACAAGAAAACAACCGAACGCCCCGGTACATTTCCGCGCAAAAAGCGCTGCCACATCCATGGTCATAAGAGTAAGAATGCCCGCCATACCCCTGCCGCTTTGCCCGTTGACGAACCCGCTCGAACGCCTGCGGGAACGCTCCCGCGACGTAGCAGCAATCTTTACATTCCACGGTGGGGTACAAAAATCTGTATTTGTACCTAACGAAAAATCTCGGTTATTCACGCTGTGGAATAGCGCTTAGGGAGACACCCTACCGCTGTACGAACGCGCAGATGGCAACGGCGCGTTATGCCGCAAAAGCGCGCTCCCTGCTAGTGCCCGCCGCCGTGACCACCACCACTGCCTCCAGCTGCCGGAGGTGGCGGAGGCGGAGGCGGTGGTGGTGGTGGCGGCGGCGGATTGGGCGGCCGCGGTATCGTGGGCGGCGGCGCCGTTCCCGGCGGAGGCGGCGGAGCCGGCGCGGGCGGCGGCGGTACGGCCGCTGCACAGTCACCAAACTCGTTACCCCAGGTGTTGGTGAAGTGGCAGGCGTTGCAATCCAATGCAGTCGAACAGTGACCGCTCGGCAAGGCGTGACAGCTCACACAGGATCCCAACACCTCGTTGTGGTCGACGGTTGTCTGCGGCGACCAAGTCGTCGTGCCGTGGCATGCCTCACATACATTGGTGCTGGCGATGTGGTTGGCCGACTTGCCCGTCGCGGTGGTGCCGTTGTGGCACGACGCGCAGTTGGTCGTAATGCCCGTGTGATCGAAGCCCGCCGGCGTCCAAGCAACGGTGGAATGGCAACGATCGCATTCCAACGTGGTGGGCACGTGGCCGGGTGGCTTGCCCGTCGCCGTGGTGTTGTTGTGGCAGCTCGAGCACACACCAATCACTTGCGCGTGATCCACATTGGCCGGCATCCACGCCTGCGTCAAATGGCAGCTCTCGCAGGTATTGGTCGAGTTGATGTGGTCGGCGGGCTTGCCTTGCGCCGTCGTGCCGTTGTGACAGCTGAAGCAGTTGTTCACGATGCCGGCGTGGTCAAACCCGGCCGGCGTCCAAGCAACCGTCGTATGGCAAAGGTCGCACTGAGCCGTGGTCGGAATGTGGTTGGCCGGTTTGCCGGTCGCCACGCTGCCGTTGTGACAGCTTGAACACACGCCCAACACCTGGGCGTGATCCACTTGCGCGGGTGTCCAGGATGTCGTCAAGTGACAGACATCGCACAGCGCCGTGCTGCTGATATGGCCGGCGGTCTTCCCGGTGGCCGTCGTGCCGTTGTGGCAGGTTGCGCAACTGCCCAACACTTGGGCGTGGTCAACGCGAATCGCCGGCGACCAGGCCGTGGTGGTGTGGCAAGCTTCGCACGTATTGGTGCTGGAGATGTGTGTCGGCGACTTTCCGGTCGCCGTGGTGCCGTTGTGACAACTCAGGCAGTTGCCGGTGATTCCCGTGTGATCGAAGCCGGCCGGCAGCCAAGCGGCGGTGGTATGGCAAACATCGCACTCTTGGGTGGTCGGCACATGGTTGGCCGGTTTGCCCAAGGCGACGGTGCCGTTATGGCAGCTTGAGCACGTACCGATTACTTGCGTGTGATCCACTCTCAGCACCGGCACCCAAGCGGTGATGCTATGGCACGCGTCGCAAACATCGCTGGACGGGATATGAGTCGGCGGTTTGCCAACGGCAAGGATGCCTACCGCACCGCCACCGTTGTGACAGCTGATGCACGTTCCGATGACATGATCATGGTCCACCGTCACCACCGGCACGAACGCCGTGGTGCGATGGCAGGCTTCGCACATATCCATGGTGTTGTAGTGGGTCGGCGACTTGCCGGTGGCTTGAATACCGTTATGGCAGCTCACGCAGTTCGCAACGATACCCGCATGATCGAACACCGCGCCGACGAAGGATGCCGTGTTGTGGCAAATGTCGCAGGCTTGCGTGGTGGCAATGTGGTTCGCCGATTTGCCGGTGGCAATCACCCCGTTATGGCAACTTTCGCAGGTGCCCGTGACCTGTGAATGATCGACCGAAATCACCGGCACGAAGGCTGTGGTGTTGTGGCACGCGTCGCACACCGTCGTCGAGGTGATATGGGTCGGCGAACGTCCCGTCGCCGTGGTACCGTTGTGGCAGCTCGAACAAGTACCGGTGACCTGCGTGTGATCGACGGTGACCGTCGGCGCCCAGGCGGTGAAATTGTGGCAGGCCTCGCACGTCTCGGTGCTGCGGATATGCACCGCGGATTTGCCGGTCGCCTGGGTGCCGTTGTGGCAGGTCACACAGTTGCCCGTCACGCCGGCATGGTCGAACACCGCAGTGAGCCAGGTGGCCGTCGTATGGCAGGTATCGCACTCGGCGGTCGTCGGAATGTGATTGGCGGATTTGCCGGCTGCGAGCGCGCCGTTATGGCAGCTCGAGCAAGTCCCGATGACTTGGGCGTGATCCACGCGCAACACGGGCACGAATCCCGTCGTGCTATGGCAGGTGTCGCAGGCGTCCGTGCTGGGAATATGGTTTGCCGGTTTGCCAATGGCCGCCGTGGTCACCGTTCCGCCGCCGTGGCAGCTCACACAGGTGCCGATCACGTGCGCGTGATCGACCGTGACCACCGGCACGAACGCCGTGGTGCGGTGACAGGCCTCACACATATCCATGGTGTTGTAGTGGGTTGGCGACTTGCCGGTGGCCTGAATACCGTTATGGCAGCTCACGCAATTGGCAACGATTCCGGTGTGGTCGAACACCGCGCCGACGAAGGACGCCGTGGTGTGGCAGACGTCGCAGGGCTGAGTGGTCGCGATGTGATTCGCCGATTTGCCGGTGGCGACAACCCCGTTGTGGCAACTTTCGCAGGTGCCGCTGACTTGTGAATGATCCACGGTAATCACCGGCACGAACGCCGTAACGTTATGACACGCGTCGCATACCGTCGTCGACGTAATATGCGTCGCCGAGCGCCCCGTCGCCGTGGTGCCGTTGTGACAGCTCGAGCAGATTCCCGTCACTTGAGTGTGATCGACCGTAATCGTCGGAACCCAGGCGGTGACGTCATGGCACGCTTCGCAGGTATTGCTGCTGCGGATGTGCACCGCGGACTTGCCGGTCGCCGTCGTGCCGTTGTGGCAGCTGGCGCAATTGCCCGTAATACCCGCGTGATCGAATATCACCCCCAACCAGGTGGCTGTGGTGTGGCAGGTATCGCACTCCGCGGTCGTCGGCACGTGGTTTGCCGATTTGCCGCCGGCCAGCGTGCCGTTGTGACATCCGGAACACGTGCCAATCACCTGGGAATGATCCACCGAGGTGACGGGAACAAATCTCGCAGTCGTA
Organism: Pseudomonadota bacterium; assembly: GCA_021821045.1. Classification (GTDB taxonomy): domain Bacteria; phylum Pseudomonadota; class Gammaproteobacteria; order JAADHS01; family JAADHS01; genus JAKACW01. The sequence goes on from JAKACW010000042.1 coordinate 10,939, forward strand.
TGACAGGTGTCGCACACGTCCGTCGACGGAATGTGGTTGGCCGGCTTGCCGATCGCGGCCGCACCGGTGCTGCCGCCATGGCAACTGACGCAGGTGCCGATGACATGAGCGTGATCCACTGTCACCACCGGAATCCACAAATTCGTGTTGTGGCAGGCTTCGCAGGTGTCAGTCGTGTTGTAGTGAGTCGGTGTCTTGCCCGTCGCCTGAACGCCGTTGTGGCAACTGGCGCAGTTGGCCGTAATGCCGACGTGATCGAACCGGGCCGGAAGCCATGCCGCCGTCGTGTGGCACGCATCACAGGCCTGGGTGGTCGGAACATGATTCGCGTCCTTGCCGGTCGCAATGGTGCCGTCGTGGCAGCTTTCGCATGTTCCCAACACCTGGGAGTGATCCACCGTGATGGTCGGCGCCCAAGCGATGGTGTTGTGGCAGGTGTCGCACACCGCGCTGGAGCTGATGTGGGTGGCGCTCTTGCCGGTGGCGGTGGTGCCGTTGTGGCAGCTCGAACAGACGCCCTGGACTTGGGAGTGATCGACCGCCGATGCCGGCACCCATGCCGCGACGATATGACAGGCCTCGCACGTGTTGGTGCTGCGAATGTGAACGGCAGACTTGCCCGTCGCTTGGGTGCCGTTGTGGCAGGAAACGCAATTGCCGGTGATGCCCGCGTGATCAAATATCGCCGGCAGCCATGCCGCCACGGTATGGCACACGTCGCACTCCGCGGTGGTCGGCACGTGGTTGGCCGCTTTGCCCGTGGCCTGCGTGCCGTTGTGGCAGCCCGAACAGACGCCCAGCACTTGGCTGTGGTCCACCGTCCGCGCCGGCACCCAGCCGGTGGTCAGGTGACACGCCCCGCAATCGTCGGTGGTGGGAATGTGCGTCGCCGGCTTGCCGATGGCCAACGGGTTAAACACCGGCAGCTCGTTGTGACACGTGCTGCAGGCGCCGAACACATGGTCGTGATCAACGGTGACAACCGGCACCCAGGCGTTGATCGCGTGGCACGCTTCGCAGACGTCGGTGGTGTTGTAGTGGGTAGGTGCCTTGCCGACGGCCTGCACGTTGTTGTGGCACGAGGCGCAGTTGCCGACGATCCCGCTGTGGTCGAAACCGGCGGGAATCCACGCGTTGGTGCTATGGCAGGTATCGCACTCCTGGGTGGTCGGAATATGGGCAACGGATTTGCCCGTAGCAATGATGCCGTCATGACAGCTCGAACAGGTTCCCAATACGTGCTGATGATCGACGTTGCCCGGAATCCACATCGTGGTCAGATGGCACGCCTCGCACGTATCGGTGGTACGCAGGTGATCGATCGACTTCCCCGTGGCCTGCGCGCCGTTGTGGCAGCTCGCGCAATTGCCGGTGATGCCGGCGTGATCAAACGTCGCCGGCACCCAGGCCACGGTGGTGTGACACTGATCGCACTCGGCGCTGGTCGGAATATGGCTCGGGGATTTTCCGATAGCCTGCCGCCCGTCGTGGCAGCTCGAGCATGTGCCGCTGACTTCTTGGTGATCGACCGTAACAGCCGGCAACCACGTCACCGAGGTGTGACACGCCTCGCACCGCGGCGTAGTACGAATATGAGTGGAGGATTGCCCCGATGCCTGCACGCCGTTGTGGCAGCGGGCGCAGTTGTCGGTGATGCCCTGGTGATCGAAGCGTGCCGGAAACCACGCATTCACCGTATGACACGTGTCGCAGGACGCGGTCGTGGGAATATGGTTGGGCGCCTTGCCCACGGCGTTGATGTTGTTGTGGCAACCCTCGCAGGAGCCGATGGCCTCCGCGTGGTCGAATCGCGTTGACGGAATCCAGCCCACGGTGTTGTGGCAAGCATCGCAGCGATTGGTCGTTGGGAGATGCCGCACGGACTTGCCGCTGGAAATGACCGAATTGTGACAACTCACGCAGGCATCTGTTGTGGTGCCGTGATCGAATTCCGCCGGCACCCACGCGATCGTCAAATGGCACAGATCGCAAGCGGCTATGGTCGGCAGATGGTTGGCCGGCTTGCCCGTGGCCTGCACGCCGTTGTGGCAAGTGGCGCACGGCGCCGTGACTGCGGCATGATCGAAAAGCGCGATAAATGAAAAACTCACCGCGCCATGACATAGGTCGCACGCGCCGCTGGTCGGAATATGGTTGGGCGATTTGCCCACCGCCATGACGCCGTTGTGGCACTGCTGGCATTGAGTCGGTGTCCCGGCGAAATTCTCATCGCGATGACAATCGCCGCAGGGCACGGTCGCATGGGCGTTGGTCAGCGGAAATCCGGTGCTGAAATGATCGAAGCTGTCTTTGATGTTGTGTTCGACCGCCGCGACCAGATGGGAGAAGCCAAGCAAAAGAAATAGAACGACCCACCCGGCGAACCCGCCTACAGCCCGCGAACTGCCGGACATCGGCTCGTTGCCAAGCGCGCGGCGTCGCTTCGCAGGACGCTCAAGACGCAATGAAGTCCACTTTCGCAGCAAGGACTACCCCGACTTTCGATGGTTGAGTCATTTCCGCGCGCCCCCCTCGAACTGCCCCTCGCGACGCCATTAACGTTACGCGCTGTGAAATTGCCAAAAAATTCGGTTCGTTACCTAGACCATTGCGGGGGAATGGAGTAGTCCATGTCTATTTAATACGAGGATGAAACGCCGCTAAGGGTGAACGACGAAACCGCTGGCCAACATGTCGTGGCGCGGAGTGGCTTCACGCCGCGCGTGCAACGTGACCCGAGCGGTGTCGCAATATAAAATGCCGACGGATATCTGGAGACCTGCTCCCTTTGAAGGTATTGTTGCTTTGCGCAGCCCTGCTCTTGTCGAGCACCGCGGGAGTGGCTACGCCGAAGGCCGTCGACCCCGTCTTGCTTGCAGATATTAAGGATGAGATTGTCGATAGACTGACGGGTCCGCGCGCCCATGAGACGCCCGCCCAGCCTCACCGGACGTTTCGCGCCTTGGCGTCGATGGCGATCTTCTATCAGCGACGGGACTACACCCCGCTGTGGCACACTGCTGATGGCCAACTTACTGACGCCGCGCTCAGCTTCATTGACCATCTCCCCGACGTGGTCAGCGACGGCCTTGTTCCCGACGACTATCACGTCGCGGGCATTAAAGCCCTCTCTTCATCCAGGTGGCCCTCGGCCGGCCTCATCGCTCAGCGCGAACTCCTGCTATCCGACGGATTTCTCCTGCTCGCCTTACACTTGCGCGACGGGCGTGTGAAACAGGATACGTTCGAACCACGGTTGCGCATCAGCGGCGTTGCGCCAAACCTGCTGCGCCTGCTCGATGAGGCGGTGCAGTACGAGCGCGTCGTCCAAACCCTGGACGCGCTGCGTCCCGCTCTGGAAGGCTATTGGCTGTTGCGGCGAGCGCTGCCGCAGTACTACGCCGTCGAGGCCGTCGGTGGTTGGCCCGCGCTCGATATCGACTTCAGTTTGCGGGAAGGAGATGAGGGACCGGCGGTTACTCGATTGCGTCAACGGTTGGCGGCCGAACCCGGCCTCGGGGTCGCGGTGGAGGAGTCCTCCACGGTCTTCGACTCGAACCTGGCGCGTATCGTAAAAAGTTTTCAATCGCATCACGGATTGGCCCGCGATGGCGTGGTCGGTCCCGCAACGCGCGCCGTGCTCAACGTCCCCGCTCATGCGCGCATTCGCCAAATCGAGGCCAACCTCGAACGTTGGCGCTGGCTGCCGCAAGATCTCGGATCGCGTTTCGTGGTGGTCAATATCGCTAACTACAGCTTGACCGCCCATGTCGATCATGAAGTCGTGCTCACCATGAAAGTCGTGGTGGGCAAACCCTATCGGCGCACGCCGGTGTTCATCGATGAGATCGAGCACCTTGTGCTCAACCCATCGTGGGAAGTGCCCAATACGATCCTCTACGAGGACATCATTCCGGGGTTGCGCAGAGATCCTGGCATGCTCGCACGGCAGAACTTTCGCTTGTTTGGCACCACCAACGGCGAATTGCGGGAGGTCGATCCGTCCACAGTCAACTGGTCCGCGGTGCTTGCGCCCGGCCGCCCCTTTCCCTTCCGGCTGCGCCAACTCCCCGGCGCGACCAATCCGCTGGGCAAAATGAAATTCATGTTTCCGAATAAGTACGACGTCTATCTTCACGATACGCCGGCGCGGGAATTGTTCAAACGGCGGGTGCGCGATTTCAGCTCCGGCTGCATACGGGTTGAAAACCCCACCGAACTCGCCTTGTTCCTGCTCGACGGCGATGCGCGATGGACCCCCGAGACGTTGCAGGCCGCCGTCGAAATGGAAAAGGAACGCTATGTGCCACTGGCGCAGACCGTACCGATCTACATTCAGTATTTCACGGTCTGGAACGGGCGCGACAATGTGATGCAGTTTCGCGAAGACATCTACGGCCGCGACGACGCTCTGGCCGAAGCCTTGGCGCTGCGATCCTAGGAAACGAGAACAATCATCCGCGCCAGCGGCGGACGCGACCGATATCGAGATGTACGAAATTGGACTTCGCGTAGTAGCCCACTCCGCCCGCTTGCATTGCCAGCGCGGCATCGTAGACCTGATCCAATGGCCGGTTCGGCACACGAATGTCGATGGCGCGGCCTTCCATGTGGAAGCTCTTTTTCGCTACGCCGCCGCCCTTCTGGCGCAGAGCCGCGTTGGTTTTGGGGCTGCGATACCCCGAGATGATCATGAAAGGCTTGCCGCCGATGTCGAGCCGTTGCTGCAAGCGCCATAACGCATCCAACAGCTTGGGATCGATGGGATGGACGTCACCGCTGCGATGATCGCGCAGAACGCGGTCGATGGCAGCCCGCTCGTCGGCGATGTAAACGCCCTTCTCCCAATACGTCGCCAGGACCTTCTCGCCGGTGTGCAGGTTGTGCAGTCGCAAATGTCGTGCACCTTCTTCCGGCCTGGCCAGCGCGCTCGGCGCAGCCAATGCGAGGCCAAGGCAACCGCAGGCGCGCAGGAATGCGCGTCGGGATGAGTCGGGATGGAGCTGCTTTTTCATTCGGCCTCCGCGAACGTTCAACGATGCCCGCTCAATTGGTTACGGCACAAAGTGGGTGGATTTTAGCCTAAGAGCCTTGTTGGAGGCGAAAACGGCGTCGAGGGTTCCGCAACAATGCGAATTTGTTCACAAATTCGGCTTTGAGACATACACAGCCGCGGTATATTCCGCGAGCACAGACAGGGCTTTAGTCCCAGTTGGCATCACGCGCGCGATGCTGGGCGTTGCGTTGGCGCGCGATGGTGGTGAGCGTCGTATCAGTGTACACATGGCAAGGCCCCGAACAGTCCTTGAGTTCCGCCACGGTATAGTCGGTGGCAGGCGTTTGCGTCTTGTCGTGCGGACCGGCGCGGTAATCATTGGCATGACAGCCGGCGCAGTCCGGTTTATATGCCGCCGTCGTCCACGTCGCAACCTCGGTGTTGTTGGTATGGCAGTCTCGGCAAGTCACGCCAGGATTGTGATCGCCCGGAAACGCGGCCGAGTTGTGGACGAACGGTACTAACGGCGTCCAGCCATTGAAGGTATGGCAATCCCGGCAGTCTTGCGTGGTCACGAAGTGGCCGGGCGTTTTACCGCTGGCGATCGACCCGTTATGGCAGCTGTCGCAACGCGCGTTGCCGATTTGGCTGTGGTCGAACTGGGTCGGCACCCACGCCATTGTGCTATGGCAGATGTCGCATTCCTGGGCCGTGACAATGTGGTTCGCGCTCTTGCCGGTGGCGGTGGTGCCGTTGTGGCAACTGCTGCAGGTGCCAAGCACATCGGCGTGATCGACGTTCGCCGGCATCCAAGCGCTGGTCAAATGGCAGTTTTCGCAACGATTCGATGTATTGAGATGCGCCGGATTCTTGCCGGTGGCTTGCACGCCGTTGTGGCAGCTGACGCAATTGTTTGTGATCCCCGCATGGTCGAACCCGGCCGGCGTCCACGCCGCGGTGGAGTGACACACGTCGCACTCCGCCGTCGTAGCAACGTGGGTCGGTCCTTTGCCGGTGGCGATGGTGCCGTTGTGGCAGCTGCTGCATGTTCCGAGAACTTGACCGTGGTCGACGTTGGCCGGCACCCATACCGTCACCAGATGGCACGCCTCGCAGACGCTGGTGGTCGTGATGTGGGCGGGGTTCTTTCCGGTGGCCGTCGTGCCGTTGTGGCAGCTCGCACAATTATTGGTGATGGTGTCGTGATTGAAGTTGGCTGGTGTCCAGGCCACCGCGCTATGACACAAATCGCACTCGCCGTTGGTCGCGATATGGGTCGGACCCTTGCCGCTGGCCGTCGTGCCGTTGTGGCAACTGGAACACGCTCCGAGCACCTGCTGATGATCGACGGCCATCACCGGCACCCAGGCGATGGTCGCGTGGCAGGCGTCGCATTGATTGGTTGTCGTGAGGTGTGTCGGCCCTTTGCCGGTGGCGATCACGCCATCGTGACAGCTCGCGCAGCTGCCGCGCACCTGGTTGTGGTCCACCGCGACGGTGGGCGTCCAGACGGTGGTGTTGTGACAACTCTCGCATAGATCGGACGACTGAATGTGGGTCGGCGTCTTGCCGGTGGCCTGCACGCCGTTGTGACAGGTAGCGCAAGCAGCGGTGATCCCCGCATGGTCGAAGATCGTCGGCGTCCAAGCGGTGGTGGTATGACACGTATCGCACTGTGCCGTGGTCGGAATATGGTTCGCGTCCTTGCCGGTGGCGGTGGTGCCGTTGTGACAGCCATCGCATACGCCGATGACCTGGGTATGATCGACGGCGATGGTCGGCGTCCACACTGTCGTGTTGTGGCAGCTCTCGCACAGATTCGAGGTCGGAATGTGGGTCGGCGTCTTGCCGGTGGCTTGCACGCCGTTGTGACACGTCGCGCAGCCGGACGTGATGTTGTCATGGCTGAATGCCGCCGGCGTCCAAGCGGTCGTGTTGTGGCAAACGTCGCAGGCCGCGGTCGTAACCACGTGAGCCGGCCCCTTGCCGGTCGCCAACACGCCATTGTGACAGCTCTCGCACGAACCGATCACTTCGCCGTGATCGACGTCGATGGTCGGAACCCAGCGAACGCTGTTGTGGCAAGCGTCGCAGGCATTGGTTGTTCGAATATGGCCGGGCGGCTTGCCCTCCGCCGTGGTTCCATTGTGACAGCCCACGCACGCGCCGACGACCTGACTGTGGTCAACGGCAATCACCGGCACCCAGGCGGTGTTGCGATGGCACGCCTCGCAGGCGTCGCTGGTGCGAATGTGGTTGATGGATTTGCCCGTCGACAAAATACCGTTGTGGCACCCGGCGCACGGTCCGAGGCCTTGGGTGTGGTCCATCATCGCCGGCGTCCAGGCGGCGGTCAGGTGACAGGCATCGCAGGCGTTGGTGGAAGGAATGTGGCTGGCGGTTTTGCCCGAGGCCTGCACCCCATTGTGGCAAGTAGCGCAGGGACCGGTGACGGTGCTGTGATCGAAAAGCTGCGCGCCCATGGACCAGCCGACACTGGTGCTGCCATGACAAATATCGCACTCGGCGCTGGTGACAATGTGATTAGCCGGCTTGCCGGGCGCCATGACGCCGTTATGACAGGCTCGGCAACTGTTCGGGGTGCCGGTGAACATCCCCCGCACGTGACACGATTCACAAGCCACGGTGGCATGGGCCCCGGTGAGCGGAAAACCGGTGTCAAAGTGATCGAAAGCTGGCTTCGAATCGGTTTGAGCGTGACCAAGGGTCGTCATCAACAGCGCGACAAAAAACACAAATAGTCGCGCGGGCGACAATCCCGGCCGCTTGGCATAATTCACGTTGGAAAGCCTTCTTCACCCGATCGCCCCTGGGGCAATCACGCGCTGGTTATTTTCGTTTCTCGGCGCACCCCTATGGATCGGCGCCGTTTCCTTAGATGCGCCTCGTACTTTACCGGATGTGATGTGGCGGAGATATTAGGAGGTTTCCCTAAAACCGGGAAAAACCACCGCAAAAGCCGCCTACCAATCGCCATCCCGCGCCCGGTGTTCCGCGTTACGCTGCCGTGCGATGGTCGTAAGTGTGGCGTCCGTGTAGGTGTGACAAGGTCCGGCACAGTCGCGCAGTTCAGCCACGGTGTAGTTTGTCGCCGGGGTCTGCGTCTTGCGGTGCTCCCCGGGATCGTAATCGTTGGCGTGACAACCGGCGCAATCGGGCCTGTAGGCCGCTGATGTCCAAGTCGCCGCCTCGGTGTTGCCGGTATGGCAGTCACGGCAGGTTACACCCGGATTGTGGTCGCCCGGATAGGTCGCCGAGGTGTGCACGAACGGGGCCAGAGGCGTCCAGCCGGTGGTACGGTGGCACGCGTCGCAATCCTGCGTAGTAACAAAGTGATTGGCGGGTTTGCCGCTGGCTTGTATGCCGTTATGACAAGAATCGCAGCGGGCGTTGCCGATCTGGCTGTGGTCGAACTGCGTCGGCACCCAGGCCGCCGTGCTATGGCAGAAGTCGCACTCCTGGGTGCTGGGAATGTGGTTCGGCCCCTTGCCCTCGGCGAGAACGTTGTTGTGGCAGCTGCTGCATACCCCTTGCACCTGGGTGTGATCGACAGTGGAAGGCACCCAGGCTGTCGTCAAGTGGCAGTTTTCGCACAGGTTCGAACTGAGAATGTGATTCGGGTTCTTGCCCGTGGCATTGGTGCCGTTGTGGCAAGAGAAACAGTTGTTGGTGATGCCGTCGTGGTTGAATGCCGTGACGATGTCCCAGGCTTGGGTGACGTGGCAGGCGTCACATTCGGCGTTGGTCAACGGGTGATTCGGCGTCTTGCCCGATGCGATGACCCCGTTGTGGCAACTGGAGCAGGTTCCGAGCACCTGATCGTGATCCACCCGAATGACTGGATCGAACGCGCTGGTGGCATGACACGTCTCGCACCGATCCGTGGAACGAATATGGGTGGCGGGCTTGCCTTGCGCGGAGCCGCCCTGCACATGGCAGCTCACGCAGTTGTCCACGATACCGGTGTGGTCGAACGAGGATGCCGGCACCCAAGCCACCGTGCTATGGCACACGTCGCACTCCGACTGTGTGGGCACGTGGTTGGCAGTCTTTCCCGTGGCATCGCGACCGTTGTGACACGTGGAGCACGTTCCGATGACTTGATCGTGATCGACCCGGATGACCGGCCTAAACGCGACCGTGGTGTGGCAGGTTTCGCACAATGCCGTGGACCGAATATGCTGAATGTGCTTTCCGGTAGCCTGCACGCCGTTGTGACATCTGGAGCAGCCGTCGACGATGCCGGTGTGGTCGAAGCCGGCCGGCAGCCAGGCGATGGTCGAATGGCAGGCGTCGCATTCTTGGGTCGTCGCGACGTGCCCGGCGTTCTTTCCGGTGGAGATCACACCATTGTGGCAACTGGAGCAGCGGCCCAGCACTTGCGAATGATCCACGCTGGCCGGGCTCCACAGGTTGGTGATGTGGCAGTCCTCGCACACGTTGGTGCTGTTGATATGTCGGGGAGATTTGCCGGTCGCCTGCACGCCGTTGTGACAGCTCACGCAACTGCCCGTGACCGTCGCATGATCGAAGGTGCCGGCGGTGAGCCAGGTTCGGCTGTTGGTGTCGTGACAGATATCGCACGACGCCGTGGTCACGATGTGGTTGGCCGGCTTGCCGTTGGCGATCACGCCGTTGTGACAACCCGCGCAGGTCTTGGGCGTTCCCCTGAACACGCCGCGCACATGGCATGATTCGCACGCCACATTGGCATGGGCGCCGTCCAAAGGAAAGCCGGTGGAAAGGTGATCGAACGGCGCCGGATCGTCGGTCTGGGCAACCGCGGTAACGGCAAAGCACATCAGCGCGGCAAAAAAAACGCGCACGATGGCATTGGTGGCGGACGTTAACGCGTTCATCTTTACCCAGGCGTGTTGTTAGTTGATTCTGGTTTGGATCTGCGCTGCGCTTCGCTTCGGCGCATCGACGGCTGATAACGTCCCTTTACAAAAACCGTCGAAAAAACTGTCGCCTAGTTTATAGGCTGGTGGAAGGCTTATCAAAAGCCTTTTCTTACGGATTTGTGAGCGGATATACGTATTATCCCTTGCCCGTACCTCGACAGTCCTCCGCTACTTTTGCCAGCGGGGGCGGAAGTCCTTAAAGGACTCCGTATTGTGGCAACGGTTGCACAGCCGGCCATAACTGCCATGGTGCGCGTCATCCTTCTCGTGACAGCTGAAGCAATCCATGGGAAGTTCCAAGTCATCCTTCACCGCGCTCTTGTGGCAGCGCTCGCAGTGAATCTTCTTGTGGGTTCCCTCCAATTTGAAATCAGTGTCCTTGTCGTGATCGAACTCCCACAGTTTCCAATCCACGCTGTTGTGGCACAGTGAGCACTCCTCGCCCATCCGCTGCTTGTGCACGTCGTCCGGCTTGTGGCAGCCGATGCACTTGATGCCGGCATCCTTGAACGACGTGGTGGTGTGACACTCCTCGCAGGCCACCGTGGCATGGGAGCCGAGCAACGGAAACCGGGTTAGATCATGGTCGAAGTCGACTTGCTTGATCCATCCGTCTTCACTGTGGCACTTGCCGCAATCCTTGCCCTCCTGGCCGTCATGGACGTCGTCCTGGCGGTGACAGTCGTAACACTTTTCCGGTGCGTCGTCTTCGTATAGATCTCCCGGATGGCAGTCGGTGCACGCGACTTTCTTGTGTTTGCCCTTGAGCGGCCACTCGGTGTCCTTATCATGATCGAAAACGATTTCGGGCCAGCCTTTGGCGGTGTGGCAATCCTCGCACTTCTTGCCATACTGACCCTTGTGCTCGTCCTTGAATTTGTGGCACGAGTAACAATCCTTCTTGAGGTCTTCCTTATAGATGTCCTCACCGGTGTGACATTGACCGCAGGTCACCAGTTTGTGCTGCCCCTCCAGCTTGTACTCGGTGTCCTTGTCGTGGTCGAACTTGACCTGATGCCAGCCCTGCTCGACATGGCAGTCCTCGCACTTCTGGCCGTATACGCCCTTGTGCTTGTCGTCGAGCTTGTGGCATACGGCGCACTTGGTCGGGATGCCCTTGTAGCGCTCGTTAACGTGGCAGTGGCCGCAACTGACCCCGACATGTTTGCCCTTCAAATCAAACTCGGTCTTTGAGTGATCGAACACAAATACGGGCCAACTCACCTCGTTATGGCAAATCTCGCACTTTTTGCCCAACTTGCCCTTGTGCGGTTCGTCCTTCTCGTGGCATTCGACGCACTTGCCGGGCGCTTCGCGGTATTTTTTCTTCGGCTTGTGGCAGCTCTCGCACTTCACCCGGGTGTGGCTGTCACGCAATTTGAAGTCGGTCTGGTCGTGGTCGAAAGTCGCTTGATCTAACAACACAATATTGAAGTCGCGGCCCTTGTGGTCCGTATGGCACACCTTGCACGGACGCGTGTCGACGTTGGTCAAACGACCGTGGAACCCTTCTTTCTTTTGGATATCGGCGCGCACTTCCTTGTGGCAGTCGAGGCACTTATCGTTTTGCTTCTCGCGCTGGAACCGGACGTGGCATTTCTCGCAGTCGTTTTCGTATTTGGCGTGCCCCTCTATGACCGGCCCGGGCATCATGGCCCGTTCGAAGGCGCTCAAGGGCGATTGCGCCAACGCCACGCCGCCCGCGAACGCAAGCAGCCAACCCAAGACAATGCGAAAGGCCCAACTCATGATTGTTCTTATATTTCGCTCACTGAATACATGTGGACATACACGACGTGAAAAACACCGGCGATGAACAACAAAAACAGCAGAGGGACGTGCACCATGCGCCACAGCATGAACATTTGGTCATAGGCGCGAAAGCGGGCAACGGTCTTCACCGCCGTGACGTATTCCCTGAGCATGGATTTGACCTGACGTTCGGCGATCGCCAGATCCTTGGGATCCCACTGCTGCTGCGCCGCGATAGGCGCGAGGTGGGCGCGCAGTCCCCTTGTCATCCGGTGGTAGGCGGCGATGCCCGCGATTCGCGCTTGCCAGGAAACGCGCAGGCTTGTCCATACGCCGTGCTGCTTGAATGTAACCAGTTTCTCCAGGCGATCGAGCTCCTCCTTCACGCCGGGAATAACCGCGAACACCGACTGCTGGTCCTTGGCATCCAATCCCAGCATGCGCTGCAGCTCGCCGAGTTGGGCCCGCTTGCCGTCGAGACCGAAATGCACCCGCGAATACAAGTACCGGCCCACGACACCGCTGAGGAAAACGGCCACCATCGAATAGAACGCGTACTTTGCGTTTTGCGATTCGAGCCGGAAACCGGTGTGAATGATGATCAGATAGGGCCCGACAATGCCCAGCCAGATATGGATCCGCAGCCAGTGGGAGAGAATGCCGCTGAAGCGCAACCACTTCATGTGCTTGCGCATCGAGTAGATGTACGCCAGCAGCATCATCACGCCACCGACCAAGCCGATCCAATAGCCAAACCCCTCCTCGGGCTTGTAAAGCGAATCGTCGTACCAATAGTCGCCGGACATGTACAAACCGAGCGAGGTGAATACCAGCAGGAATGCCTTGGCCAATTCTCCCTTGCCGCCGAGGCTTTTGCCGTTCTTGCTGACCGGATCGGCATTACGCGCGGTCACGGGTTGTGCTGGTGCGCCCATATCGGTTTCCGCTACCTCAGGTTAGACCGTACCGAATTTCGTTTCGACCAATACCCCGATCTGCTTCAGGAAGGGCGTGGGAAGCACGCCGCCGGCATTGACAATCACAATATCGTTCTCGACCTCGATAAGTTGACCTTCCTGATCAAGAACGATGGAATCGGGTTTGATCTCCTTGATCACCGATTTCAACATGACCTTCAGCTGACCCTTCTTCTCCGCCGCCGTCAATTTGTCGCGGTTCTTTTTGTTGGCGCTGGAAAACGAATTGCTGCGATGAGAAAGAATGACCTGCGTGCCAGGTTCTTCGGATAGGGAAACCGCGGCCTCCAAGGCACTGTTGCCCCCGCCCACCACACAGACCTTTTGACCTCGATACAGTTCCGGATCGCGCAGAATATACACAACCTTTGGCGAACCTTCCTCGCCGGGAACGCCCAGTTTGCGCGGCGTGCCACGGCGCCCGATGCACAACAGCACCGTCTTGGCGGGGTACTGGGCCTTGGAGGTGGTCACAATGAAGCCGTTATCCGACGGTTGGATGTTGTCCATCTTCTCCTTGTAACGAATATTCACGCCGGACTGCTCTTCCACCTTCTTCCAGACTTCGAGCAGTTCCTCCTTGCTCACCTCGCGAAAATTGAACTTGCCCACGCCGGGCAGCTCGAAAGGCGCCGTCATGACGATCTTGCCGCGGGGGAAGTGAGCCACCGTGCCGCCGAGACACTCCTGTTCCACGGTGACGTAACGCAACCCGAGTTGCTTTGCCGCCAGCGACGCGGTCAAACCGGATGGTCCGGCGCCCACGATGACGCAATCGTACATGTTTGGGTCTTTCAGCCCGGGACGGCGGGAGATCGCCTCCATGGCCTGCCGGCCCTGAGACACCGCGTTGCGAATCAGGCCCATGCCGCCCAGTTCGCCGGCGATATAGATGCCGTCCACCGTGGTTTGAAAATGCTCGTCCACGGTGGGAATGTCCATGCCGCGCTTGGACGTGCCGAAAACCAGCGTGATGGCGTCCATCGGACAGGCCGCCTTGCACGCGCCATGTCCGATGCACTGCGTGGGATTCACCAGGTGCACCTTGCCATCGATCATGCCCAGCACATCGCCCTCGGGGCATGCCGGCACGCAGACGCCGCAGCCGATGCACAAATTCTGATCTATCAAGGGATGCAATGAAGGCGGCTCGGTCAATCCGGCCTCGACATTCTCGCGCATGACTACGCGATTGTGTTCCCAGGCACGGCGCTTTTTCCACACCATATAGCTGATCGCGCCCAATACGGGGAGCGCATAAACAGCGAAGGCGTAAAACGATGTGGATGTAGCGACGGAACTCATGACTGTTTAGAAGAAAAAGCCCTTCTTGTCTCCCTTGTTCTTGATTGTATCCACGACATTCTGGTAACCCTTGGCCTGCGCGACGCTCAACGCGGTCTCACCGAATTTGTTCTTGGTGTTCGATTTCGCCCCGGCAGCCAACAGTTGCTCGACCACCTTCAAATGATTGTTGCGCGCGGCGAAGATCAAAGCCGTGTTGCGCAGTTCATTCCGCTCGTTGACGTCGGCGCCGGCGGCCAACAAGCGCTTGACGATTTCAAGATGCCCCGCCTCGGCCGCCAAGTGCAACGCCGTGTTGCCGTCGTTGCTCTTGCTGCCGGCCTGGGCGCCGGCGGTCAGCAGAATATTGACCACTTCCTCGTGACCATACTGCGATGCAGCCATCAGCGGCGTTTCGCCCCGCTCGTTCGTCGCTTGCGCCGACGCGCCGGCCCGCAACAGGTGGCGCACCAGGGCGGCCGCGCCGTAACGCGACGCCAACCAAATCGCCGGATGCCCGGCGCGATCCACCGCCGTGAGGCTGGCTTTGGCCTTGACCAAATCCACGGCGACGTCATCCAAACCAAACTGCATGGCCAAACTCAGCGCGCTCTCGCCCGCCTTGTTGAATACGTTCAGATCGACCCCTTGCCCGATCAACAACGCGATCGTCCGCGGCTCGCGCTGGGTGATGGCCCACATCAGTGGCGTCACCCCCTGCTCGTCCGCCTTGTTGACGTCCGCGCGACCTTTAATCAACGCGTCCACCGCCGCGGGCTGCCGCTCCCGGATCGCCAGGATCACCGCGGTGTGCCCTTTCTTCGTCTGCGCATCGGCTTCCGCCTTGGCATCGAGCAGCATGTTGATGATGCGAATGTGTCCTTTCATGGCCGCCGCCATCAACGGCGTTTTCCCCTCGTCATCGCGGACGTTGACGTTGACACCCTTGGCCAACTCGTCGGAAACCACGCGCTCGCGGCCTTCCCAAGCGGCGATCATTAAAGCGTCCCAGCCCCGGTACAGCGTGGTGGTGTCTTTCTCCTCATCCCGTTTGCCGAGCGCCTCGAGCGAAAACTTTTCCCGCCGCGCGCTCACCCCGCTGGCGCCCTTTTCCATGAGCACCGCCGCGGTGTCCACGTGCTTGCCGGCCCGGGCCAGCGACAACGCGGTATCCCCGCCGCGGCGTTGGATATTCGCATCAGCGCCCGCGCGCAGCAGGAACTCCACCGTTTCGATATAACCCTTCTCCGCCGCCAGCATGAGCGCACTGGTGCCCATGTTGTCGACGCTGTTGACCGCGGCGCCGCGCGCGATCAGTTCGCGCACAACGGCGTCGTGGCCGCTCTTGGCAGCGAACATCAACGGCGTCCAGCGCTGCTTGTTGATCGCCTCGATGCGCGCTTGCTCATCCAACAGCAGCCTGACCGCGCCGACGCGGCCGGAGGCGGCCGCGATCATCAACGCCGTGTCGCCGTAATCATTGTGCAAGTCGACCTTGGCGCCCCCGCGCAACAGTGCTTCGATCACCTTCTCTTGTCCCGCTCGCGCCGCGCGCATCAGCGCCGTCCAGCCGCGCTTGTCGGTAGCGTCCACATCCGCCCCCGCCCGCAGCAACCCCGACGCGGCCGATGCATTGCCGACATCCGCGGCAATCATCAGCAGCGTCAGATTCTCGGGATCGCGAAACGCCAAATCCAATTTGTGCCCCAGCAAAGCGGCCACGGCGTCGTCGAGCTTCTCCATCACCGCGTAAGCCACCACATTGTAGCCGTGATCGTCCTTGGCATTGGGATTGGCGCCGCCTTTGATGAGCCGATCGATGACCGCTTTCATCTCCTTGCTGGCGCTGCGCGCCGCCATGAGCAACGCGCCGCGGCCGTCTTTGTCCACCGCGTTGGGATCGGCGCGACGGGCCAGCAACGCGTCCACGACGGCAACCTGGCCTTTTCCCGCCGCTTCCATCAAGGCCGTGCGCTTGAATTGATCCGCCTTGTTGACGTCCGCGCCGCGCTCGATCAATTTCTGAACCACCACATCGTGCCCGCCGCGCGCCGCCAGCAGCAACGCGGTTTCGCCCAACTCGTTGCCGTGGTGAATATCCGCGCCGGCTTCCAACAACATATCCACCACGCCGCGGTGACCCTTTTGGGCGGCAAGCAGCAACGGCGTGTTGCCATACTTGTCCGCCGTGTTCACTTGCGCGCCGCGATCCAGCAATGTCCGCACCGCCGCGGTGCGTCCGGCGCGGGCTTCGAACAGCAACGCTTCCTCGAAGTCGGTCGTTTCCTCAAGCAGCTTGGTGGCGTTGAACGTGCGGTCCGCGCGCACGTCGCCTTCGCGCAATTTCTTTAAGTGATCCGCCGCTTCGCGATGCTCCTGCGCCGCCGCCGCTTCAAACCACTTCTCCGCCTTGCCCAGATCGCGCACGACACCCCAGCCGTTTTGATACATTACCGCCAGACTGTACTGGGCGACCGCGTAACCTTGCTCCGCCGATTTTTCGAACCACTGGCCGGCTTTTTCCAAGTCGCGGCGTACGCCTTTGCCGACGCGAAACAACCGCCCGAGATTGTATTGGGCTTCCGGCAGTCCCTGCTTGGCGGCGGCTTCATACCAGCGAAATGCCGCGTCGAAATCACGCTCCATGCCTCTACCGGTGCGCGCCATCTCACCCATCTGGTACTGCGCGCGCGCGTCGCCCTCGTCGGCGAGTCGCGACCAGATCTCGATGGCTTCTTCGTACTTGGCCGCGTCGTAGGCGCGCTTGCCATCGTCCACGGTCTGACCATGGACAGTGGCGAATCCCAACAACAGGGCGAGTCCAACCCCAAGACGAATAATCGTCATCGCGTTCCTTGGATTTGCCAATTTGTAACTCATTGAGGGTAAACACTATCCAAAAAAGTCGCGTCCGCAGTTGTGCGGATGATTCTCGCGGCGACAAACGACGAAACCTGCTTGTATAGCGTCGCCACCGCTGTGATACTTGCCTGCTTAGGCCAAAAAATGTGGATTAAAACGTAAATTTAAACAATGCCTTCTTATCATTCTCGTTCGATTCCGAGGCGTGGGCCGAGAGCAGCGCAAAACGCTCGGGGCGAAAATTTTATCGGCGCCGCGGGAGCTTTCTCCATACAAGAAAAAGGTGCTAACTCATTAGATTATTTTCAAAAGCGTAGAAAATACCCTTACTACCCGAAAAACTAAATCGGGCCTACTACCTACCGATCACGCTAACCTACGATAATTCAAGGAAAAAGCTGACACAACTGGACCCTCTGGCTATCTTGCGGCTGACGTCCTATCCTGTTGCCCATTAAAACAAAAGTCGCGATAGGGAACGCCGTGGATGGCGCAACCCCGCCGCGGCGAACGCTTCACCGGCATATAACCCGCAGGATGATGACCATGCCATTTTCGTTCAATGTCGCCCCGCTGCCCGAAATTCGCTTCGGCGCCGGCCGCATCGCCGAACTCGCCCCCATTCTGTCCGAGCGCGGCGTCCGCCGTCTGTTGCTGGTCACCGGCGCTCGTTCATTCGTGCAAACGGCCCACTGGACCGCCCTTCAGACGCAGTTGGGCGGCCGGGGAATCGAATGGGAACACACTGTCGTTTCCGGCGAGCCTTCGCCTGAGCTGATCGATGAAACCGTGAGCCGCTTCCACGGCCGCGGCATCGATACGGTGGTCGGCATCGGCGGCGGTTCGGTGCTGGATGCGGCTAAGGCGATCGCGGGACTGTTGCCGTTCGGCAATTCGGTTTTGGATCACCTCGAAGGCGTCGGCAAAGGCGTCGAGTATGTCGGTCCGGCCATGCCTTTCATCGCGGTTCCGACCACGGCCGGCACCGGCAGCGAAGCCACCAAGAACGCGGTGCTGAGCGTGCAAGGTCCGCAAGGTTACAAGAAGTCCTTTCGCCATGACACGCTGGTGCCCAAGGTCGCCTTGATCGACCCCGATTTGCTGGCCACCTGCGCAGCGGAACAGATTGCCGCCAACGGCATGGACGCGTTCACCCAACTGCTCGAGTCGTACGTCTCCACCAGTGCCAGCCAATTTACCGACGCCTTGGCGTGGAGCGGGATGACCCAGGTTCGCGACAGTTTGATCCCGTGCTGGAACGGCGAAGAACCGCAAGCGACGGCGGCGCGGGCCGGCATGGCCTATGGCGCGCTGATGTCGGGCATCACCTTGGCCCAAGCCGGTCTGGGCGCGGTGCATGGTCTCGCCTCGCCTTTGGGCGCGTTCTTTCCCATTCCCCACGGGGTGGCGTGCGGCAGCGTGCTTGCGGCGGCGACGGAAATCAATATTCGGGCGTTAAAGCGCCGGGCGCCGCACCATCCCGGCCTGGCCAAATACGCTCAGGTTGGTCGCCTGCTCAATCCGGCGCTCACCCCCGGCGAGGACCACGAGGATGCGCTGACCGGATTGCTGGACGTGTTGAACGGATGGACCCAGTGGCTCGATATGCCCCGCTTGCGCGAGTATGGCGTGACGGAGGAGTATTTTCCGAAGATCGTCGCCAACAGCCGTGGCAACAGCATGAAGACCAACCCTGTCGTGCTGACGGATAACGAGATTACGCAGATTTTGGAAAAGGTGGTTTAGCCGACCCAATGTGGGAGTGGATGATTCCGCGAATGAGCTAACGATGAATCGCGGTAGGAAACCGCTCCCACAATGGACGCGCAGACGCACGGTGGGAACGGATCATTCCGCGATCGGGCTGACGAAGAATCGCGGTAGGAAACCGCTCCCACGATCCGGGCGGCTACGCTGTCTCGCTCTCCATCACGGCGACTTTGAGATTCGTTCCATCGACGCCGACGACTTTCACTTGCACGCCGGCGGCTATGTTCGGCCCCTCGATGCGCCAGGTCGTGTCATCGACGCGCAGCTTGCCCACGCCATTGACGATGGGCGTTTCCAGCGTGAAGGTTCGACCGACATACTGCTCGCCGCGCCGATTCAGCGTCGGCTGATCGGTGGGAATCGGGTTTTTCTTGAAATAGCGCTGGCCGACCAAAATGGCGACGATGGACAGCACCGCGAACCCCATCAGTTGATAGGCAAACCCAAGCTTCGGTGCAACGAACAACGCCGCCGCGATCAGCGCGGCGGCAACGCCCATCATCAAGAAATAAGCACCGCCGGTGAGCAACTCGATGATCACCAGCACCGCGGCGAAAATAAACCAATGCCAGTGGCTGACGTCTTCGATCATGGGTTCGCGCCTTTTTTGTCCCGAAACGCGGCTTTCGCCAATTCCCCGATTCCGCCAATGGCGCCGATTACGCTCGACGCCTCCAGCGGCATGAGCACCAACTTCTGGTTCGGCGAGGTGGCGATGCTCTGCAGCGCTTCCACGTATTTCTGCGCCACGAAATAGTTGACCGCTTGCACGTCGCCCTTGGCGATGGCCTGGGACACCATGTGGGTCGCCTTAGCTTCGGCTTCCGCCAAGCGCTCGCGAGCTTCGGCGTCACGAAACGCCGCTTCCTTGCGCCCCTCCGCTTCGAGTATCGCCGCCTGCCGTTCACCCTCGGCCTTAAGAATTGCCGATTGCTTATCACCCTCGGCTTCCAAGATCGCCGCCCGCTTGTCGCGCTCGGCTTTCATCTGACGACCCATGGACTCCACCAGATCCTTCGGCGGCGCGATGTCCTTGATCTCGATGCGGGTGACCTTCACGCCCCACGGCGTCGTTGCGTCATCCACCACATGCAGCAACTGCGCATTGATGCGATCGCGTTGCGACAGCAGTTCGTCCAAGTCCATGGATCCCATCACCGTGCGCACATTGGTCATGGTCAGGTTCAGGATCGCCAGTTCCAGGTCATTCACCTCGTAAGCCGCTTTGGCCGCATCGAGAATCTGAAAGAACACCACGCCGTCGACCCGCACCATGGCGTTGTCTTTGGTAATCACCTCCTGCGACGGCACATCCAAAACGCTTTCCATCATGTTGAGTCGCCGCCCAACCCGCTCCATCACCGGCACAATCCAGTGAAACCCCGGGCGCAGCGTGCGCGTGTAGCGCCCGAAGCGTTCGACCGTATACTCCATGCCCTGCGGCACGACCTTGACGCCCATGATGGCGAGCAGCAGCACGCCACCGACGAAAAAGGCGACAAAGAGTCCGAATGGCGACGTGAAAAACGTAAAGAAACCCATGGCAGCCCCCGTACATTGCTTGCGCGCCGCAACCGGCTTGGCCGGCGGGCGCATCCTGACGATGTAACGGACGGGCTGGCGAAGGAATAAGGCCGGCGGCTATTCAATAGCCTCGATATGGGTTACGTCCACCGGCGTACCCCACATCTGGATGGTCATGACGTCTTTGAGAAGGCGAAAGTTACCCTGTACCTTGAGGCCGTCTCGCTGAACCTCTTCGGGCAACGTCATCGGCAGGAGTTGCTTGCCCTGGGCGGTTTCGATTCCCCAGAAGCCGCCTTCGAGTTCCAGCCACCGCACTGTGCCGCTGAACGATTCCACATCAACCTCCGCGACCGCTTGCGAGCCGCCGTCCGTGCTTGCCGGCGACGCTACAACGCAAGCCGTCGCACCGAACAGTAAACCGATCACTATCACAGTATTACGCGCTGGATTTAATGCTAGAGCGAGCATGAGATTAGGTCTCCGGCTTGATGCGATAGACCTCGGGTATTTCGCGCTGCTTCTTGATGGCGATACCGAGGTCCTTGATGATCCCGTCACCGACACCGTAAATCCACCCGTGCACCTGTACCGGTTGGCCGCGATTCCAGGCGTTTTGCACGATGGCGGTGTGACAAAGATTAGCCACTTGGCGTTCGACGTTTAGCTCGCACAAGCGGTCCGCGCGCTTTAGCGGGTCGCTGATCGTGTTGAGCTCGGTTTCGTGCTCCAACGCAATGTCTTTTATCAGACGCAGCCAATTGTCCAGTAAGCCGTAATCCCGATTATCCAACAACGCGGCCCGCACGCCGCCGCAGCCGTAATGACCGCAAACGATGACGTGCTTCACTTTGAGAATCTCCACCGCGTATTGGAGAACACACAGCAGGTTCATGTCCGTGTGGGGCACTTGGTTGGCCACGTTGCGATGGACGAACATCTCGCCGGGCAGCAGGCCGACGATTTCATTGGCCGGGACGCGGCTGTCGGCGCAACCGATCCACAGATAGTCCGGCGCCTGCTGCTGGGAAAGTTTCTTGAAAAACTCCGGGTCGCGCTGGGTCATGCCCGCGGCCCACATTTTGTTCTGATCCAGCAAAAACTGTAAGGGATGATTTTTCATGTCGCTCTCGATGCAAAAGCCAATCGCGGGCGGGATTATGCCATGACATCGATGCTTGCTTGTAGATCGCATGCAGTGGGAGCGGATTATTCCACTCCCACTGGGATCAGCACCCTAGGTGGGAGCGGTTTCTTACCGCGATTCTTCGTCCAGTCGATCGAGGAATAATCCGCTCCCACAACCTAAACCAGCGCCACGACCAATCCATAGCCCGCGACGCTCAGCACGGCAAACAAAAACGCCGCCAGGACAAATGTCGCGCTGCTCATGCCGCGCAAATGCTCGAGACGTGTTTCCAAGCCCAACGCGGTCATCGCCATGGTTAGGATGAACGTATCCGCCAGCACGATGTGTTGCACAGTCTCGGTCGGCAGCCAAGCGGCGGAGTTCACACCGACCATGGCGAGAAATCCCAACGCAAACCAGGGCACGGGGATGGCGGCCTCGCCCGCGTCGGCGCCTTTGCGCAGGCGCAGCAGCAACACGATGCCCAGCAACACCGGCACCAGCAGCAGCACGCGGGTCATCTTCACCACCACCGCGGTATCGCCCGCCGCCGTTCCCGCCGCATTGCCGGCCACGACCACCTGCGCGACTTCATGCACCACTGCGCCGACGTAAACGCCGTAAGCATGTTCATCGAGCGGTAGCCATCCCGCGTTGTAAATCAACGGATACAGCAACATGCCCAACGTGCCGAACAGCACCACGGTCGCCAGCGCTGCGGTGGTCTTCTGCGGGACGGAGCGGACCACGCTTTCCACCGCCACCACCGCCGCCGCGCCGCAAATCGCGCTGCCCGCCGCCGTGAGCAGCGCCGTGGTGCGATCGAGCTTGAGCAGGCGTGTTCCAACCAGATAGCCCAGCGACAGAATGGCGGCGACCACGCTCACCGCGATGAGCACCGCACTTAGACCAACCGACGCGACTTCCTGGAAGGTGATGCGAAAGCCGTAGAACACAATGGCGATGCGCAACAACCCTTTCGCGCAGAAGATAATGCCGGGATCGTAGGCCGACACCCAGCCGCGCCGCAGCGTATTGCCGACGACCAATCCGGCAAGCAGCCCGATGACCAACGGGCTGAGGCCCAGACCCGCGACAACCGGCTGCATCGTGAGATACATCGCGCAGACGGCCAGCACGGCCAGACCCATTAGGATTCTAAATGTGTGAGTGCGAAACTCAGTCGCAAACGGCACGCGCGTGTCCTCTCGCCGATGCTTTTGTTATTTCGCCTTTGCGTTCGCACCCCCCGTGCGGGCGCAGGGCGCGGCCATTATACAGGGAAGCCGGGCCGGACATGCATTGTGGGAGCGGTTTCCTACCGCGATTCTTCGCCCGAATCGCCGCCCGCGCCAACTCTCATCGCGGAAGGATCCGCTCCCACAACTTAAGAAACGCCGTTCTACTGTGGGAGCGGTTTCCTACCGCGATTCTTCGCCCGAATCGTCGCCCGCGCCAACTCTCATCGCGGAAGGATCCGCTCCCACAACTTAAGAAACGCCGTTCTACTGTGGGAGCGGTTTCCTACCGCGATTCTTCGCCCGAATCGCCGCCCGCGCCAATTCTCATCGCGGAAGGAACCGCTCCCACAACTAAGAAGCGCCGTTCTCCTGTGGGAGCGGTTTCCTACCGCGATTCTTCCGCCGGCGCTGCGGCGGCGGGTTTGGTCTCGGTCTGCGGCGACGCCAGCCACGGCCCCAGAGCGCGGAAGTGATCAGCGGCTTTATAAGCTTGCTCAGCAAGACGACGTATGTTGCTGAATGCATCCAGATAATCCACCATGCGCCGCACCGGCAGTCGGGCTTCCGCGCCGGCCCGCAAATAATGCGACTTGAGGGATTGATAGGCCTTCTGCAATGCCGCCATTTCCGCCTCCAGTTCGGGCCACTTGGCGGCGTCCACGGGAGAGCAGGCATGGCCCAACAGACTCACCACCGTCGCCCGAAAACGCGCGCTCTCATCCTCCAGCGCCGGTATTTCGAGGGGCGGTAAATTACTCAATGCTTCCGCGGTAACCTGGGCCAACTCGGCCTGCTCGAAGTGATAGCGCACCACGCGCAACGCCCGCTCCAACGCCACGACGGCATCGTCGGATAATTTCGCCGCCTGCAATTGCAGACTGTATTCGCCCACCGCGTCGACCAGGCGATCGACAATGGCTTTATCCACCGCGAGCCGCGCGCCCGGCGTCAGCTCCGCGCTCAACGCGCCCTGCCCCATCCGCCGGACGATATCCCCGATACGGGTGATCTCCAACGCCAAGGCGCGTAGCGCCAACGCCGGTGTGGCGATGACGTGGCGATCAAGATACTTGGGTCGAGCCTCGTCTTCCTCGGCGGTTCGAAACCAGCCATCGAGCAACGCCACGAAGCGGTTGGTCAGCGGCCACATCAGCACAACGCCCAACACATTAAATACCGTGTGGAACGCCGCCAGCACCGGCGCGGGTGCGCCATCGAGGCCGAGCAACGCACGCGCATCCACGATCATCTCGACGAGCCACGGCAAAAGGATCAATGCGACCACGCCGGTAATGAGATTGAAGCCGACGTGCGCCGCGGCGGTGCGCTTCGCGTTGGGCGTGGCGCCGATTACTGACAGCGCGGCCGACACTGTCGTGCCGACATTGGCGCCGATCACCATGGCCGCGGCTGGCGCCAACGGCAACAGTCCGCCGGCGCTGGCGGTCAGCACGATCGCAGTCGAGGCGGTCGACGACTGCATCAACACTGTGATCACGAAACCGAGCGCCAGAAAGAACAGCGCGCCGCCCACGCCATTACCGTCGATGGTGTTGCCGGCCAGCAGCGCGCCGAAATCCGCGAACGTCGTTTTCAACAGCTCGATGCCGAGAAAAAACAATCCGAACCCTGCAACCGCCTCCCCCAGCGCGCCCCACTTGTTGCGCGCCGCGGTGACGCGCAACAACATGCCCAGACCGATCAGCGGCAGCGCCGCCGCCTTGAGATCGAAGTTGATACCCACCAGAGCCACCAGCCACGCGGTGATGGTCGTGCCGACATTGGTGCCGTAGATCACGGTGACCGCTTGACGCAAGCTCATCACGCCCGCATTCACGAAACCGATGGTGGCAATGGTGACCGCCGCCGACGCCTGAACCAGCGAGGTCAGCACGATGCCAGACAGCACACCGCGCAACGGCGTCTTGGTGCCCTTAGCCAGAACACTGCGCAAGCCGGGCCCCGCGGCGCGCGTCAGACCCTCGGTCATCAGATGCATCCCGACGAGGAACAACCCCAACCCGCCCAACAAGACACCGAAGGTTTCCCATGTAAACAAACTGTTCATTTGGCGTCCATTGTAATGGATTCCGTTGGGGGTCAGACCCCGAACCGAATCGATTAATCGGGGGTCTGACCCCTTAGCATCGGGCTGACAGATGCGCGCACCGGGGCTAGACTGTCGTTACTTAAGCGAGGGCCTGCTTATGATTCCCACCATCGCCTCAATGTATTTCGCAATGGCGCTTAGCAACGCTGGCGCGGAATCCGCCGCCGCCATCGAGATGCGCTGCGGCGCGCAATTCGTTCAACCTGCCGAAATCGTCGACTGTCTCTCCCGCGCCGCGGATCAAGCACAGCGCGACCTCACCGCAACGGAAACGCGCTTGTTCCGGCACTTGCGACAGGTGCAGAACCGCTACCCTGAATTAGGGGAGCTGAATGTGGGCGCGATCGAACCCGCCTGGCAGCAGGCTTCCCAGTCCTGGCAAGTATTCAAGAACGACAGCTGCGCGTACTACACCCAATTGCACAGCGCCATCGGCGAAGGCGATTTGGAACGCGCCGCCTGCGAACTGCGCGCGGTGAAGCGACGCCTTGATGACGTCGCGGCCGACGAGGCGTTTTGGCGGGAGAAGTTTCCCGTCGGCGATTAACCAACCGCGGTACGGCTGCCGTGGGAGCGGATTCCTTCCGCGATCCTTCCCTCCCCCGTTGCATCCCCCCCCCGCTGGGCTAAAATGCACACCACAAAAATAGGCGACACCCAGAGCGCCACAGGCAGGCAAGCCAAGCGAAGTTAGATCATCGGCCGACATCGGCTCCTTCTTTCTTCCTCTAAGACAC
>JAKACW010000043.1 GCA_021821045.1 Pseudomonadota bacterium
GCTCATCACGCCCCCTTGCAAAACAATGTCGCCGAATTGGGCTTCACGTTTTACGCGCGAGAGGCGCGCGAGGGAAGAACGTCGGAAAGTGACCGGTTACACCGCGCCGACCGAGCTCTGCGTGGGCCGGAAGAAGTACCTCCGCGGAAGATCGTGGATTGGGGTCACATTCGATGAGTCAATCTGCATCCTCATCCTCATCCTCATCCTCATCCTCATCCTCGCGTCGCCGCAGACCAACAGCAGATGGCAGATTGCATCGTGGACTCGGATGTTGCGCAAAAAACCCGTCCTCATGGCCAATCGCTATCGTTCACTCAAGTCTACTTTAGTTAGTCGATACCCAACTTCTTCAACCTGTATCGCAGTGCTCGAAATGAAATGCCGAGAAGCTGAGCGGCTTTTGTCTTGTTATGTTTCGTCTGCTCAAGCGCTTTCACAATTGCTTCTTTTTCCAGTGTATCCAAATAGGGATCCAAGCGCCGGTCGGACGGCTGTTGGGTCTCCGCTTCAGGCTCAATATGCTCAACCAGACCGAGGTCGCTCTTTGTTATTGCATTGTCGGCGCAAAGAGTCACAGCCCGCTCAAGAATGTTCTCAAGTTCACGCACATTTCCCGGGAACGCATAGCCGCACAATGCTTCTACGGCCTCCGTAGACAGGCGGGGTCGATGGCCCGATGCACCGTGTCTGAATTTCTCCAAGATATGTTCTGCTAAAAGTGGAATATCCTCGGGTCGTTGGCGCAGACTCGGTATATGCAGTTGGATCACGTTAATTCTATAAAACAAGTCCTGCCGAAAAGCGCCGTGCTTGACCAGTTCCCCTAGGTCTTTGTGCGTGGCGCTCAGAATACGTACATCGATCGGCACTTCCTTAGATGTACCAATCGGCCGGATGCATTTTTCCTGGATCGCGCGAAGCAGCTTAACTTGCATGGGCAAAGGCAAATCCGCCACCTCATCGAGAAATAGCGTTCCGCCGTCGGCCGCCTGAAACAGGCCTTCCTTGTCGGCAATCGCCCCTGTGAAACTGCCTTTCTTGTGGCCGAAGAACTCGCTCTCCATTAGTGCTTCAGGGATGGCGCCGCAGTTGACCGGTACGAATGTCTTGTCTGCGCGCGGTCCTTCCTCATGAATCATTCGAGCCACCAGCTCCTTGCCGGTGCCCGATTCGCCGCTGATGTATATGGGTGCTTGGCTTCGCGCAAGTTTCGTGATCGTTTTGCGAATCTCATGAATGGAAGGTGAATCACCGAGCAGGGTGAGTTTCGAACTCGTCCGCGAGGTATCCCGTTTCTTGGATAACTTCGTTGCGGTCGAAACGAGGTTGCGCAGTACTTGCAGATCCACCGGTTTGGATACGAAATCGAACGCTCCGGCTTTCAAGGCCTGAACCGCCGATTCCATATTGCCGTGGGCCGTGATTACGGCGATCGGGACGTCTGGGTAGGAGTCCCGCATCAGCTCAACCAATTCGATGCCGTTGCCATCAGGCAGCCGCATATCACTCAGGCAGAGATCAAAATGGTGTTGCTTAAGGATGGCGCGAGCTTCGGCGAGGGAGCCGGCCGTCTTGCTTTCGATGTTCATTCGTTGAAGCGTTAGCGCGACCAACTCGCAGATGTCGGGCTCATCATCAACAATCAGGCAGAGTGTGTTCACCATATTTACATAATAGCCTTCGTTCGACGGGGATCAGCAAAAGTGATCACAAAACAGCTTTCAAGGGTATTTACGCGGTGGTAGGCGAGCCTGGCGCTGTTGACCTCGCACAGTTCCCGCGCGATATACAGACCGAGCCCCGTACCTTTCGGCTCGGTAGTGAAGAAGGGTTCAAACACTTGGTCGCTAATCTCTCCACTAATTCCTTCGCCGAAGTCGACAATTTCAAGATAGGGCGTCGGTGGCTCCTCCTTGATGGCGGATCTTAGCAGAAGCTTCGCTCCGTCACTTCTTGGTTTCGTGTAGCGCAAACCGTTCTGACACAGATTCCACACGATCTGGTGCAGTTGGTTTGGATCGAATCGCACGACCAAGTCAGCCGGAGAGATCTCGAGTTTTACTTCGTCGAGCCCTAGCTCGTACGTCTGGCAAAATTCATCGGCGAAGTTCCTTAGCCATGATGCCAGGACAATGTCCTCTGGTTTGGCCGCTTGGCGGCGGCTCAGTTGTAGAACGTTTTCGATAACGGTATTCATGCGAACCGTGTTGTCACGAATGATTTGCGTCATGCGGGCTTCGCTGGGGTCGAGGTGCGTCGATTCGGCGAGGAGCTGGCCTGCGTGGCTGATTGCCCCCAGCGGGTTACGTATTTCGTGAGCAATGCTTGCCGTTAGGCGACCAAGAGAAGCAAGCTTAAGCTGTTGCGCCTGTTGGTGCATCGCCGCGGTATCCTCGAGAAATATCAATGTTCCCGCCGCTTCGTCACGCCCCAATCGGGCAAATCGAGGCGCAATCTGCACGGAGGTAGACGGAACACGTATGACTTCGGTCGGAAGGTTGCTTCCCTTGAGCCATTCGCCGATCTGGAGGTTCAATGCCGGAGACAGTTCCTCGAGAGATCGATCATTCGGCGAGAACGGCATCCCCAGCAGATGCCAGGCGGATTCATTGATTAGTCTGATCCGTCGATTTACATCGACCACAATTATTCCGGTCTGCATTCTTTGAATAATATATTCGGCAAGTTGCTCCATGTTTGCCAGATCGATTCCGCGCTGGGCCGCCAAAGCCTCGGTTTCGCGAACCCGACGGGCAAGAAATTGAGCCATCGCTGCTGTCGAGAACATGATCGCGCCCAACATTCCGGCCTGAGTGAAACTTTCCTCCAACGGCAGGTTGTAAATGACGATGTAGCCTTGCTCCAAAAGCAAAAGCATTGTTGCCACTGCTGCCAGCAGTATTGCGCTCTTTCTCGCGAGTAGAAGGCTACCACCGGCGATTGCGACGATCAGGAGTATTCCGAGACCGCTATGCAGGCCGCCGCTTGCGTGCATGAGTAGCGTAATGGCGAGGATATCGCTCGTAACTTGAAAGAAGACTTGAAATATGAATGGCGGACGTTCCCAGCGTATGGTAAAAAAACTCAGCCCGCTAATCGCGAGATAAACAACGCACACGGTAAAAAAAAGCGTGGGATTTTCGTGCCCGAGTATGTTTGTTTCTCTTCCAAATACGATCAGGGTAAGAAAGAGGCTCGCAAGAGTCAGACGATAAATATTCAAGAAGTGGAGGGGGCGCCACGCAACAATGTGGTTGGCAGCGCCGCGGGAAGTCACCGGATGTTTCATGCCCGATATTGCGCTGTCGCTCATCCGAGTGATCCGTCGGTTACGTGGAAGCCAGCCTTGGTCTTGCCCTGTACGTACCGAGACCACATTTCTCCATAAGCTCGCTCCAGGAGATGCACGTATCTGGTCTGATCTGCCCCGGAATACTGTCGGTTGACAGCCGCTATCTTCGCGCGCACCGAATTGAGCTTATCGATATCGGTGGCATACAAGACCGCCTTCTCGATGTATGCGTCAAGGTTTGGACAGATGAGTTCAGCGAGTTCCAGGTGGTGAAGAATGCTTCCCGCGACCCGCGAAGCAAAAGTGTTGCCGGGGCACGTCAGAACAGGGACGCCGGCCCACAGCGCGTCGCTTGTTGTCGTGTGACCATTGTAGAGGTGGGTGTCTAGTGCGAGATCCGCCATGCTGAAACGGGAGAAATGTGCGGTCTTGTCGATGGACTTCCCGGCGAAAATTACCCGATCTGGGGCAATCCCGCAGCGTTTGGCGAACGTCAGCAGATTAGATGCAGCGATTGAATTGTGTTGGCGTATCCAAAGCACGCTTTCCGGAACATCGTGCAGGATCTGCATCCATGCTCGAAAAATGGAAGACTCGATTCGACTGGGTTGTGCAAAGCAGCAAAATACGATTGCACTTTGTGGAAGCCCCGCATCGGAGCGCGTACCTCGGCCAAATTCCCTGCTTTCGTGCCTTAGACTTGGAAAGAATGAACACGGCAAGGTGACCACCGATTCGGTAACGTTGCGCTGTAGCTCGGGCGGCAGGACATAGTCGTCGGCGATGAGGTAGTCGATGAAATCCGCTCCCATTGTGCCCGGATAGCCCAAGTAATTCACTTGTAACGGAGCGGGACGTAGCGCAAGCACCTCTGGGCGCGCATCGCTTGAGTAACCGGTTAGGTCGATCAGCACGTCAATCCCGTCGTCGTTGATGGTCTTGACAATTTGTTGGGTTGATTGCCGGGAAACATCGCGGAAGTAGTCGCATCCTCGCTCAACAATTTCCCTGTACCCGCTGTCGTCGTTAACGCCGTAGGAGTATGCGTAGACCTGAAAGCGTCCTCGATCATGAAGCTCGAACAGGCCGGATGCTACGTGGCATACAGGGTGATCGCGAAAGTCACAGGAAAAGTAACCCAGTTTGAGCGTTGGCCTGTGGCGCGAGGCAAGGGCATGAGAAACGGCCGGTAGCGAGGCGACATTGCTTTTCACCCGAAGAGCATACGATTGGGCAACCTGCTGCTGTAGCCGGGCATCAAGAGGCAGAAGTAGTGACGTGTAGGGGGTGATGCGGTTTGTCCAATCAAGCGCCTCGCCTCTCTCAGCCGATTCGCGAAAGTTTTCAACAATGGGGGAAAGGGAATCCCATTCGCACGCATCTAAAAGGGCGCCGACCAATACTTGGTTTGCTTCTGCAAGGTTAGGATCCAGTTCGAGGGCGCGCTCCAAGTGTCCGATGGCGTCACGGATCATTCGACCCCGTA
This sequence comes from Pseudomonadota bacterium, assembly GCA_021821045.1. Taxonomy (GTDB): domain Bacteria; phylum Pseudomonadota; class Gammaproteobacteria; order JAADHS01; family JAADHS01; genus JAKACW01. Next base: position 4,782 of record JAKACW010000043.1, read on the forward strand.
AAAGTAGAAGCCCGAGATTCGCGTGCAGGCCGGCATGATTGGGGTCCTTCCGTAACCCCTCTTCAAGTGTCGAAACGGCCTCGTCGAAGCGAAACTGCTCAGCCAAAACCATTCCTAAATTGCCATAGGCGGGGGCGTAGGAAGGAGATGCGGCGATAATCGCCCGAAACTGAACCTCGGCTGCGGTCGTCTCACCTTTGTGCCACGTCCGAATCGCCTCGTCGTTCGAATTCTCTATCTTCTCGGCGCCGGATCGATGGAGCCGTCGTTTCCAAGCAGAGATCAGTAGACTTTTCAGCATGTCGGATGGCAAATGACGTATCGGCCTATTGGGCGATTGAAAAGGGTGCGCGTGCTATGAGCGCATGAACGACTGGGTATCGATTAGGTCGACTAGGGTCGAAAAAACTTTACTCCAGTCTCCGAGTTGGGTTTGGCGAAAAATTCGCACCGACGGGTACCACGGCATGACCTCCCCCTGTGCAAGATAACGCCACTCCGGGCAAGCGGGCACCAACGCCCACGTCGGTTGGCCCAAAGCGCCCGCTAACTGTACGACAGTATTGTCGACGCTAATTACAAGGTCCAGATTCTCGATGATTGCGGCGGCTTCATCAAGATCGTCGCCGATTCCGGGCCAGTAGTGAATTCGCTCACCTGCCTCGCAACGTAATGCGTCAAGTTCGCTTCCATTGACCCCGTGTTGCAGGCTGACAAAGTGCAGCCCCGGCTTTTGAATTAGCGAAGACCACTCTGCGAGGGGAATGGAGCGAAGATGGCCGCGGGTTTTCGGCGTCCCGCCTCGCCAAGATATGCCAACCTTCAGTCCCGGCCCCAACGCCTCAATGCGCGACTTCCAAACAAGGGCCCGTTGCGAGTCTGTCTTTAGATAACCTGAATGTATCGGAAAGTCGTCTATGGTCTTGCGGAACAACAGCGGTAAGGACCCGATGGGTGCGGCGAATGTTATGTCCCACGGACATTGAACCGAATCTAGGTCGGTGTCCTGAGGCTCTCCAATGACAAGGGCTCCAGGAAACGAGCGTTGGAATAGCGATGCGAGTTTTGGCGAACAGTCGATGACGCAATTCTTCACTAGTTGCAGTGCGTCGTTAATGCAGGACGCAAACATGATCTCGTCACCGACGCCTTGTTCGGCGTAGATTAACAATCCGCCATCGGCTCGTTGGCCAGCCCATCTTGGATACGAGGTCTGACGCACAGGTGGGTCATTTTTCACGAGGCGCAGTTCGTAATCTGGCCACCCGAGATCGAGCTTGCCTCGAAGCAAATGGAGTAGTGCAAAGTGAAGCCGTGCATCCACGTGGGAGGGCGACAGACGAAGCGCCGACATGAAACATGCTTTCGCCTGTTCCATCTGGCCGAGATCTTGGTAGACCAATGCGAGGTTTGTCAGGTAGTCAGGGTTCTCGGCAGCAAGGTCTGTCGCCTTGCTCGCAAGTGGTAAAGCCAACTCCGGCTTGCCAAGGAAGCGCAACGCGTTTCCATAGTTGATCAGCAGTGCTGGAGAGTCGGGTTCCAGTTCGAAGGCTTTTTGGAATCGGTCGATCGCATTTGTGTAGTCGCCTTTTAGATAGTAGACATTTCCCATTCCCACGTAGGCGAGATAATGCCGTGGGTTTTCTGCAAGCACGGTTTCAAAGAGCTGCAGAGCGCGTTCCACATTGCCTTGTTTCGCGGACAAAATCCCTTCCGCATAGAAGTCATTGGGCGATCCGGATCTGTTCGGAGTGGAGAGATTGTTAGCCGACGGCTTCATACGGCGGAAAATTGACTTGATGAGGGAAAATGCCATGGCGCTTCCCAGCATAAGAGACGCGGCTGGAAAATGCCAACCGGTCAAAGGCACAATCGGTAGAAATCGGTTTGGCGCTGGCACTGTATTATGACCCATTACGCCGTGTCTGCTGTCAAGTAAATTTCCGGTCCTCGGCGTTCGAAAAAACGGTTTCGACAATATTGGGACCTGTCGGCGAGTCGGATTTGGAGGTGACACAGAGTTCCCAAAGAACGCCGGGGTGTCCTTCCGCAATTTCAGCAATGAGGGCCCGCCACCATTCTGGTGGCTTAATCGTACAATGCGCATTTTCGCCATTGGGCAAGATTTTGGCGGCGGGATAGCTTGCCGCGTTGATATAGGCGAACTTGTCGGCGAAACTCAGGATCTCGTCAACAATCCATGGCAAATCCTCTACTGGGCAGTGCTCCACCATATCTGTCGTAATAACGCCGTCGAACATTTCTGTTGGAAGAACCTTGAACGGTTCATAACCTGGATCGTAGCAGCGAACCTTTTGGACACCCCAAAATTCCGGAATGGTGAGTCGTTCTTTTCCCGGACCCAGGTCTACAATTCTTTTTTCGTACTGCTGCCCCTTGCCGCTGCCGTAGTCGAGCACCGTTTTGGCTTGGGTGGCGTCAATGAGGTCTTTAATCCTTTGGACGTGGGGCAATAAACTATAGCCCGGAAAGTACTGACCGGTTGGCTCCTTAGCCAGAGAGACTTCCTCGAGATGCATCAGGCGATACTGCTCCTGCAATTCAAAGTATCGGGGGCTAGGACGTTCGCGTGAATAGTTCATCTTTAACTTTGCAATTTGAATGGACTGGCACTACGGTTGGATCCATGGAGCGTCAACCGTACCTATGCATTTTAAATCGGCCAATCCGAAGATAGAAAAAGGGGCATTGCTAGTCAACTCATTTGAGAATGATTAATACGCGCGCATAGGGCCATCCAATCACGGGTAGCCTTGCCTCGTGTTGCGTTGAATCAATGCCGATAAAGATGCACTCGAGGAATTGATTGCAGTTCAGTTTAAATCCACTGTTTTCCTAGCCCTCGTCGGTTTCTCCAACTACTTTGTGAAGAGTGAGTATTGTGACTTCGCGCACAAAACGCCATGGTTTAAGTGCAGTAATTTGCCGAGGCGCTTTTCGATCAGGTGTGTGCCGGCCGCGTCAAAGTGATTCTCGTACGCCGCTCGCGAGGGTGCAGTTTTGGCTGAACGTCAGGTTGTGTTTGCAATGAGTGCGCTCGGTAACCGAATCGTCGGGCGGTCGCTGCTCATTGTTCCCAGCCGAATACCAGCATGCACACGGGATGCATGCGATGCTGTTTAATTCATATCTATACATCCTAGCGTTCCTGCCTTTGACCTTGGCAGTCTTTTTTTTTGTTTCGGCTCGAGGGGCAGGTTGGAAGCCCCAGGTTGTTCTCGTCGGCGCCTCGCTTTTTTTTTACGCTTACTGGGACGTCGTCTTTTTGCCCGTCCTACTTGCGAGCATCGGACTCAACTTTTTTTGTTCGCGGGTGATATGGCTTGCTCCCACCGCATCGATGCGTCGAAACGCACTGATTGCAGGGATCACAACAAATTTGTTCTTGCTCGGTTACTTCAAGTACGTTGACTTCGCTATTCAAAATATCAACAGTCTATTTGGCACAAGTTTCGGACCATCGGGTATTCAACTTCCCTTGGGCATCAGTTTTTTTACGTTTACTCAGATCGCATTCCTCGTCGACACGTATCGGCGCCTGGCCTCACGGCCCAGCCTGGTTAACTATGCGCTCTTCGTTAGCTACTTTCCGCATTTGTTGGCGGGGCCGATACTTCACCACCGTGAAATGATGCCCCAGTTCGAGGATCCAAAAAATTGGTCGTTGAGTTACGAAAATTTTGCCCGAGGGCTTTTCCTCTTCTCGTTGGGGTTGGCGAAAAAGGTGCTCATAGCGGACAACCTCTCTCCCATCGTCAGTGAGGGATACGATTCCGCGCATCAGTGGCAGGCTATTGATGCCTGGCTGATAAGCTTGGCGTATACGCTGCAGCTCTACTTTGATTTCTCTGGCTATACCGACATGGCGATCGGCGCATCTCTAATGTTCAATATTCGCTTGCCCATCAATTTCAACTCACCTTACAAGGCGTTTAGCATCCAGGACTTTTGGCGACGATGGCACATGACGTTGTCCCGTTTCCTTCGCGAGTACCTCTATATCCCTTTAGGCGGAAGTCGTTGGGGCGAAGCACGAACTGTCACTTCGATTCTCGTCACATTTCTATTGGGCGGGCTGTGGCACGGCGCGGGTTGGACATTTGTCGTGTGGGGAGCGCTCCATGGGTTGGCGCTGTGCTGCCAGCGGCTATGGGCAATGCTGGGCATGCGGCTGCCCCGATGGAACGCCTGGGTACTGACCTTTCTGTTCGTCAACCTGACATGGGTTTATTTCCGCGCACCCTCGGTCGACATCGCGCACGACCTGCTCGAAGGCATGTGCGGATTGCGGGGGATGGGCAGCCTCCATTTCGGAACGCTGGAGACCATGCTGGTCGCGTTGGGTTTCGCTCTGGTTGTCATTGGGCGCAATTCCAACCAGTTGGCCGGTGAGATGCTTTGTCGTTTCAGAACCGCCGGTGCAACGAGCCTTTTGCTGGTGGCGTCGGTGTTTTCGATATCAGAAACTACCGAATTCATTTACTTCAACTTCTAGCTGGACTCGACAGGTGAGTTATCAGAATTGGCTTTCGTCGGTATTTCTGGTCGTGGTGGTTTTGGCGACCGGTGCGGCCGGTTTTAATTACTTCACAGATCCTTGGGCTCTAAATCTGCGATGGGTTGTCGATGGTGTGAATCGGTACAAAGCGGAAACCATTGGCGTTGGGCGCCTGACCAAGGCTTACGCTGTTGTCCGCGAGCGGCCCGTGGCGGCGGTTTTCGGGACATCGACCGCGGAGCAGGGTATCTCGCCAGACCATAACGTTTGGAATGACGTTAGACCGGCGATTAATTTGGCATTTCCGGGCGCTTCGATTAGTGAGATTTCCGCGTTTCTGCAATATGCGCACGCTGTTGTCGGCCTGAAGCGCGTTGTGATTGGGTTGGACTTTTTCTCATTCAACACTCATCTGGCGCCGAACCCGCAGTTTCGGGAAGCGCTGGCGGCAATGACGAACCCACTCGCTCGAATGCGGCCGTATATCTCGTCCGAAATGCTATTTGATGGTCTTCGTCAGACTTGGTCTCAGGGTGATTTGGGTCCGTATCATTTGCGTTCGGGGCAGACCGATCCTCAGTCGTTTCATCGATGGAAGCTTCGAATCCAAGGACATCGCCATCTTTTCTTGTTTAGCGAACGTGGACTGACTCGAGGGCTCCTGCCGGCACCTGTCAGGCGGTACGAGTTTCAAGCCGGCGATGCTCCTTCAACGATTGAGCAACTGAGCGGGCTGGTGAACTTCTTACGGCGTGAGCGCATCGAAACCAAGCTTTTCATTTCACCGAGCCACGCACGGCAGACGGAGGTGATCGGGGAACTCGGTCTTTGGCCACAGTTTGAGCGTTGGAAGCGACAAATTGCCAGTGTGGTATACGATGGGAATGCCAGCGTTTCATCTATCGTTCTTTGGGACTTCGCCGATTATTCGTCGCCGTTGCAGGAGGAGGTGCCTCAATCGCCGGATGGCGATATGCATTGGTTCTGGGATTCCCAGCACTATAAACAAGAGCTGGGGGATGTCGTCCTCGCGAAGTTGTTTGGACAACCGACTTCTTCAGCGTTCGATGATTTCGGTCGCCAACTCACTGGTTCGAACGTTGAGGCGGTCTTGGCAGAGATCCGGCAAAGACGAGTTGCGTATGTTACAACGCACATAAAAGACGTGCTTGAGATCAAGGGTATTGTGGAACAGCAGCGCAACTGACTATTCGACGAGCGTGCTCGTGATTTGGATCGCTTGGGGAGGGCTCTGAACGCCCGCACGGCCGACAATCCAACCGCCACACATTGACGCCGCTAAGCGCCCATAAATTTGGTCGGGGTGAGAGGATTTGAACCTCCGACCCTCACGTCCCGAACGTGATGCGCTACCAGGCTGCGCTACACCCCGACTAGGGCGCTAATTATAGGCTGGCTGTGGGCATAAAGGCTAGTGATCGCGGGTCACCGCGAAGTCGGCCAAGGCGATCATGGCGTCTTTATAGGGGTTGCTTGGGAAGGCGCGCAGGGCGGCAATGGCCGCGTCGGACTCTTTTTTCGCCGCGTTCTTGGTGTAGTCGAGGGCGCCCGTTGATTGGATGGCCTCGACGACAGCGGCGATATTGTCCCGGCCGCCGTTCTCGATGGCGGAGCGGATGGTCTGGGCCTGGCCCGTACTGCCCGTCGCCATGGCATAGATCAGCGGCAAAGTCGGCTTGCCCTCGGCCAAATCGTCGCCGATGTTCTTGCCGGTCTGCTCCGAGGCGCCGGTGTAGTCCAGCACATCGTCGATGAGCTGAAACGCGGTGCCCAAATGCATGCCATAGGCGGCCAAAGCCTCCGCTTCTGCATCCGGACGCCCGGCGATAATGCCGCCGGATCGCGATGCCGCCTCGAACAGTTTGGCGGTCTTGGAGCGGATGACGTGCAAGTACTGCTCTTGCGTGGTGTCGGCATTGTTGCAGTTCAAAAGCTGCAGCACTTCCCCCTCGGCGATGGTGTTGGTCGCATCGGCCAGGACGGCCATGATGCGCATGTCGTTGACTTCCACCATCATCTGAAACGCGCGGGAGTAGAGGAAATCGCCCACCAATACGCTGGCTTCGTTGCCCCAAATGGCGTTGGCGGTTTCGCGGCCGCGGCGCAGCTCGGAAGAGTCCACCACGTCGTCATGCAGCAGTGTGGCGGTATGGATGAATTCGACGATTACCGCCAACAGGTGGTGATTTTGCCCTTGGTAGCCGCAAGCCCCAGCGGCCAACAGCGCCAGGGCGGGCCGCAGCCTTTTCCCGCCACTATTAATAATGTATTGGCCGAGCTGGTTGATAAGCACGACGTCGGAACGCAGCCGCATCTGGATCAGGCGGTCGACGGCGCGCATATCGTCGCTGATAAGCGCCTTTATTGAATCTAAGGTCATGAAATTAATGTCATTTTTGTTTTGGCTGGGTGGCGTACATGCTAACTATCTCGCCGCGGGTTTGCAATATTGCCGGTATTCGGCGCAGGAAACCGGGGCAAACGTTTGATTTGACTTGGTTAGCTCATGACCGTAAAATTTCGCGTTTCCCAAACCTAGCATTTCAATTCGGGGTCAACGAATCATGTACGCGGTTATCGAAACCGGTGGCAAACAGTACCGGGTCAGTGAAGGTGATGTTATTCGGGTGGAAAAGCTGCCCGCGGAAGAAGGCTCGAACGTCGAGTTCGACAAAGTGTTGGCTGTAGGTGAAGGCGCCGGTTTGAAGGTGGGCGCGCCCTACGTCAGCGGCGGCAAGGTGACCGCGGTGGTGCAAGGTGAGGTCAAAGGCGAGAAGCTCAAGATCGTGAAGTTCCGCCGTCGCAAGCACTACGAGAAGGTGACCGGCCATCGCCAGCACTACACCGAAATTAAGATCACCGGCATTACAGGTTAAGGAGTACTTCAATGGCACATAAAAAGGCCGGCGGCAGTAGCCGCAACGGGCGCGACTCAGAATCGAAACGACTTGGCGTGAAACGCTTCGGCGGCCAGGTTGTGCATGCGGGCAGCATTATCGTGCGTCAACGAGGCACGCAGTTCCACGCCGGTGAAAACGTCGGCATGGGACGCGATCACACGTTGTTCGCCAAGGCGGACGGCGCGGTTGTGTTCACGACTAAAGGTCCGCAGCGGCGCAGAACGGTTAACATCGTACCGGCTACGACCTAAAAAAAGAGCAAAGCATACGCGTGTCAGGAAGACCCCGCTCTGCGGGGTTTTTCGTATCTAGAGCAATTTATCCGCGAAGCATCACTTGAAAATTCAGCGAACCTGAATTGAGATCGCAAAATGAAATTCGTCGATGAAGTTACCATCCATGTTCACGCCGGCGACGGCGGCAACGGCAGCGTCAGTTTTCGTCGCGAGAAATTCGCGCCGCTGGGCGGCCCCGATGGCGGCGATGGCGGCGACGGCGGCAATGTCTATCTGGTCGGCGATCGCAATCTCAACACGCTGGTGGATTTCCGTCATACGCGGCGGTTTCGCGCCGAGCGCGGGCAAAACGGCATGGGCGCGGGATGCACCGGTCGAACGGCGGAAGACCTGCTGATCCGAGTCCCGGTGGGCACGCTCGCCTACGATGCCGAGACCGACGAACTCATCGGCGATGTCGTGGATGAGGGGCAGAAGTTGCTCGTGGCGAAGGGCGGCTACCATGGTCTGGGTAACATTCATTTCAAGAGCAGCGTCAATCGTTCGCCGCGCCGCGCGACGCCCGGCACGCCCGGCGAGGTGCGTCAGCTTCGTCTTGAATTGCGAGTGCTGGCGGATGTCGGCCTGCTTGGCTTGCCTAACGCGGGTAAATCGACGTTTATTCGCTCCGTTTCCGCCGCCCGGCCCAAGGTCGCGGACTATCCGTTTACGACGCTGTATCCGCAGCTTGGTGTCGTGAAGGTCGCGGCCCATCAGAGTTTTGTTATCGCCGATATTCCGGGCCTGATCGAGGGCGCGGCAGAGGGCGCCGGGCTAGGCACGCGCTTTCTCAAACATCTTTCCCGCTGCGGGCTGATCCTGCATCTGGTGGATATCGCGCCGCTGGATGCCGAGCAAGACCCTGTCGCGGACGCCATCAAGATCGTCGACGAGCTGGCGCGGTTCAGTCCGGAGCTGGCCGAGCGTCCGCGCTGGCTGGTGTTCAATAAGACCGATTTGATTCCCGAGGATGAGTGCAACGCATTGTGTCGTGACTTCATTCAGCGGCTCGGCTGGGACGGTCCATGGTTCGCGATTTCCGCTCTCGCGCATCGCGGGACGGAAGCGCTTTGTCAGGCCATTTGGCAATACCTGCAGCAGCAGCGGCCCGCGCCGCAGCCGGCGGCCCTGGTGTATGATTCCGTCTCCGGAAAAAGCGAGGAAGCGAAGACGTCATGAAGGATTACCGTGTCGCGCTCGGGAAGACGCGTCGCTGGGTGATAAAGGTCGGCAGTTCCTTGGTGACCAACCAAGGCCAGGGTTTGGATGCGGAGCGGCTGGCCGATTGGGCGGCTCAAATTGCCGCGATCAAGCGTGCCGGCGTCAACGATGTGGTGCTGGTGTCGTCCGGCGCGGTGGCGGAAGGTATGCGCCGGCTGGGCTGGAAGAAGCGTCCGTCGGCGATTTATCAGCTTCAAGCCGCCGCCGCGGTAGGCCAGATGGGACTGGTGGAGGCTTACGAGCGTCAGTTTCAAACCCATGGCCTGCACGCCGCCCAAGTATTGCTTACCCATGACGATCTCGCCGACCGCAAGCGTTATCTCAATGCCCGTTCCACTCTGCGCGAATTGATCTCCCTGAATGTCGTTCCCGTGGTCAATGAAAACGACACCGTTGCGGTCGATGAAATCCGCTTCGGCGACAACGATACCTTGGGCGCGCTGGTGGCCAACTTGCTGGCGGCGGAAGTGTTGGTGATTCTCACGGACCAACGCGGCATGTACGAACAAGATCCGCGGCAAAACCCCGATGCCAAGTTTATCGATGTCGCGTCCGCCGATGAGCCGCAATTGGAAGTCATGGCGTCAGGCGGAGGCGTGGGCGCTCTAGGTCGCGGCGGCATGGTGACCAAAGTGCGCGCGGCCAAACGGGCGGCGCGTGCCGGGGCCATTACGGTCATTGCCTCGGGGCGCGAACCCAACGTTTTGGTCCGATTGCGGCAAGGCGAATCCATCGGAACGCTGCTTTATCCCGCCCAGGAGCCGTTGGCCGCTCGCAAGCAGTGGCTGGCTGGCCGGCTCCAAGTTAAAGGGCGATTTAGGCTCGACGAGGGTGCGGTCAGGGTGCTGCGCGAATCCGGCAAGAGTCTATTGGCTGTGGGCGTTAAGGACGTGACCGGTGACTTTCAGCGCGGTGAACTGGTGGCCTGCGACGGACCCGACGGTCTCGAGGTCGCCCGCGGCCTGACCAACTACAGCGCAGCAGAAGCGCAACGCATCAAGGGCTGCTCGAGCGAGAAGATCGCCGAGGTTCTCGGCTACGTGGATGAACCCGAATTGATTCATCGCGACAATTTGGTCGTGATGAAATAAGAAGAACCTTATCGCGTTTCGTGGGAGCGGATCATTCCGCGATTGGGTCGGACGAAGAATCGCGGTAAGAAACCGCTCCCACAGTATGTGGTCAGTCCGTCGTGTTGCGGGAGCGGATTATTCCGCGATGAGGCCAGGCGAAGAATCGCGGTGGTTGCATTAGGCATGCCGCCGTAGCAACCCCCCGCATAACAACTGCCCGTGCAGAACTACTTCGCGCCAGCAGCGCGACGAATGGCCTTGTTGAGGCCGCTCTTGTAGCGCGCGGCGGCGTTCTTGTCGATCAAACCTTTGCGTGCCAAGCGATCGATCTGCGGAACCGCTTCTTTGAACGCGTCTTGCGCAGCGGCGGCATTGCCGGTCTGAGCAGCGGCGCGAACCTTCTTGATGCCGGTCCGCATGGCGGAGCGCAACGTTACATTATGGGCGCGACGCTTTACTGCCTGACGAGCGCGTTTTTTAGCTTGGGCTGTATTGGCCAAGGGGAAATCTCCTTACCCGGAATTCGAAAGCGCACAAATATACTGTTAAGTGGCGCGATTAGCAACAGCAGCGTGGATCGAGACGGGTCGACCCGTGTCGCGGCGGCGGCGTCTCGACTAATGAAATTTTTCTGAAAAAACGGTATCTTAGCGTTCCGATACAGGGTCGAAAGCGAAGGGTCGGGGTGCAGGGTGGCGAAATCATTAATCAGATCGACGGGTACGGTGGGGGGGATGACCCTCATTTCCCGGATCCTGGGATTTGTCCGGGATATGGTCGTCGCCCGCTATTTCGGCGCCGAGGCAGCGACTGACGCCTTTTTTGTCGCCTTCAAGATCCCCAACTTTCTGCGCCGGCTATTTGCCGAGGGCGCCTTCTCCCAAGCCTTCGTGCCGGTCTTTACCGAGTTCAAAACACGTTCCGAACACGACGAGGTCAAACGCTTCGCCGGCGCCGTGGCCGGGACCTTGGGTGGGGTACTGTTGATCGTGACTCTCATCGGAGTCATCGCGGCGCCGGCGCTCATCGCAGTTTTTGCGCCGGGCTTTTGGGGCGACGAGGTCAAGTTCGAGCTGGCGACGTCCATGCTGCGCCTGACATTCCCCTATTTGTTTTTCATCGCGTTGACGGCGTTTTGCGGCAGCATGTTGAACGCATACGGACGTTTCGGTGTGCCGGCGTTGACCCCGGTGTGGCTGAACATCGTGCTCATCGGCGCCGCACTGGGTTTGACGCCGTGGTTCGATATTCCAGTCTACGCTCTGGCGTGGGGTGTATTCATTGCGGGGATCGTACAGTTGGTCTTCCAACTACCGTTTCTCTACAAGATGGACATGCTGCCCCGGCCCACTTGGGGTTGGCGCAACGAAGGCGTGCAGCGGGTGTTGAAACTGATGATCCCCGCGATATTTGGTTCGTCCGTGGCGCAGATCAACTTGCTCCTGGATACGATCATCGCGTCTTTTCTCGTGACCGGCAGCGTGTCATGGCTGTATTACTCGGATCGTCTGGTGGAGTTCCCCCTCGGCGTGTTCGGGATCGCACTCGCGACGGTGATTCTGCCGCACTTGTCGGCCAAGCACGCCGAGGCGTCCAGCGAGGCGTTCTCCCAAACCATCGACTGGGCGCTGCGCTGGACGTTCTTGTTCGGTGTGCCTGCGGCCCTCGGCTTGGCGATATTGGCGGAGCCGGTGTTGGCGACGCTGTTTCAATACGGTGAGTTCTCGGCCCATGATGTGCGAATGTCCGGCCTCAGTCTGAGTGCCATGAGCATCGGCTTGGTGGCGTTTATTCTGGTGAAGATTTTGGCGCCGGGATTCTATGCGCGCCAAAATACCAGAACGCCCGTAAAAATCGGCATCATCGCCATGGTCGCCAATATGGGTTTGAACATCGCGATTGTCGTGCCGATGGTGTTGCTGGGTGTTGCCGGGCCCCATGCGGGGCTGGCCTTGGCAACCACGTTGTCGGCGTTTCTCAATGCGGGCATGTTGTGGCGCCAATTGCGCAAGGAAGGGGCGTACATGCCGGCGCCGGGGTGGGCGCGATTGGGCGCGCAGATTACCGCGGCCGCTGTTTTGATGGTTTCGGTTGTCGTCGCGTTGCTGCCCGATCTTTCGATGTGGAGTCAGTGGCGGGCGTTGGAGCGGCTTCTGAATTTGCTGTTGCTGATCAGCGCCGGCGCGGTCACTTACGCCGCGGCAATTTGGTTGTTGGGTGTTCGGGGTGATACGTTGCGGCGGTTGCTGCGGCATCGTTGACGAGCATGCGACGAAGAATCGCGGAATAATCCGCTCCCACACGCGCTCATGTTTTGTGGGAGCGGTTTCTTACCGCGATTCTTCGCCGATTCAATCGCGGAATAATCCGCTCCCACCCACTCGCTCACGGCCTGTGGGAGCGGATTGTTCCGCGATGCGGCGCCGAAATTGTCGTTGCGGCGAATTAATTGGATCGATTAAAGGTTCCCAATGGAAATCATTCGCGGATTGCACAATCTTCGCCCCCGCCACCGCGGCTGCATTGCGACCATCGGCAATTTCGATGGCGTGCATCTGGGTCATCAAGCCGTGCTGGGCCAGTTGGCGGAAAAGGCGGCGAGCCTGTCTTTGCCGACCGTGGTGGTGACTTTCGAACCCCAGCCGCGCGAAGTTTTCACCGCCGGGGCCACGCCGCCGCGATTGAGTCGATTTCGCGAAAAGGTGCAGACGCTGCGCCGCTTTTCCGTCGATCGTGTGGTGTGCCTGCGGTTCTCCAAGAAATTCTCCGAGATGACGGCCGAGGAGTTCATTCAGCGCTTGCTCGTCAACGGTCTGGGGGTAAAGTATCTCGTCGTCGGCGATGACTTTCGTTTCGGTCATGGCCGCAAAGGCGATTTTGCCTTGTTGAGCCGAGCAGGGGATGCTCACGGCTTTCAAGTGGCGCGGATGCACAGTTTTTACGTCGACGGCCAGCGCGTGAGCAGTACCTTGATTCGCGACGCACTGCGCGACGGGGATCTGGTCGCGGCGGAGAAGTATCTAGGGCGACCCTATCGCATGTCGGGTCGCGTCGCCCGGGGCGATCAGCGCGGCCGGACCATCGGTTTTCCCACGGCCAATATCCACTTGCACCGCAAGGCGACGCCGGTACAGGGTGTCTTTGCGGTGGAGGTGTTTGGGTTGGATCATGAGCCCGCCTTAGGGGTGGCCAACGTCGGCACGCGGCCAACAGTGGATGGCACGCGCTCTCTTTTGGAAATCCATTTGTTGGATTTTGCCGGGGATATTTATGGGCGTTACGTGCAGGTGGACTTTTTGCACAAATTGCGGTCTGAGCAGAAGTTCCCGAACCTCGACGCGCTCAAGGAGCAAATCGCCCGGGACGTCGCCGCGGCGCACCGGTACTTTAGCCAGCCCGGGCCATAAACCGGTACAATGGGCGCCTGAATTTGGGCTGCCCGTCGTGGGAGCGGATCATTCCGCGATTGAATCGGCGAAGAATCGCGGTAAGAAACCGCTCCCACAACTGATGGCCAACTCGATGTACGAAGCGGATTTATCCGCGATGTACTCGGGCGAAGAATCGCGGTAGGAAACCGCTCCCACATGGTGGGCCCGGCGGAATGACATTTTGAGACGAGAGCTGTGGCGGACTACAAACACACACTGAATTTGCCCCAAACGGATTTCCCGATGAAAGGGAATCTGGCCCAGCGCGAACCGGCGCAGTTGGCCCAGTGGGAAGAGATGAAACTGTACCAAGCCGTGCGCGAAGCCGCGGCCGGACGGCCGAAGTTTGTTCTGCATGACGGTCCGCCTTACGCCAACGGCGCGATTCATATCGGTCACGCGGTCAATAAGATTCTCAAGGACATCATCGTCAAGGCGAAAACCCTGAGTGGATTCGACGCGCCCTATGTTCCAGGCTGGGATTGCCACGGCTTGCCCATCGAACATCAAGTGGAGAAAAAACTGGGTAAGGCTGGGGCAGGAACGAATGCGCGGGCATTTCGTCAGGCATGCCGCGATTATGCCAGCGCTCAGGTGAACGCTCAGCGCGAGGATTTCAAACGTCTCGGCGTCATGGGCGACTGGGACAATCCCTATCTCACCATGAATTCCCGCTTCGAGGCCGACATCGTTCGCGCCCTCGGCCGCATTATCAAGCAGGGGCACGTGCACAAGGGCTACAAGCCGGTGCATTGGTGCATCGACTGCGGCTCGGCGTTGGCGGAGGCGGAAGTCGAATACCAGGACAAGACCTCGCCCGCCGTCGACGTGAAATTCCAAGTGCTGGACGACGTGGCGTTCATGCAGCGTGTACGGCGCGTGCCGAAGCACGAAGGTCATGGCCCTATCTCGGTGGTAATCTGGACCACCACGCCGTGGACGCTGCCGGCGAACCAGGCGGTGGCGTTGAATCCGAAGTTCGACTATGCCGTGGTGCAGTACGATGCCAAGCCGGGCGTCGAGCGATTAGTGTTGGCCGAATCCTTGGTGAAGGACGCCATGGGTCGCTACGGCATCGCGGATTATCGTGTGGTGGCCTACTGCAAGGGCGAAGATCTCGAAGGCTTGAAGCTGGGTCACCCCTTTTACGAGCGCGAAGTGCCGATCATCGTCGGCGATCACGTTACGGCTGAAGCGGGCACCGGCGCGGTACATACGGCGCCGGGTCATGGTCAGGAAGACTATGTTGCCGGACAGCGTTACGGTCTGGCTGTCGACAATCCGGTGGGTGGCGACGGCAAGTTTCTGCCCAATACGCCGTTGTTCGCCGGCGAGCATGTGTTCAAAGCCAACGAGCACGTTATCGAAGTGCTCAAGGCGAAACGAGCATTACTGCGGGAAGCGCGCCTGAGTCACAGCTATCCCCACTGTTGGCGCCACAAGACGCCGATCATTTTCCGCGCCACGCCCCAGTGGTTCATCAGCATGGAGCAGAACGGTTTGCGCGAGCGCGCCTTGGCCTGCATCAAACAAGTCGCGTGGACGCCGGATTGGGGACAGGCGCGCATCGAGGGCATGGTGGGTAACCGTCCCGACTGGTGTATCTCACGGCAACGCAATTGGGGAGTGCCCGTCGCGTTGTTCGTGCACAAGGAAACCGGCGCGCTGCATCCGCGCACCGAAGCGTCGATCGAAGCGGTGGCGAAGCGCATCGAGGAAGGCGGTATCGACGCCTGGTTCGATCTCGACCCCGAACACATCCTGGGCGACGAGGCCGCCGCCTACGAGAAAGTGACGGATACATTGGATGTCTGGTTCGATTCCGGTGTGACTCATGTCGCCGTGCTGGAACGGCGCGATGAACTCACTTGCCCGGCGGATCTTTATCTGGAGGGCTCGGATCAACATCGCGGCTGGTTCCAATCGTCGTTGCTGGCGTCGGTGGCCATGCGCGGTTCGGCGCCCTATCGCGCTGTGCTGACCCACGGCTTCACCGTCGATGCCAACGGCATGAAGATGTCCAAGTCCGCCGGCAACGTGGTGGCGCCGCAGCAGGTGGTGAACTCCCTGGGCGCGGACATTCTGCGTTTGTGGGTGGCGGCGACGGACTATCGCGGCGAGATGAGCGTCTCCGACGAGATTCTCAAGCGCACCGCCGATGCTTACCGGCGCATTCGCAACACGATGCGTTTCTTGCTGGCCAACTTGGTGGGTTTCGATCCCTCCAAGCACGCGGTCACCGACAGCGAGTTGATCGCGCTGGATCGCTGGATTCTCAAGCGCGCGGCCTTGCTGCAAACGGAAATCGTCAGCGCTTACGACGCCTACGAGTTTCACACCATCTACCAGAAGGTGCACAACTTCTGCGCCGTGGATCTGGGCAGCTTTTATCTCGACGTCATCAAGGACCGGCAGTACACCACGCAGAAAGACAGTCTGCCGCGGCGCTCCACCCAAACGGCGCTGTATCACATCAGCGAAGCCATGGTGCGCTGGCTGGCGCCCATCCTCAGTTTCACGGCGGAGGAAGTGTGGGGATACATCCCGGGCCGGCGCGGCAAGTCGGTGTTCTTCGAGACGTGGCATAACTTTCCCAAGCTCGGCGAAGGGCCGGGTTTGGATAACGTGTTTTGGCAGCGTTTGCTGCAATTGCGCGAAGTGGTTGCCCGGCCCCTGGAGCAGTTGCGGGTGGCCAAGGCGATCGGTTCGTCCCTGGACGCCGAGATTGATCTCTATGTGCCGCCCGCGATCAAGCAGCAATTGGATATGTTGGGCGACGAACTGCGCTTCGCGTTCATCACGTCTTATGCGCGCGTGCATGACTTTGCGGCGAAACCCGCCGATGCGGCAACGGAGCGGTTGGAGGGCGGCGAAGAGGTGGCGGTCAAAGTCGCGGCCACGGCCCATCCGAAATGTGTGCGTTGCTGGCATCATCGGGACGATGTGGGTTCCAATGCCGAACATCCGGAACTGTGCGGCCGCTGCGTTACCAACGTTGCGGGTGCCGGCGAGCCGCGGCGTTTCGTATGAGCACGGTTACTGCCACGACGGTTAAAGAGAGATCCGGCCTGGTTTGGCTGTGGCTGAGTCTGGTAGTGATCGTGTTGGATCACCTCACCAAGTTCATCGCCAGTTCGAGCTTGGACTACGGCGTGCCGGTGCCGGTGTTTCCCGGCTTCAACTTCACCTTGGCTCACAATCTGGGGGCGGCGTTCAGCTTTCTGAGCGACGCCGGTGGTTGGCAACGCTGGTTCTTCACCGTGCTGGCTTTGGGCGTGAGCGCATGGTTGATTTGGTGGTTGCGGCGGCTCAATGCCCGTGTGTGGACGGAGTGTGCGGCGCTGGCGCTGATTTTGGGCGGCGCGATCGGCAATGTGATCGACCGGGTGCGCTTGGGTTACGTCGTGGACTTTATCGATGTGTATTACGATCGCTGGCATTGGCCGGCGTTCAATATCGCCGATTCGGCCATCACCGTCGGCGCGGCGTTGTTGATTTGGCATAGTTTGCGCGGAGACAAAGAATCGCGGTAGGAAACCGCTCCCACAGGTGAATCGCCGTATCTTGTGGGAGCGGATCATTCCGCCATTTGGTTCGGCGCAGACGATGATTCGGGCGACGAATCGCGGTAGGAAACCGCTCCCACGCAACAAGAGTGAGACAGAGAAGTTTATGCAAGTGTATTTAGCTAATCCCCGCGGCTTCTGTGCCGGCGTCGACCGCGCTATCGGGATCGTCGAGCGCGCCCTGGAAATGTTCGGCGCGCCGATTTTTGTGCGCCACGAAGTCGTCCACAACAAGTTCGTGGTGGATGGCTTGCGTCGGAAGGGCGCCATATTCGTTGATGAGCTGCGTGACGTGCCTGATGGTGCGACGGTGATCTTTAGCGCCCACGGTGTTTCCAAAGCGGTCTGGCGCGAGGCGCAGGAGCGTGAATTGCGGGTGTTCGACGCCACCTGCCCGCTGGTGACCAAGGTTCACATCGAAGTCGCCAAGCACGCCGAGGAAGGCCGGGAAGTGATCCTGATTGGCCATGAAGGCCATCCCGAGGTGGAAGGCACCATGGGGCAGTATGAGCGCCACAATGCCGGCGGTGGCGTCTATCTTGTGGAAGATGTGGCGGACGTCGAGACGTTAGCGCTGCGCAACCCCGACTCAGCCATGTTCGTGACCCAGACCACCCTATCGGTGGATGACACCAAAGAAATCATCGCCGCGCTGCAGCGCAAATTCCCCGGCGTGCGCGGGCCGCGCAAGGACGATATCTGCTATGCGACACAGAACCGCCAGGATGCGGTGAAAACCCTGGCGGCGGAAAGTCAGGTTGTGCTGGTCGTCGGGTCGAAAAACAGCTCCAACTCCAATCGTCTGCGGGAGATCGCCGAGAAGGAAGGCGCCCGTGCTTATCTTATCGACAATGCGGCGCAGATCCGTCCCGAGTGGATCGAGGGCGCCGACAGTGTGGGCGTGACCGCCGGAGCGTCCGCGCCCGAAGTCCTCGTCAAGGATGTGCTGCGCCTGCTGGAAGAGAAGGGCGCGACGGTTCAAGAACTGCGCGGCAGGGAAGAGAATGTGGTGTTCAGTTTGCCGAAGGAGCTGCGCAAGGCGTGACGGGTTGGTGTCCGCGCCGATTCATATCGCGGATGAATCCGCTCCCACGGCGGAATGTGAACTCAAGTGTGGGAGCGAATCATTTCGCGATGAGTGGGGCCGGTGTGACGAATTCGTCGAAAAATCGCGGTAGGAAACCGCTCCCACAGCGAAATCGTATGAGCGGAGGTTGCTGCGATTAGCGCCGCCAACAATCCTGGGCGTTGCCGCCGCCGGAGATTCCTTTGACCCCCGCGTTCGTCAACGTCAGATTTCCGCAAGTCGCGTCATTGGTCGCTTGTTGCCCTTGCGGAACCGCTCTAATGGTGTACGTCGTCGCGGCTTGCGCTTGAATCTGCATTTGGTAGTAGCCGTTCTCCGTCAAATTGCTGCCCAAAACGTCCGTCGTCGCACCCGCGGCAATCGTCGCTGTGGCGTAGGTATTGCGGTCGATGAAATAACGTTCCATGCGATTCGCCAAATCCAGCAGCGCCGCCTTACCTTCCGCTCGGCGGGTCCGCGTCACGCTGTCGCGATAACTCGGATAGGCAATTGCCGCCAGGATCGCGACAATTACCAGGGCGATCATGACTTCCAACAAGGTAAATCCATGAATGCGGTGACGGCGGTAGATCTCGGTACGAACGGACAGATTGGCCATGGTAATCATCTCGCTAATTCTGTGGATTCATGAATTCCGATTAAAAATCAGTATAACAATATCGGGTCATCACTCGATAAATTGAATACGTATCTGAATTGCGGAAGGATTTCGCCTCGAACATGGACGTCAAACGCCGCCGACGCTGGGGATGGCTTGTCAAAGGTGTGATCACCGTCACACTTTTGGTTTGGGTCGTGCGCCTTGCTGATCCGCAGGCGCTCAGTCAAACGCTTGGCCGACTCGACATGGCCGCCGTGGCTTGGGCGCTGGCGGCACTGGCGCTGGCCTATGTCATTGCGTTTTTTCGCTGGGGCATCCTGTTGCGCTGTGTTGGAATGCACAGTCCGTTGCGAACGATCGTTCCCGAATACTTGCTCAGCATGTTTTATAACCACGTTCTGCCGAGCAGCGTCGGCGGCGACGCTGTGCGGGCGTATTACCTGACGCGGCGCGGCTTCGATTTACACGCCGTGGTTGCATCGACGGTGGTCGATCGATTGTTGGGTCTCGCCGGTGTGGTGCTCATGTCGACGACGCTTTGGGTTGCGATCGCGGCGACGTTGCAGATCGGCGGCATCTTGCGCTTCGGTCCGGTGATCGCGGTCTTGGCTTGCATGGGTTTATTGATTTGGGTCGCGCGCCGAATGGCGGGCGCCTTGAAGCGGACGTTAGCCGGTTTCGGCTCGCCGAGGGTGCGCGAATTGTTGTTGCGACTGTTCGAAGCCTTGGAGAATTATGCCGGTCATCCCATTGTCAGCGTCAATGCGCTGATTCTAAGCATTGCCAGCCAATGCGCCATCGTCTTTGCCTATGTGAGTCTTGGTCAAGCATTGCACATTGAAATGTCGTGGCTGCACTATTTTTTTGTTGTGCCGAGCGTTATGTTTATGCAAATCTTGCCCATCTCTTTCGCCGGGATGGGCGTGCGAGAGGCCGGTTTGGTTGGGCTCTTGGCCCTGTTGGGCGTCGATACCAATCAGGCAGTCGCTTTGTCGATCGCTTATCTGGCGGTGTTTTGGTTGTCGGTTATCCCGGGCGCGGGAGTGGCTTTGTGGTATTTCATGCGTCGACCCCGAGAGGGGAAACTGGACAAGAATGGACAGACCGATGCCCAGTGAAGTTAAAGTTGAGATTAGCGTCATCGTGCCGGCGCGCAGCGAGGAAGCGGTGCTGCGCCATT
Organism: Pseudomonadota bacterium; assembly: GCA_021821045.1. Taxonomy (GTDB): domain Bacteria; phylum Pseudomonadota; class Gammaproteobacteria; order JAADHS01; family JAADHS01; genus JAKACW01. The sequence goes on from JAKACW010000043.1 coordinate 24,656, forward strand.
CGCTGGAGGTCATCGCCGGCGTGATGCGCGGTGTCACTGAGCATTTTGAACTGATCGTCGTCGATGACGGATCGGACGACGGGACGTTTGCCATCGTTCGCGAAGCACACGCCGCCGACAGCCGAATCAAGGGTGTGCGATTGTCACGCGGGTTCGGCAAGGAAGCCGCGCTGATGGCGGGCATGCGTGTCGCGCGCGGTCTCGCGGTGATTACCCTTGACGCGGACTTGCAGCACCCCCCGCAGTTGATTCCGAAGATGGTTGAACAGTGGCGCGACGGGGCGATGATCGTTCACGGCGTCAAGGAAGAGCGGTTGTTCGGCGGCACGTTTCATCGTTTTGCCGCGCAGTTTTTCAACCGCATGTTTTCCAAAATCGCCGGTTTCGACATGGTGGGCAGTTCGGACTTTAAGCTGCTGGATGCCAAGATCGCGCGCTTGCTGGTGGAGCGCTTTCCGGAGCACAGCCGCTTTCATCGCGGCCTGAGCACCTGGATGGGTTATCGCCAAGTGTCCTTGCCCTTCAAGGTTGCGCAGCGCAAGGCGGGTGTTTCGCAGTGGCGTTTGACGGATCTGCTGCGTTATGCGTGGAATACGCTGACCGCGTATTCATCGCTGCCGTTGAAGTTGATCCCCGTGATGGGACTGTTCATGCTGGCCATATCGGTTGTGTTGGGGCTCGAAGCGATCATGTCGCGGTTGGCGGGCAATGCGGTCTCCGGTTTTGCGACCTTGGAAATGACCATTCTATTCACCGGCAGCATGATCATGATCGGTCTTGGAATTATTGGTCAGTATCTAAGCCGCATGTACGACGAACTCAAGCGTCGCCCGCTGTTTTTGGTCGACGAAACGGTCGGTATCGAAACGAGCGGCGAAGAGTAGGAGCGGTTTATTCCGCGATTGAGCCGACAAGAATCGCGGTAGGAAACCGTTCCCACAGGGCGAGCGAACCCCGGTTAACGCAAGTCACCCCACCGCGCCTGGAGCAGGCTAACGGCGCTAACGGCAGCGGTCTCGGCGCGGAGTATGCGCGGACCCAGATGCCAGCTTGAAAATCCCATCATCCCCGCCTGTGTGATTTCATCCTCACGAAAACCGCCTTCCGGTCCCACAAGCACGATGGCCCGGTGTGGCACGGTGTTCGAAATGTGCGACTCAGCCGCCAAATTTAGAATGAGCCGTTGCTCGGCTTCGGCGCGCGGGGGAAGTTCGCTCATCCAAACGTCCAGCGCTATCGGCGCGTGAATCATGGGCAAGCGATTGCGGCCGCATTGTTCGCAGGCGCTGATGGCGATCTCCTGCCAATGGTGTTGCCGCCGCTCCGCGCGTTCGTCGTTGAGTTTGACGTCGCTGTAGCGGGTGAACAGCGGCACGATCTCGCTGACGCCCAGCTCGGTGGCTTTCTGCACGATCCAATCCATTTTCTCGCCTTTGGCCAATCCCTGAGCCAGCACCATATGCAGTGGGCTCTCGCGATCGTCCGGCCGAAAGGTGGAAACGCGGATCTCGGCCTGCTTCTTGCTGACGTTGACCAGCACGCCGTCGTATTCGCCGCTCTGTCCATTGAACACGATGAGCGGTGAATCGTTGTCCAAGCGCAAGACGCGAGTCAGGTAGTGCAGTGTCTTGTCGGCTACTTTTATCGTGCCGCCATCGGATAGTGGACCTGGGAGATGTACTCGCGGTATGCGCATCGCGTCGCCCGAGCTAGTCCTTGGTTGCCCGAGCGATGCCGTCGGCGGCGACTTGAGTCATGAGATCGATTTCGTCCTCGGTAATGACGTAGGGCGGCATGAAGTACACCACATTGCCGAGGGGGCGCAGCAGAACGCCGTGCTGCAAGCCGTATTGGTAAACGCGGACGCCGCGGCGTTCCTGCCAGGGGAAAGGTTCACGGGAACGCTTTTCCTTGACTAACTCGATGGCCAGGATCATGCCGGTCTGGCGGATGTCGCCGACATGGGGATGATTGCGCAAAGACTCGACGTTGCTTTTCATGCGCTGCGCCAATGCTCGGTTGGATTGCAAAGGCTTTTGTTGGTCGAACAACTCCAGCGTGGCCAGCGCCGCGCGGCAGGCGAGCGGATTGCCGGTGTAGCTATGCGAATGCAGGAATGCCTTTTGTGCCTCGTAGGGCGCGTAAAACGCGTCGTAGATGGCGTCTTTGGTGAGAACAGCGGCGAGCGGAAGATAACCTCCGGTGAGACCCTTGCCGATGCACATGAAGTCCGGCGTGATGTCGCCCTGTTCGCAGGCGAACAGCGTGCCCGTGCGGCCGAAGCCGACGGCGATTTCGTCGGCAATCAGGTGGACGTTGTAGCGATCGCACAGGGCGCGCAGTTGCGTGAGGTAGGCTGGATCGTACATGCGCATCGATCCGGCGCACTGTACCAGTGGTTCGACGATGACGGCGCAGGTTTCGGCGGCATGGCGGATCAGAAGTTGCTCCAAGGCCTGAGCGCACCGCGCGGCGTACTGCGCGCTCGATTCGTCCCGCTCCGCGGCGTAGGCATCGGGCGAGGGCGCGGTGAGGCACTCCATCAGCAGCGGCCCATAGGTGTCTTTGTACAGCGGAACATTGCCCACGGCGAGGGCGCCAAGGGTTTCGCCGTGGTAGCTGTTGGAAAGGGTGATGAACTTGCGTCGTTGCCCCTCGCCGACGTTGAGCCAAGAGTGGAAGCTCATTTTGAGCGCGACTTCGACCGCCGAGGAGCCGTTGTCGGTAAAGAACACGCGCGTCAAACCGGTGGGGGCGATGCGAACGAGTTTTTCGGCCAGTTCGATGGCGGGGGCATGGGTAAATCCCGCCAGCATCACATGCTCCAGGGTGTCGAGCTGCCCTTTCAGCGCGGCGTTGATGAACGGATGGCTGTGTCCGAAGATGTTGACCCACCAGGAACTGATGGCGTCGAGATAGCGTTTGCCATCGTAGTCTTCCATCCACACGCCCTGACCGCGCGCGATCGGGATCAGCGGCAGCCATTGGTGATCGTGCATTTGGGTGCAGGGGTGCCACAGCGCGGCGAGATCGCGCTCGACCCAGGATGCGTTGGTGTTCTGTGGGTTTGCCATGGGCGGGGTCCGCTTAGGACGCTATGCGCACTACTTTAACACCGCATCGAGTTGGCTTGGGCGTCGAGCCGCGATTTGATTCGGCCATTGTGACGATTCCAGCGAAGCATCGCGGAATGATCCGCTCCCACCGCAGGACGTTGCGTCACGGTTCATATTACCGTGCGTCGAGCTTGAGATTGCGCCATAGGGCTGTCGTGGCTTCGGCCTGGTTCATGGTGTAGAAGTGCAGGCCGGGCGCGCCGCCGGCCAACAGTTTCTCGCACAGATGCGTGACCACTTCGAGGCCGAAAGCCTTGATCGCGGCCCGATCATCGCCAAACGACTCCAGCCGTTTGCGGATCCAGCGCGGGATCTCCGCGCCGCAGGCATCGGAGAAGCGGGCCAACTGGGAGTAATTGGTGATGGGCATGATGCCGGGCACAATGGGAACGGTGATGCCCAGTTTCGTGCTGGCGTCGACGAATGCCGAATAGGCGTCCGGGTTGAAGAAATACTGGGTGATGGCGGCGTTGGCTCCGGCGTCCACCTTGCGTTTGAAATTTTTCAAATCGACTTGGGCGTTGGCCGCTTGGGGATGGACTTCCGGATAAGCGGCGACTTCGATGTGAAAATGGCTGCCTGTTTCGCTGCGGATGAACGCCACCAACTCGTTGGCATGGCGGAACTCGCCGGCCTCTTGCATGCCCGAGGGCATATCGCCGCGCAGCGCCACGATTCGGTGCACGCCCGCGTCGCGATACCTTTGGAGAATTTCGCGAATATTGCTTTTCGTCGAACCGATGCACGACAGATGCGGGGCGGCGTCCACACCGCGCTGCACCAACTCCTTGATTGTTTCGTACGTGCCTTGCTGGGTACTGCCGCCGGCACCGAACGTGACGGAACAATACTTCGGACCCAACGGCAATAGCGTGTTCCACGCTTGGCGCAGCTTTTCGGCGGTTTCTTCGGACTTAGGCGGGAAAAACTCGAAACTGAAGATCTGGGTCGCCATTTTTCTTGTTCCTTCTCGAATCGCAGTAGGAAACCGCTCCCACAATGAGCTTCAAATTTGTGGGAGCGGATTATTCCGCGATTATTGACCCGACTCGCCTAGTAGCGATAGTGCTCCGGCTTGAACGGGCCGTTGACCGGCACGCCGATGTAGTCGGCTTGTTCCTTGGTCATGGTCGTCAAATGGGCGCCGATTTTCTTCAAGTGCAAGCGAGCGACCTTTTCGTCCAGGTGCTTGGGCAACACGTAAACCTTGTTCTCGTATTTGTCCGCGTTGTTCCACAGCTCGATCTGCGCGATGACCTGATTGGTGAACGACGCCGACATGACGAAGCTCGGGTGACCCGTGGCGCAGCCCAGATTGACCAGCCGGCCTTGGGCCAGCACGATCAGTCGATTGCCGTTTGGCAGCACGACGTGGTCGACCTGGGGTTTGATTTCGTCCCACTCATATTTTCTCAGCGACGCGATGTCGATTTCCGAGTCGAAGTGTCCGATGTTGCAGATGATGGTTTGATCTTTCATCTTCACCATGTGATCGTGGGTAATGACTTTGATGTTGCCGGTGGCGGTGACGAAGATGTCGCCCACCGCGGCCGCTTCATCCATTGTCACGACGCGGAAGCCTTCCATCGCCGCTTGCAGGGCGCAAATCGGGTCGATTTCGGTAATCCAGACGGTTGCGCCCAAAGCACGCAAAGACTGGGCGCAGCCCTTGCCGACGTCGCCATAACCCAGGACCACGCAAATCTTGCCCGCGATCATGACGTCGGTGGCGCGCTTGATGCCGTCGAGCAGGGATTCGCGGCAGCCGTACAAGTTGTCGAACTTGGACTTGGTGACCGAGTCGTTGACGTTGATGGCGGGAACCTTGAGTTCGCCCTTTTTCATCATTTCGTACAAGCGGTGAACGCCGGTGGTGGTTTCTTCGGACAGGCCACGCACGTCATCCAACAATTCGCCGTACTTTTGATGCATGATGACGGTCAGATCGCCGCCGTCGTCGAGAATCATGTTGGGACGCCAGCCGTTGGGTCCGAAGATCGTCTGGTCGATGCACCACCAGAATTCTTCTTCCGTCTCGCCCTTCCAAGCGAAAACCGGCACGCCGGCGGCGGCAACGGCGGCGGCCGCATGATCCTGCGTCGAAAAAATGTTGCAGGACGACCAGCGAACTTCGGCGCCGAGGTCGATCAACGTTTCGATCAGAACCGCCGTTTGGATGGTCATGTGCAGGCAACCGGCGATACGGGCTCCCTTGAGCGGTTTCTTGTTCTTGTATTCCTCGCGTAATGCCATCAACCCCGGCATTTCGGTTTCGGCGATGGAAATTTCCTTGCGGCCCCACTTCGCCAGCGCGATGTCGGCGACTTTGTAGTCCGGGCTCAGGGATTTGACCGGTGATTGAACCATGTTTAACTCCTCAAAAAAGGGCGATGTAGGTGCGAATGAGTTTTAAAGGCCGGCGGCGTCACGCAACGCGTCGGCTTTGTCCGTGTGTTCCCATGTGAAATCCTTTTCGTCGCGGCCGAAGTGACCGTAAGACGCCGTAGCGCTGTAAATCGGGCGCAACAGGTTGAGCCCCGAAATGATCGCCTTGGGCCGCATGTCGAAGTGTTCGCGAACCAGCTTGGTAATGGTGGCGTCGGAGACTTTGCCGGTGCCGAACGTCTGCACGGTGATCGACGTGGGCTGAGCCACACCGATGGCGTAAGACACTTGGATTTCGCAGCGATCGGCCAAACCGGCGGCGACAATGTTCTTCGCCACATAGCGGCCCATGTATGCCGCGGAGCGGTCAACCTTGGACGGGTCCTTGCCGGAGAACGCGCCGCCGCCGTGACGGGCCATGCCGCCGTAGGTGTCGACGATGATCTTGCGTCCGGTCAGTCCGCAGTCGCCCACCGGGCCGCCGATGACGAAACGGCCGGTCGGGTTGATGTAGTAGCGCGTCTTGCTGGTGAGCCACTCCGCCGGGAAAACCGGCTTGATGATTTCTTCCATGACCGCTTCTTTGAGCGCGTTGTATTTGATGTCCGGCGAATGTTGCGTCGACAGTACGATCGCATCGACGCCAACGGGATTGCCGTCTTCATAGACGAACGTTACTTGACTCTTCGCGTCGGGACGCAGCCAGGTCAACGTGCCGTTCTTGCGCACTTCCGCCTGGCGCTTGACCATGCGATGGGCATAGGTGATCGGGGCGGGCATCAATACATCGGTTTCATTGCTGGCGTAGCCGAACATGAGGCCTTGGTCGCCGGCGCCTTGCTCGTGGCTTTCGCCTTCGTCGACGCCCATGGCGATATCGGGGGACTGCTTGTCGATGGCGGTGAGCACCGCGCAGGATTCCCAGTCGAAGCCCAGTTCCGGTTTGTCGTAGCCGATGTCGCGGATGCGTCGGCGCACCACATCCTGCATATCGACCCATGCGGTCGTGGTGATTTCGCCGGAGACGATGACCATGCCGGTCTTGACCATGGTTTCGCAGGCGACGCGTGCTTTCGGGTCCTGAGCGAGAATCGCATCGAGGATCGCGTCTGAAATCTGGTCTGCGATTTTGTCGGGATGGCCTTCCGAAACCGATTCCGACGTGAACAAATAACTTTCGGTCATGTATTGTCTCCAGGTAAAACGCTGATTTATCCGAATTGTCGATGCGGGCCCGCCCGGGCATTGCGCAGCCGCGGCTCAAACGCCGAGGCGGAATTTTACATCTACCGCCGCGTGGGCACAATCAAACCAAGGGCGGTCGGTGGCGCATGGGACCGTTGTGCCGTAATATTTGCGCCACGCCTGGGCCACCCGGAAGTGGCTCCGCTGGGTATAAGGGAGGGATGCAATGAAAAAATGGATAGTTTTTGTGAGTCTGGCAGGCGTGGCCACCGCCGCCGGGACACCGGCCCTCGCGTGCAATGCCGCTGGCCCGGACGTCCACTTGGGGCGCGTCGCCAACGTCGATGTCGACGCCGGCGAATTTACGATCAAAGACTTCGAAACCGGCAAGTTCATCACGTTTCGGGCCGATGCACGGCTCCTTAAAGATGTGCAGGGTCGGCACGAGCCGCTGGCGGTGAAGTTCCATGCCGAAGAGGCCGAGCTCACCGCCGTCGAAATCGAACACCAATGAGTATCTCGACCAAACCCACAGTGGTCGGCATTGCCGCTGACGCGTGTGCCGGGAAAAGCGGTTTCGCGGCGGGTTTGGCCTCCGTTTTCGGCCCGCAGCGCGCGGTGGTGGTGTGTCTGGATGATTACCGCCGGTTTACACGTCTGGAGCGGCAAGAAGCGCGCTATTCACGGATTCATCCCGATGTTTATTACCTGGATATCATGGCGCAGCACCTTGCCTTGCTGCGGGAAGGCCAGGCGATCTTGCGGCCGCTGTACAACCGCACCAACGGCGTGTTCGAGCGCTCGATTTATCAAGAACCCTGCGAAATCATCATCGCCGAAGGCCTGCAGTCCTTCGCGACGCCCGAGTTGCGCAGCATCTTCGATTTGAAGATTTTCCTGGAGCCTGATGAGGCGTTAAAGACGCAGTGGAAATTGACCCGCGATGTCGACGTGCGTCAGCGGGCCGAAGCGGACGTGCGCACCGAGATGAAGCACTGGCATGCTGACAGCGAGGCGTTCATCGAGCCCCAACGCAAGTGGGCGGACTTGGTCGTTCGGCTTGCCGCCGCGAGCGGCAAGGGTAAGAGCGCCGCCGTTGAGCGGGTATCGCTCATCTTGCGCCCGACGTTGCCCCGACCCAATTTGACGGAGCTATTTTCCGCCGATCATGCGGGAATTAAGATAAGCCTTGATCGGGATATGGGTATACCTGTGGATCGCCTGGACATCCCAGTCACCGCGCCAGACGCGGCGTATTTGGAAGTCCAGAAGGCTTTGTGGGGCCAGATCGCGAAAAAACGGGAAGATGTAAAAACCGCAGGTTTGGGGGTGATCATCGGCCCACGGGGGGAGTCCCAAGTGTCCTCGGCATTGGTGATCGCGCAGTTGTTGACGGCCCTGGAGGCCCTGGCGGCGGGAGCCGGACAATAGCCAATGTTCTGTGATAAGATTTCCCGCCTCCTGTCGCGGTAGACGAGGGGATAAATCAAGAATACTGAAAAACCTCTATTTTTCGCCCATTCCGCTGTTGCAACAGAATGCATCGCGCGTCGCGGTCGGGCGAAGAGGTGGTTATTGAAGTAAAGAAAAACTTGGGGAGTTGGTGGTAGTGCGGGAGACGCGCTCAGGCGCGCCCGTTCAGCGGGACAAAACGTTCCCAGAATTCAAAACGTACTCCGTGCCTGCAAAGATTTCGGAGTGCTGGTGATTTCGTGACTTTTATAATTTAGAGGAGAATCTCATGCCCTCACGTAGAGACCTGGCCAACGCCGTGCGTATTCTCAGCGCGGACGCGGTGCAGAAAGCAAAATCCGGCCACCCTGGGGCGCCCATGGGCATGGCGGATATTGCGGAAGTGTTGTGGAACGATTTCTTGAAACACAACCCGGCCAATCCCAAATGGGCCGATCGCGACCGCTTCGTTTTGTCCAACGGCCATGGCTCGATGCTGGTTTACTCGTTGCTGCATCTGTCCGGCTACGACTTGTCGATGGATGAAATCAAGCGCTTCCGCCAGCTGCACTCGAAAACTCCGGGACATCCCGAGTACGGGTACGCGCCAGGCGTGGAGACCACCACGGGTCCCCTCGGTCAAGGCATCACCAACGCCGTCGGCATGGCGCTCGCCGAAAAGGTGCTGGCGGGAACGTTCAATCGCGACGGTCACCACATTGTCGACCACTACACCTACGTGTTCCTGGGCGACGGCTGCTTGATGGAAGGCATTTCGCACGAAGCCTGCTCCCTGGCCGGCACGCTCGGTCTGGGCAAACTGATTGCGTTTTACGACGACAACGGCATCTCCATCGACGGCCACGTCGAAGGGTGGTTCACCGATGACACGCCGAAGCGTTTCGAAGCCTACGGCTGGCACGTCGTGCGCAACGTGGATGGCCACGATTCGGAAGCCATTCGCAAAGCCATCATGGAAGCCCGTTCGGTGAACGACAAGCCGTCGATGATTTGCTGCAAGACCGTCATCGGTTTCGGCGCGCCTAATCTGTGCGGCAGCCACGACTGCCACGGCGCACCGCTGGGCGACGAAGAACTGAAAGCGACCCGCGCGAACCTCGAATGGAAATACGAGCCGTTCGTTATCCCCGATGAGATCTACGCCGGTTGGAGCGCTAAAGACAAAGGCAACAAGGCGGAGAGCGCTTGGCGCGACAAGTTCGCCAAGTATCAAGCCGCGTTTCCCGACCTGGCCGCCGAATTTCAGCGTCGCATGAAGGGCGACCTGCCGAAAGACTGGGCCGCCAAAGCTTGGGACTTCATCAATACGGTGAATTCAAAGGGCGAGACCATCGCCACTCGCAAGGCCTCGCAAAACGCCATCACCGGCTACGCGCCCCTGTTGCCGGAGTTGATCGGCGGCTCGGCGGATTTGGCCGGTTCCAACTTGACCATGTATTCGGGCTCCAAGCCCGTCAGCAGAACCGTGTCCGACGGCAACTACATTTACTATGGCGTTCGCGAATTCGGCATGTCCGCCATCATGAACGGCATGTCGCTGCATGGCGGATTCATTCCTTACGGCGGCACCTTCCTGATGTTTTCGGAGTACGCGCGCAACGCCGTGCGCATGGCGGCGTTGATGAAAGTGCAGAGCATTTTCGTCTACACCCACGACTCCATTGGCCTGGGCGAAGACGGTCCGACGCACCAGCCGGTCGAGCAAGTGGCCACGCTGCGCTACATTCCGAACATGTCTTTGTGGCGCCCGTGCGACGCCGTGGAATCGGCGGTGGCATGGAAGTACGCGGTTGATCGGCGCAAAGGCCCCGCGGCGTTGATTTTCTCCCGTCAGAACCTGAAGCACCAAACGCGCACCGACGCCCAGTTGAAGAATATCGCGCGCGGCGGCTATACGCTTGTGGATTGCGACGGCACGCCCCAGGCCATCTTGATCGCGACCGGATCCGAAGTTCAGTTGGCGGTTGACGCGGCGAAAGTGCTCAGCGAGAAGGGTCGCAAAGTTCGCGTAGTATCCATGCCGGCGACGGATGTGTTCGATGCGCAGGATGCGGCCTATCGCGAGTCTGTGCTGCCCAAGAACGTGCGCGCGCGCGTCGCTGTCGAAGCGGGCGTGAGCGAGTACTGGCGGCGTTACGTCGGTCTCGACGGTGCGGTGATCGGCATGGACTCGTTCGGCGAATCCGCTCCGGCCGGTGACTTGTTCAAGCACTTTGGATTCACGGTGGAGAAAGTTGTCGAAGCCACTGAAGCGGTGATGGGTCAACGCTGATTTGGCGCAGAAACAATAAGTCCACGATTTGAGTTTTTTGTTTTTTGTTAAATATTGTTGGGAGGCAGCATGACGATTAAAGTTGGTATAAACGGTTTCGGCCGTATCGGACGCATGGCATTCCGTGCGATTGCAAAAGAATTCAAGGATATGGAAGTTGTTGCAATCAACGATTTGCTCGAGCCCGATTATCTCGCATACCTGTTGCAGTACGATTCCGTGCACGGTCGTTTTGACGGCGACATTTCCGTCGACAACGGCAACCTGATCGTCAACGGCAAGAAAATCCGTCTGACGGCGGAGCGCGATCCCGCCAATCTCAAATGGAACGAAGTGAAAGCGGACGTCGTTCTGGAATGCACCGGTTTCTTCCTGACCGAGGAAACCTGTCAGAAGCACATCGACGCGGGCGCCAAGAAAGTCGTTCAGTCCGCTCCGTCGAAAGACAACACGCCCATGTTCGTCTACGGCGTGAACCATGAAACCTACAAGGGTCAGAAGATCGTTTCCGCCGCGTCTTGCACCACGAACTGTCTGGCGCCCTTGGCCAAGGTCGTGCATGACAAGTTCGGCATCAAGCGCGGTTTGATGACCACGGTACATGCGGCAACCGCCACTCAAAAAACCGTAGACGGTCCTTCGCAAAAAGACTGGCGCGGCGGCCGCGGGATTTTGGAAAACATCATTCCTTCTTCCACCGGTGCGGCGAAAGCGGTCGGCAAAGTGCTGCCCTCTTTGAACGGCAAGCTGACAGGCATGGCTTTCCGCGTGCCCACGTCGGACGTCTCGGTCGTCGACTTGACTTGCGAACTCGAAAAGTCCGCAAGTTACGACGAAATCTGCGCCGCCGTCAGAGATGCGATCAAGTCCGGCCCGTTGAGCGAAACGTTGGCGTACACCGACGAGAAAGTGGTTTCCACCGACTTCCGCGGTGTGGGCTATTCATCCATCTTCGATGCCGAAGCAGGTATCGCGTTGGATGGCACCTTCGTCAAATTGGTTGCCTGGTATGACAACGAGTACGGCTATACCTGCAATATGATGCGCTTTGTTCGTCACGTTGCAAAAAACTAAGTGAGTAAATGAAGTCGGGCCGGCATTGGCCG
>JAKACW010000044.1 GCA_021821045.1 Pseudomonadota bacterium
CGCGGTGCCGCTTGCCGATGAAACCACGGTATTTCTCGCGCCAACAACGCCCCTTCGCCCGACGACCGCGTCACCGCTGGCACCGGCCGAAACGGAACGTCCAGACACCACATTGCAGCGCGTATTGCTCGAGGCGCCTCCGCTGAAGGGCACCACCCCGCAGCCCCAGCCCAGAGTGCCGCCGCAAATCGACAGCCAGTGGCCTTTCGAGCGCTTGGTGCTGACGCTCTTGGAGCAAGCCGAAGGCGCTCTGTCCCGCGTGCGGGTCAACCAATTGAGCCACGGCGGCGACGATCAACCGAACGTGCAGACGTGGACCGTGGAATTGCCGCTCAAGGACCGCCACCAGGTCGACGTCGTTGCGCTGCAGATCACCCGCGAAGGCGACAAGAAAGCCAAACCCCACGAGGCGCGATGGGTCGTGACATTGGCGTTCGACTTCGATGAAACCGGCCCCTTTCACGCCAAGGTGATGTTGGAGAACAAGCAAGTCAACGTCCATATGACGGCGGAAAACAGCCACACCGCCACCCGGATGACCCACGACCTGCCGCAATTGGAGCAAAGCCTGATCCGCGCGGGACTGACCGTGCAGCAGCTTCACGTGGTCAACGGTCCGGTTCCCCGCGGCGCAACGAGCAGGATTTACCAATCTCTGGTGGACACGCACGCATGAGCAAAACCTACGACGCCAGCCAACCCGCCGCCGTCGCTCTGACATGGGACGGCCGCGACGCGCCCCGCGTCAGCGCCAAGGGCGAAGACGCGCTGGCCCAGGAAATCATTCGATTGGCCGAAGCCCACAACATCCCACTGTATGAGGATGCGGCATTGGTCAAACTACTGGCCAAACTGGAACTCGGCGAGGAAATCCCCCGCGAACTCTACCTCGCCGTGGCGCGCGTCATCGCGTTCTCATACATGATGGCGGGCAGAACGTCCGTGCTGCCGATGCAAGATGCGTAAGCTCGGCGCCCGCGTTTGCGCAGCCGCGGCGCTGCTCGTGAATTCACCCGTGAGCATCGGCGCCGAGTCCGCCGCAGAGGATTCCGACGAGATCGTGGCCCGCAATGCGGTGCGGCTTTTTTTTGAAGGCTGGATCAAGATCTACCCCGATCCGGAGCGTTTCGCCCGATGGATCGCTCAGAATGAACTCCCGCCGATTCCGTCGCCGCAAGACAAGTCGTTTTTGCAGGACAAACCCGGTAAGGCGTGGGTGGTGGACAACAAGGGGATTCAATACGCCCTGGCGGCGCAAGACGACAATCTGTGCAGCGTGTTCGTCAAGTTTGTGAGCCCGGCCGACGCCCGGCGTCAGCTTCAGCCCATGCTGAACGCCATACTCAAGCCGCAGGTGCGCGAAGCGCGGCGCACCTATGTCGAAGAACGTGAGGACGGTCCTGTCACCACCCGAACGTACGTCTACAAAATGACGAACGGGCGCTGGCTCATGACCATCAGCATCTCCACCAGCGACTCGACCGACGGACCCTACCAGTTGGCGCTGAATGCAATGACGTCCATGCGGATTGGCAAACCCGCACCGACCAAATGAGCAGTCATGAGTATTCCCGCTGACAAACAATTGGAACGCGAGCACCATCCCGACGCGATTAGCGCCCGACTGGGCATCAAACCGCGGTCGCAAAGCGTCTCCGACGCCGTGCTCGGCGGCATCGATGGCTGCGTCACGACCTTCGCCGTGGTATCGGGCGTGGTCGGCGCGGGGCTGCCTCCTTCCGTCGCCCTTGTTCTGGGTTTCGCCAACTTGTTTGCCGACGGCTTCAGCATGGCAGTCAGCAATTTTGAATCGACCACGGCCCAGCGCGAGTTCATCGAACACACCCGCCGCAAGGAGGCGCTGCACATCGACAAAGTGCCCGAAGGCGAGCGGGAAGAGATTCGGCAAATATTCAGAAAAAAGGGCTTCGACGGCGCCGTGCTGGAGGAGATCGTCGCGACCATCAGCAAAGACCGCGAATTGTGGATCGATACCATGCTGACGGAGGAGCACGGGCTGCAAAAAGAGAGTCCCAACCCATGGAAATCCGCCGCGGCAACGTTTCTGGCGTTTCTGACGGTGGGCGCCATTCCGCTGCTGCCTTTTCTCGGCGGCGCCGCGGACGTACAAACTGCTTTTGTGTGGAGCGCGCTTCTGGCGGCCGGCGTTTTCTTTGGCATCGGCATGCTGAAAAGCTACGTCTTCGACAAGCCCATGTTCGCCTCGGGTCTGAAAACGTTGTTGACCGGCGGCGGCGCGTCCGCCATCGCCTACTTCACCGGCTATGTGTTGCGGGAAACTTTTGGTATCGTTTGAAGCCCATGAATACAAACATCGATCGCGAGAGCTTGAACTTCAAAACCGCCCAGATCCAGTGGACGGCGCTGCAGCGCTTCTTCGCCGCCGGCAGCGTCATTCACGTCACCGACGGTATGGACCTGGTCGAGGTCGCCTGCCAGTTCGTCGCGGACAACAAGCCGGTGGTGCAACAGTGGTTGACCGAGAAGAAAGTCATGGTCGTGGCGGATGAACAGGCAAGGGAATGGCTGGAGCAGGATGCGACGCTGTGGGCCGTGGTGGTCGCGCCGTGGGTGTTGGTGCAAGGGCGGCGGTGAATTGAAAGACTGACGGTTCATCGTGGGAGCGGTTTCCTACCGCGATTCTTAGGCGAGTCGATCGCGGAATGATCCGCTCCCACAGTGGTCTGCCGTTGCGAGGTGGGAGCGGTTTCCTACCGCAATTCTTCGCCGAATCCATCGCGGAATGATCCGCTCCCACAGTGGGTCGGTCGTTGCGATGTGGGAACGGTTTCCTACCGCGATTGGAAGACGATTCGGCGGCCGAATCAGCCGGCCTTTTCCAGACCGTACATGCGCACCAGCAGTTCCGCTTCGTCGCGCACTAAACCGCACCGCGCCATCAACTCTTCACGGCTCGCGCCGCGACGGGCCAGCGTGATCGCATAGTCGTAAGCTTGAGCTTGGGGATCGCGCATATCGAACTGATCCTGACGCTCGCTCAACCGTTTGATTTGGGATTGGGCTTTGGCGAGATGTTCGGTCACGCCGGCGGCGCCGCTGAGCAGAGCGCGAATCTCATCTTGCAATTTCGCTACGCGGTCGGACTGCTCGACCAAACACCGTTTAAGACGGGCGCTGTTACGCTGCAAGTAAACAATGGCGACAAGGGCCACGCAGGATGCGATCAATGCGGAGATCTCAATCATCGTTACTGCCTTTACGCATACTCATCGATACCTTGATCGTCGCCATGATCGTCGCCTTGCGGATTGTCCTCGGGCGATTCGCGTCGCTTGCGCCGCTCCTCTTCCCGGCTGACCGGCTGTTCCGGCGCCTTCTTGGGCCAGATCGGCATTACCGGCGGTATATCGCGTATCTCGGCCATGCCGCCTCCTTTGACGTCAACAAGACCGTCATCGGCGCTGCAACGGCATCGCGCCGTTTAGAGCGCCGCAACTTCCTTCAACTCGTCTTCGGTGAGCAGCTTGTTCAGCTCCACCAAAATCAACAGCTCTTCTTCCCGGTTGCAAACGCCTTGGATGAAGCGCGAACTTTCTTCATTGCCCACGTTGGGGGCCGCTTCGATTTCCGACGCGCGCAGATAAACGACTTCGGACACGCTGTCCACCAGGATCCCGACGACCTGCTCGGCGGATTCGATAATCAGAATGCGCGACGAATCGTCCGAGTCGCGGGTCTCCATGCCGAATCGCTTGCGGGTGTCGAGCACCGTGACGACGTTGCCGCGCAGATTGATGATGCCCAGAACATAGTCGGGCGCGCCGGGCACGGGCGCTATCTCCGTGACGCGCAGCACTTCCTGCACCTGCATCACGTTTACACCGTAGGTCTCCTCGCCCAGTTGGAACGTGACCCACTGGAGAACGGGATCATTCTCCTTGTTTTTCTGCGTTGCTAATTCGGCTTGGTTCATACCATCCAACTCCTGCCAAAGAACCTTGGTGACTCAATTCACCGGAAGAAGTAAAACCCCGGTGCGTCGCTACCGTCTGCATCGGCCCGGGCATTTAAACCCTTAGTGCGGCGGCGCAAAGCAGCGACTTAATGCGGCCGCTTCGCCGGATATTCCACTCATCGTCAGCGGGTTAGCCAGTAGGCCGTCAAAACGTCGGCTTTCCGGCGTCCATGCCCGCTTAAAATCCTCTACCTACATTGAAGCAGATTACGTGCCATCCTCAGCCCAACCGATCGACCATGCGCTCCACGTCAACCAGGGCATAGCCAAAATCGCGCACCGTCGCCGCCAGCCACGGGTGATCCTGGCCCGGGGTGTCGCGCCAGCACAGTGCCGCGCCGGGAACGATGATGTCCTCGTCGACCACATCGCAAGCCAGGCCCCATTGGCCGCCATTGAGCACCACAACATGCTTGTAGGCCTTGCGGGCGACGAATTCCTCGTAACGTGGATGGCTCGACGGCACCACCGCCCGGGCCGTGTCGATAATCCGCAGCGCGGGCGCGTCGGCATACGCGCCGTCAATCCATGGCGCGGTCGCATTGCCCTGCGCAGCGGCGGAAGGAAACTCGCGCACTTCGCGCACCGCGGCCTGAGGCAGCGCCAATTTCAATCCGACCACCAACAGCGGCCGCACGTGAACGTACGCGGCATCCCGCGCGGGGAGAAAACTCTTCGGCCGCGCCGGCTCGACGGCTTTCCCCTTCTGTGCCGCTCGACTTTCGCCGCGCTTCTTCGTCGACGGCTGCGGATCAGCCAGCGCGCCCTCTCCCCACAAGGCTTCGCCGGCGCCCGCCATCAAACCGGAAAAGTACGCTTCCAACGATTGTTCCTGAGTCTCTTTACTCCACATATTCGGGTCCCCGAAATTAAGCCACGGCCGTGTGCTGCACGGGCGTCGGATTCAACAGTTCTTCCAGCAGATCGCGGTAGGCCAGCATCCCCCGCGTGCGCGGCGCGTGCGCCGACAGCGGCAAACCCGCGCGGCTTGCTTCGCGAAACTGCGTGTCGACGGGAATCACCACATTGGCCAAGTGATCGCCGTACTGTTCGTGCAACGCCGCCAAGGCTTGATACGCGGCCTTGGTTCGCTTGTCGAACATCGTTGCCACGATGACGTAGGGCAACGTCGGCTTGCCCGCTTTTAGAATCATGCTCATGGTGCGCAGCATGCGATCCAAACCCTGCAGCGCGAGGTGTTCGGTCTGCACCGGCACGATGAGTCGATGACAGGCGGCCAGCGCGTTGACCATCGGCACGCCCAGCATGGGCGGGCAATCGACGAGCGCAAAGTCAAACTGATCGCGAACATCCGCCAAAGCGCGGGCCAGCACCAGCCCCATACCCTCGCGGGCACCGAGCTGGCGGTCGACGGTCGCCAAGGCCAACGACGCCGGAACGAACGACAAATTCTCAACGCACGTAGCGATGACTTGGCCGCGCAACGTCGGCGATTCCTGCTGAAACAGCGAGAACACACCGCCTGACACTTTGTCCGCTTCGACGCCGAAGTAACCGGTCAGCGAGCCGTGGGGATCCATGTCCACCATCAGCGTCCGATAGCCGCGCGCCGCGAGTTCACCGGCGAGCGTTACCGTGGTGGTGGTTTTACCCACGCCCCCTTTTTGATTCGCGATAGCCCAAACCTTCACGGCTCTCCTCCTTGCCCATCCACGGGCGGAACATACGGAACACGATCGACATATTCGACGGGGGGCGCGAGCGGCGCCGCCGGCGGCGCGATCGGTCCAATAGGCGAGCCCAAGATATCGAAGCGCCCCGTGGTCGTTACCGCATCGCTGGTGACATCGCGCGGCGGCGCCCACCCCGAACCCTCGTCTATGTAGCCCGGCTGCTGACGCGGCGGACGGCCGTCCTTGGTCGTGGATGCAAGATACAGGTCCTCGCGCAACTCGTCGGCTTCGGTCTGATTCAGCATCGTGATGGACACGCGTCGATTTTGGAATCGACCTTCGGGCGTGGCATTGTCCGCGACGGGGCGGTGCTCACCGTAACCCACCGCCGACATGCGCCCGGGATGAACGCCTATTTTCTCCAGATGTTGAACGACGCTCGCGGCCCGCGCCGCCGACAAAACCCAGTTTGAACCGAATGGGCCGCCGGTCAGCGGCGTGTTGTCGGTGAACCCTTCGATGCGCATGAAGTTGGGGAAGTTGCGCAATACTTTGCCCAGCGTTTCCACGATCTTGCGGGCGTCTTCGGTCAATTGGGTGCTGCCCGCTTCGAACAGCAAGCTGCTCTTGATTTCGATCTCTACATAGTCATCGTTGTGGCGCACGGCAATGAGATCCTCGTCGATCAAACGCGCCAGCGCCTGCTCGATGTGATCGGCCAACTCCGCCATCGGCGCGGGAACGCCACCCATGCCGCGACGGTGTCGACCGACGTCGGGCAGCGGCAAGTCCGGCGCGGAAATGATGTTGGGCGTTTGGCGATAACCCAGATGATCGGTCTGCGGCGCCTTGGCGGGGTTGCCGACTTGAATCGGCGTCAGCGTCTTCTGCGGTGATCGGAAGGCCGCCAGCAAAGCGTCGGACAAGACGCGAAACTTCCCCTCGTTCACCGAGGACACCGAGTACATAACAACGAAAAACGCGAACAACAACGTGATGAAATCGGCGTAAGAAATCAACCACCGTTCGTGATTCTCATGTTCCTCGTGCTTTTTTTTGCGCGCCATAGCTCGAAATCATGCAACATTGGTGCCCGTGCAAAACCGCTCGGGGCACGCAGATATTCCGGCGGTCAGCGCCGAGCGACCGATCAATGGTGGATGTAGCCCTGCAACTTCGTTTCGATGTTGCGCGGATTTTCCCCTTCGGCGATGGAGATCACCCCTTCGATAATCATTTGCCGGAACTGGGTTTGATCGTGAATGAGCGCCTTCAATTTGTTGGCCATGGGCAAAGCGAACAAGTTGGCGATACCGACCCCGTAAATCGTCGCCACGAACGCCACCGCGATACCGCTGCCGAGCTTGGACGGATCGGCGAGGTTGTTCATAACGTGGATAAGCCCCATAACGGCGCCGATGATCCCAATGGTCGGCGTGTAACCGCCGATAGCATCGAACACTTTGGCGCCCTGGGTTGCGGCGTGCTCCTTAGTGTCCATGTCCACTTCCATGATGGCTCGAATGGTCTCCGGTTCGCTGCCATCGACCAACAACTGCAGACCTTTTTTGGCGAATGCATCGGTTTCGTTCTCGGAAATGGCTTCCAGACCCAGCAAACCTTCTTTGCGGGCGATGTTGCTCCAGCTGACGATTTTCTCGATGGCTTCGCTGTGGGCTTGCTTGGGCGGTTTGAACACCCACGCCGTCATCTTCATCCCCAGCATGAACGTGGACATGGGAAATTGGACCATGCAGGCGCCGAGTGTTCCGCCCATGACGATGAAGAACGCGGTGAACACCATCAATGATTCGGTGTGGCCGCCTTCCATAAGGTTGCCGCCGACAATGGCGGCCAAGGCGAGGAAAATGCCGATAATCGTGCCGAAATCCATTGACTACACCCCTGCCGCCAATTGCGACCCGATGTCCGCCAAAGACAAGGACTGATCGGCCAGTCCCGCCTCGGCGACCGCGCCCGGCATGCCGTAAACCACGCACGTCTCTTCGTTCTGAATCCAGCTCAGTCCGCCGTCCTTCTTGATCAACCGCACGCCTTCGCGACCGTCGGCGCCCATGCCGGTCAATACGACGGAAAAAACCTTGCCGGGAAAAAGCTTCGCCAGCGACGTAAACGTCACATCGACGCACGGCTTATACACCTGCTCCGCGGTCGCCGGCTTGATGCGCACGACGCCACCGGTGCCGTAACGCTCGATCACCATTTGCACACCGCCGGGCGCCAGTAGCGCCAACCCCGGCTTGAGTTGATCGCCGTCGCGAGCTTCCTTAACCTCGATATTGCATAAACGATCCAAGCGCGTCGCGAAGGCGGTCGTGAAGGTAGCCGGCATGTGCTGCACCAGCACGATCGGAATGGGAAATTCCCGCGGCAATTTGTTGAGGACTTCCTGCAACGCGATCGGGCCGCCGGTCGACGTGCCGATGGCCAGAACCGAGAATTTGGACAACGCGCCCGGCTGAAGAATCCGCGCTGTCTGTTGCGGTGCGGATTCCCGCTTTGGCGCCACCAACTGGACGGCGTTGGCGTTCTTGGGCGCCAATACCGTTTTATTAACCGAGCGCGTCGGCGCGGCCACCGGGCGACGCAACACGCCGAACTGCTTGCGCACGCCCAACTGACGCACGCGGGCGCAAAGCACCTTGCTGGCTTCCTCGCGATTCTTGGAAATGTCCTCGAACTTCTTCGGCAGGAAGTCCAGCGCGCCGGCTTCCAGCGCATCGAGCGTTGCCTGAGCGCCGTCGGTCGTCAATGAAGAGAACATCAGTATCGGTGTCGGGTGCGAAGCCATGATGCGGCGCACCGCGGTGATGCCGTCCATGACGGGCATCTCGATATCCATGGTCACGACATCGGGCTTAAGGCGCGTGACTTTATCGATCGCTTCAACACCGTTCTCGGCCGTGCCAATAACGGTAATTTGAGGATCCGTCGCTAGGATTTCTTCGACGCGCCGGCGAAAAAAGCGGGAATCATCGACCACCAATACGCGGACCGCCATGCCACTTCCCTTTAAGCTCGGCGGCCATAGGCCTCCATCAGGCCAGGCATGTCGAGGATCAGCGCAATGCGCCCGTTGCCCGTGATCGTCGCGCCGGCCAGGCCCGATGTGCCGCTGAGCATGGAGCCCAGGGGTTTGATCACGACTTCTTCCTGACCGATCAATTGCTCGACCACGCAGCCCACATGCTGCGAGCCGTAACTGACCACCACCACGTAGCCGGCATTCGACGCCGGCGCGGCACCGCGACGGCGGCGCACCAACCAATTACCCAGATAGACCAGCGGTATCGCCTTGTCGCGCACGATGACCACGCGCTTGCCATCGACCGTGCTGGTACGTGCGGTTTCGTGATCGAAGATCTCGATGACGTTCGCCAGCGGCAAAGCAAAAATCTGTTCGTCGAGCTGCACCATCAGCGTCGGCATGATGGCCAAAGTCAACGGTACCTTGATGCTGATGCGACTGCCGCGTCCCTTCTTGGAGTCGATCTCGACCGTGCCGTTGAGCTGAGTGATACGGGTCTTGACCACGTCCATCCCCACGCCCCGGCCTGAAATGTCGGAAATTTCGCTTTTGGTGGAGAAGCCCGGCGCGAAAATGAGGTTGTAGCATTGGTATTCGTCCAACCGCGCCGCCGCGTCCTCATCCATGATGCCTTTCTCCACGGCTTTGCGGCGCAGCACCTCCGGATCCATCCCGGCGCCGTCGTCCTCGATGCTCAAGAGAATATGATCGCCTTCCTGCTCGGCGGACAGCCTTACCGTTCCGATGGGATCCTTGCCGGCCTTGATACGCACTTCGGGCATCTCGACGCCGTGATCCACCGCGTTACGAACCAAATGCACCAGCGGGTCGGCCAAAGCCTCGACCAAGTTCTTGTCCAGATCGGTGTCTTCGCCGTTGAGTTCCAACGCCACCTGTTTGTTCAGACTGCGGGCCAAGTCGCGCACGACGCGAGGAAAACGGCCGAACACTTTCTTGATGGGCTGCATCCGCGTCTTCATCACCGCGTTCTGCAAATCGGCGGTAACCAAATCCAAATTGCTGACCGCTTTCGCGACTTCATCGGCCATCTGCACGCGCAGCGTCGCCAAGCGATTGCGCACCAACACCAACTCGCCGACCAGATTCATGATGTCGTCCAGGCGTTTGGTATCGACGCGGACGGTCGTTTCCGCCTGGGCGCCGCCTTGCGCGCCGTCTTTGCCTTGACCGCCTTCTTCCTTGGCCGCGACCGCCTTGTCTTCCGCTTTCGCGGCGACGGCAGCGGCCGGCTTCGCTTCGACTTTCGGCGCAGCCGCCTTGGGTGCTTCGGCTTTCGGCGCCGCCGGTTTCGCGACCGCAGCCTTGGCCGCCGGCGCGGCGGCTTGCGCTTGCGGCGCGCTCGGTTGTGCGGCGTTGGCGCCGCCGTGGATCTGATCCAGCAACGCATCAAACTCTTGATCGGAAATCTCGTCGGAGCCGTCGGTCGCAACCGCCGCCGGCTTTGAATCCGCCGCTTTTGGCGCTGGCGCCGCGACCGATTTGGTCGCCGCGGCAGGCTGAGAACCATGAAGTTGATCCAGCAGCGCCTCGAACTCGTCGTCGCTGATGGACTCACCGCCGCCGATATTCGACGCGGTTGCCGTGACGGACTGTGGCGCCGCGGGGGCGGCCGCTGGCGCACTGCTCGCCGCATCCAGCATCTCGTCGAACAGCTCGGCGGCCGTGTCTTTGGCGGGCGGCTCAGCCGGCGCTGCCTTGGCCGCAGGTGCCGGTTTGGCGGGAGCATCGTCGGCGCTCGTCGGTTTGGTGAACCGCTCAAGTGCCGTAATTACGGCTCGGTCGGCGGGCTCCGGATCAACGCCGTTGCGCACGCCGTCCACCATGTGATTGACGATATCCAGGGATTTCAGCACGACGTCCATCAGCGCAGCGTCGACGACCCGCTCGCCTTGGCGCAGCACGTTGAACACGTCCTCGGCGCGATGACAGATCTCGACTAAGGCGTCGAGACTCAAAAATCCAGCGCCGCCCTTTACCGTGTGAAAATTGCGGAAGACGGCGTTGAGCAGTTCCTTGTCCTGCGGGCGCTGTTCAAGCTCGACGAGTTGCTCGCCCAATCTCTCAAGCAGCTCGCCCGCTTCAACCAAGAAGTCCTGCAGTATCTCGTCGCTGGTATCAATTGCCATCGTGCTAACCTCAGAATCCTAGACTTGACAGCAAGTCGTCCACTTCGTCTTGACCGGACACCACCTTGGTCGTGTCGCCCACCTTCGGAACTTGCGGGCCTTCGGCGACGATATCGCGTTGCCCAGTCGGCTCCTCTTCCTTCTTCACGGTGCGCCCCGTAATGCGAATGAGCCCCACCAGGCCGTCCTCGACCTCTTGCACGAGCTTGATCACCCGGCGAATGATCTGGCCGGTGAGATCTTGAAAATCCTGCGCCATCATCACTTCAGTCATGCCATGATGAATGTGCGTCGCGTTGTCGGCCGTCCACGCAAGAAATTCGTCGATTTCCTTGCTCAAACCGCGGAACTCCTCGACCTTCATGTCGCGGTTGCGGAAGCGATCCCACTGGGCCTTCAGCTCTCCGGCGCGCTTTTCGAGCTGCTCGGTGCGGGGAAACGTCTGCTCCACGATGCTCAGCGTGCGGTTCGCCGCTTGCTCAGTCATGGTGATGACGTGATTCAAGCGCTCTTTCGCGTCGGGAATCTCCGAGCTTGTCAACTCCGAAAGACGCGCATCGACCTGGAAATTCCGCAGCGTATCGTGCAGTTCCCGGGTCAGCTTGCCCAGCTCTTGAAACAGCCCCGTTTCGCGCAATCGTGTCAAATCGTCCAGCACAGTCCCAGCGTCATCCATGGACCCGGATTCCAATGCATCAAGCAGCGCGTGCGCTTGATTCAGATACAGTTTGCGATTCTCGTCGCTGATCGGCATGTTGAAAATCCCTTTCGTCGGTCGCTTGGCGCTTTAGCCGCCCGCTTCGATGCGCTCAAAGACCTTGTCGATCTTTTCCTTCAACGTTGCCGCGGTGAACGGCTTGACGATGTAACCATTGACGCCTGCTTGAGCCGCCTCGACGATCTGATCGCGTTTGGCTTCCGCCGTCACCATCAGCACGGGAAGTTTCGCCAGTTCGGGATCGGCGCGCACCGCCTTCAACAAGTCGATTCCCTGCATCCCAGGCATGTTCCAGTCGGTAATCAAGAAGTCGAACTGAGTTTGCTTGAGCATGGGAAGCGCCGACGCACCGTCATCGGCTTCCTGTGTATTGGTGAAGCCAAGGTCGCGCAAGAGATTCTTAATGATGCGACGCATGGTCGAGAAATCATCGACCACCAAGATCTTCATGTTCTTGTCCAAAACAAACCTCCACGCATTCCTTTTAGTACCGCACTCTACTTACACTTACTCGCTCGCCATCCAATGTC
This sequence comes from Pseudomonadota bacterium, assembly GCA_021821045.1. Classification (GTDB taxonomy): domain Bacteria; phylum Pseudomonadota; class Gammaproteobacteria; order JAADHS01; family JAADHS01; genus JAKACW01. Next base: position 12,076 of record JAKACW010000044.1, read on the forward strand.
CGAGGCGGGCCTGCAACCGCAACAGCGCCTGACTATGGATCTGACTGACGCGGGACTCGCTAACACCCAATACCGCGCCGATTTCCCTGAGGTTCAATTCCTCGTCGTAATACAGCGTCATCACGAGACGCTCACGCTCCGGTAGTCCTGCTATCGATTCGGCGAGACTTTTCTTGAAGTCTTCCCGCTGCAATCCCTCAAACGGACCAGGGACATGATGGGATACTTCCGTCGCCAGAGCCTCGTCATCCACACCCATGTCGTCGAAGCTCAGCACCAAATAACCGCTGGCGTCCTGGAGCACTTGGTGGTATTCATCGAGAGACATGCCCAGCTGCTCCGCCACCTCGTTGTCGCGCGCGTCGCGGCCTTTGATGTTTTCGATCTGGCGCACGGCTTCCGCCACTTTGCGCGCCTTGCGGTGCACCGAGCGCGGAGCCCAATCGTTTTTGCGAATCTCGTCCAGCATCGCGCCGCGAATACGAATTCCGGCGTAGGTCTCGAAGCTGGCGCCCTGCGTCGCGTCGTAATTTCGCGAAGCCTCCAGCAATCCGATCATCCCGGCCTGAATCAAATCGTCCGCTTGAACGCTTGGCGGCAGACGGCTCATCAGGTGATACGCAATGCGTTTCACCAGCGGCGCGTGCTGTGTTACCAAGTCGTTTGCGTCCCCCTTGCTTGCCATATTTGTATACATCACGAGTCCATTCATACCGCTGCTACCTCACCATGTTGGGTGGCTTGGATCAGCCGCTCTACAAAAAACTCAAGATGCCCCCCTGCGACCGTAGGTACTGGCCAGTTATCGGCCTTCTGGGCCAGATTCTTGAACGCAACCGACGCTTTCGCCCGAGGAAAGGCATCCACAACACTCCTTTGTTTTTGTACCGCTTTTCGCAGGTACTCGTCATACGGGACGGCGCCCATGTAATCGAGGGTCACGTCCAGAAAACGATCCGCAACCTTCACTAGTTTGCCATAGAGTTCCCTGCCTTCCTGCGCACTGTGTACCATGTTGGCTAGTATCCTGTATCTAAATACCCCGTGATCGCGATTAAGCACCTTGATTAACGCATACGCATCCGTGATCGACGCCGGCTCATCGCATACCACGACCACCACTTCCTGTGCTGCCCGAGTAAAGCTGGTGACGCTTTCGGCAATACCCGCCGCCGTGTCGATCAACAATACGTCTACTGCATGACTGATGTCGCTGAAGGCCTTGATCAGCCCCGCGTGTTCCGCCGTGGACAAACTGGCCATTTCCTTTATACCCGACGCGGCGGGAACGATGCGAACGTTCTCCGGCCCATCCACGATGATTTCCTCCAGCGTGCGCTGACCCGAAATGACGTGCGAAAGATTAAATTTGGGATGCAACCCCAGCAGGACGTCGATATTCGCCAACCCCAGATCGGCGTCCATCAACATCACTTTTTTTCCCGCCTGTCCCATGGCACAAGCAAGGTTGACCGATACGTTGGTTTTCCCAACGCCGCCCTTGCCGCCGGTTACGGCAATAACTCGAACAGGTTTCGGTTTAGTCATGCGTCGTAATCCTGATGCCTGATCTTGCATATCGTCAGATCCGAGCATCAGTTAATACTCCCTCGGACTTGTACGTCAGCAATTCGTCTTCCAGGAAGGCATCGTTCGATTTCATGATCGTTACCGCCCGCTCCACCAGCGTCTCGGCGCGAGCGGGATGGAGATCCTCGGGCACACGCTGGCCGTCACTGTAGAACGCGACGGGAAGACCAAACTGAATCACCGCGCTCAGCGAACTTCCCAAACTGGTGGTTTCATCGAGCTTGGTCAGAATGCAGCCGTGGATAGGCGCTTGCTGGTAGGCGTTGGCAATGTCCTCCAGCGCCGACAAGCGCGTGGTCGACGCCAATACCAAGTAGTTGTGAATCTTGCCGTCGGGCCGGCGCAGCATCCCCAACTGATCGGCCATACGTTGGTCGCGATGACTCACGCCGGCCGTGTCGATCAGCACCAATCGGCGGTCTTCCATATCGCCGAGGAAGCGATTGAGTTCGTCGGCGCTCGAAGCGGTGCGCACCGGCACGTCGAGAATTCGTCCGTAGGCGCGCAACTGCTCGTGGGCGCCCACGCGGTAATTGTCGAGGGTGATTAATCCGACGTGACGCGGCCCATGGCGCAGCGCGAAACGGGCCGCGAGTTTGGCAATGGTCGTCGTCTTGCCCACGCCGGTCGGACCGACGAAGGCGATGACGCCGCCGCTGTTCATGATGTCGTCGCCTTGTATGGGCACCTTGCTGCTCAACACCGACAGCGCGTCGCGCCACAATGTGTCCATGTCGCGCGACGAACGAAGCGTGTCAGCGATGCGCTGGCTCAGTTCGGCGCTCAAGCCGAGCTTGGATAGCCTTTGCAGCAATTGCGCCTTGAGAGGAAAGCGCCGCTGCAGTTCGGACCACGCCAGCCCAGACAATTGGTTTTCCAGCAGGCCGCGAAGCGTTTCGATTTCGCGGCGCATTTCCACCAACGTGGGCTCTTGGCTCCACACCAGCACTTGTTTGTTCGGATCGGGTTCTTGCGACGCGGCGGCTGCCGGTTTTGCGGCAACCTGCGGCCGCGGAGCCTGCGGACGGGGGGGGTGGGAGGTCGCTTCCTTCAACGAGGAGGCCTGATCGCCCGGCGCCGCCGCCCGTGCCGAGGAAGCGCGGGATTGTGGCGCGGTCGATGCGGCACTCCCAAGCGCTTCACCGGCGAATTCTTGCAGCAGATTTTCGTCGTAGTCCACGGCAGACACGATTTCCACGCCGCCTTTGACTTGCCGGTTGGAGAAAATCACGGCCTCCGGTCCCAACTCCTCCCGCACGAGTTTGATCGCCTGCCGGATGTCCGATGCGAAGAACCGCTTTATCTTCATACTCGCCAACCCTATTCAATGTGGGAGCGGTTTCCTACCGCGATGCTTAAAACTCACTACTTGCCGATGCTGGCCACAACACGCAGTTGCTTGTCGTCTGGGACTTCGTTATAGGCCAGCACCGACAATCCGGGAATGCTGTAACGGGTGAATCGCGCCATCATCTGTCGCAGCGGCGCACTGACCAACAACACCGCCGCCTGGCCCAAAGTTTCTTGCCGTGCTGTCGCTTCGCCCAGGGACCGTTGCAACTTCTCCGCCAACCCTGGTTCGAGGCCGGCGCCACCGTCTCCGCCCGTCTCGACAGCATCCTGCAATATGCGTTCCAGCTCGGGATCCAGCACCAGAACGGGCAGCTCAGGGGCCAGCCCGTTGATTTTCTGTATGATTAAACGGCCCAGCGCCACCCGCACCGCGGCCGTCAAACTGGCGGCGTCTTGACTCTTTCCGCCGCGCTCCGCCAAGGTTTCGGCTATGGTTCGCAGATCGCGGATCGGGATATTTTCCGAAAGCAGGTTTTGCAGCACGCGCAGAATCGTCGCGGGCGGGACCGACTCCGGCAGTTCTTCCACGAGTTTGGGAGCCGATTTACCGAGGTTCTCTAATAAATGCTGCACTTCCTCGCGTCCGAGCAGCTTGTGAGCGTTCTTTTGCAGAATGTCGCTCAAGTGCGTGGCGACCACCGTGCTGGCGTCGACAACGGTGTAACCCAGGGCTTGCGCCTGATCCCGCTGCGCGCCTTCGATCCACACCGCATCCAGACCGAATGCGGGATCCTTGCCCGGTATTCCTTCGAGCTTGCCGTAGACCTTGCCCGGATTGATCGCCATTTCCCGATCGACATAGATCTGCGCCTCACCGACCGTGACGCCCATCAAGGTGATTCGGTAACCGTTAGGCGGCAGTTCCAAGTTATCGCGAATGTGCACGGCGGGAATGAGAAAGCCGAGTTCCTGGGTGAGCTTCTTGCGCACACCTTTGATCCGCGTCATGAGCTGTCCGCCTTGGGCGCGATCGACCAATGGGATGAGTTTGTAGCCCACTTCCAAGCCAATGGTGTCGACGGGCACGACGTCATCCCAACTTAGGTCCTTCGCCTCGACCGGGGCGCCTTCTTTCTTCTGTTGCGGAAGTTGTTTCTGATCGCTTCCCGGCGGGAGTTCGCGTTGTCGTTCGGCCTCGACTTTCGGCGCCCGCTTGCGCTGCGCGATCCACCAGGCCGCCGCGCCGCAACCCGAGGCCAGCGTGAGAAACGCGAAATTGGGCATGCCGGGAATCAATCCGATGAAGCCGATGACGGACCCCGTAATTGCGAGCGTGCGCGGATCCTCGAACAGCTGCTGCAAAATCTGGCCGCCCATGTCCTGGGAGCTTGATACCCGCGTCACCATCAACGCCGCCGCGGTAGAAAGAATCAGGGAAGGAATCTGCGCCACCAAGCCGTCACCGATGGTCAGCAAAGTATAGGTTCGCATGGCGTCGCCCGCCGCCATGTCGTGCTGCATCGTGCCAATGGCCACGCCACCGATGATGTTGATGAACAGAATGAGAATGCCCGCGATGGCATCGCCGCGAACGAATTTGCTCGCGCCGTCCATGGCGCCGTAGAAGTCGGCTTCGCGCACCACTTCTTCGCGCCGGCGTTTGGCCTCTTCTTGATCGATGATTCCCGCGTTGAGGTCGGCGTCGATGGCCATTTGCTTGCCGGGCATCGCGTCCAAGGTGAAACGCGCGCTTACTTCAGAGATGCGGCCGGCGCCCTTGGTGACGACCACGAAATTGATAATCACCAGGATGATGAAAACGACAAAGCCGACAGTATAGTTGCCGCCCACGACGAAATCGCCGAAAGCGTGAATGACCTTGCCGGCCGCGTCGGTCCCGGTATGGCCGTCCAGCAACACCACCCGTGTCGAGGCCACATTGAGCGCCAAACGCAGCAGCGTTGCCAACAGCAACACAGTCGGAAACACGGCGAAATCCAGCGGCTTTTTCGCATACACGCCCGCCAGTATCACCACCATGGCCAACGATATGTTGAAGGTAAACAACACATCCAACATCATGGGCGGCAGAGGCAGCACCATCATGGCCAGCAGGATGACCATCAACACCGGCACGCCGAGACCGGCCCGCGTGATCTGCTGCAAACTCAACATTGCCGATTGTTGCGCCATGAACCTCTACCTCAGTGTTGTTCCGACCGCGCCGCGCCGTCGGGCGGTGCGTCGCGCCGCAAGTCCTCCGGAATGGGAACATTGGGCATCGACATCGGTCGCGGACTGTAAAACGGGCGTTTTTGCTTGGTTTGGAAGACGTAAGCCAGAACCATGGCCACCGCGCGATAAAGACCGGCCGGCACTTCGGCGCCGATTTCCGTCGTGTGGTAGATGGAGCGCGCCAGAGCCGGCGAGGACATAAGCGGAACCTTGTTCTCGACGGCGACGCGGCGGATCTCCGCGGCGATCAAATCGGCGCCCTTGGCCAGCACTACCGGCGCCGCCATGGTCTTCGGATCGTACTTCAACGCCACCGCAAAATGCGTCGGGTTGGTGATGATCACATCGGCCTTCGGCACGTCCGCCATCATGCGCCTGCGCGCCATCTGCATCTGCGCTTCCCGCACCTTGCGCTTGACCTCGGGCTTGCCTTCCGTGTCCTTGAACTCGTCTTTGATTTCCTGATGGGTCATGCGCAGCTGCTTGGCGTGATTCCACAGTTGAAAGGGAACGTCGGCGATGGCGATGAGAGCCAGTCCGGAGCAAGCGAATAGAAACACCCAGAGGATAATCTCGCCGGCATGAGCGATCCCCTGCTCCACCGATTCGTTCGCCAGCCCCAAAACGTCGCCGACGAAAAACCACAACGTCACACTGACCGCAATGAGCACGAGGACGAACTTGGCGAAGGCCTTGACCAGTTCCATCAAGCCTTGCCAGCCGAATACCCGCTTGATGCCCTTGATCGGATCCAGGCGCTCGAATTTGAACGAGAGCGACTCAGCGCTGAATCCCCAGCCGCCGACCAACGCGGGCGCGACCAGCGCCACAATCGCCGTCAACAGCAAAAACGGTGCAATGGCCGAGAACGCCTCGAACACGGCTTGGCCAAGGTGAACCAGCGCGTACTCCGTGTCGAACACGCTTTCCCGACTGGGTTTGAAGCCGATGTCAAAAACCCGATACATACCTTCGATCATTTGCCGGCCCAGGAACAAAAGTCCGGCGGCGCTGAAAATCATCATCAACAGGGTATTGAGTTCCCGGGAACGCGGGATCTGCCCCTTCTCGCGCGCCTGGCGCAACCTTCGAGGGGTGGCTTCTTCTGTTCTTTCTTGACCGTCGTCTTGGGCCATGTCTATACCGTCTTTTGCAACATGCCGCGCATCAGCTCAAGCGCGCCTTCGGTGAGTTGTTCAAATTGAGGTTGCAAGTTTGGGACCGTGATGAACATCAGGGCGAAACCCACGGTCATGATGATGGGAAAACCGACGGCGAAAATATTGAGCTGCGGAGCCGCCCGGGTCATAACGCCGAAGCCGATGTTCACGACCATGATGGCGGTGATCGCCGGCAGTGCGATAAGAACGGCGCCCGCGAACATCCAACTGCCCCACATCACCAAGTCCCAGAAGCTGTCGATAAGCAAACCTTCCGTGCCCACCGGGATAATGGTGAAACTCTCCGCCAGCACTTGAATCGCCACCAGATGGCCGTCGAACGCCAAGAACAGCAGCGTCCCCAAAATCATGTAGAACATGCTGACCACCGGCACCTGGAGACCGTTGGATGGATCGACCATGGAAGCGAAACCAAGCCCCATGCCCAGCGCGATAACCTGGCCGGCCGTGACAACCGCGGCGAACACCAACCGCAACGCGAAACCCAGCGTGGCGCCGACGATGAATTGCTGCACGACGATGAGGAAACCCTGGCCCGTGAACGGGTCGACCGCGGGAATATCGCCGACCACGGGCAACAGGCAAACGGTGATCGCCGCCGCGAGGACTAGACGAGCTTGAGCGGGAACGCCTCTAGTGGTGAAAACGGGAGAAGCGATCAGGAAGGCGGAAACTCGGATCAGAGGCCAAAGAAACCCGCCGAGGAACGCACCGATGTCCGAAAAGCTCAATAGCATAAGTAGTGAACACCGTGAGACCTCTATCCGATGAGATCGGGTATGTCCTCCAACATTTGCTGCATGAAACCGATCAACAACTGCAGAATCCACGGCCCGGCGAAGGCCAGCACCAGAAACGTCACCAGCAGCTTGGGAATAAAGCTCAGCGTCATTTCATTGATTTGGGTCGCCGCCTGAAACATGCTGACCAACAAGCCCACGCCCAGCGCCGGCAGCAAAAGAATCGCTACTACAATCATCGTGATCTGCAGCGCTTCCTGACCGATAGAAATCACCGTGTCCGCGTTCATGTGCTTGCCTTGTTTCTAGGTTGCGTAAAAGCTCGAAGCCAGTGTGCCCATGATCATGGCCCAACCGTCGACGAGAACGAACAGCATGATTTTGAACGGCAGCGAGATGATCATCGGCGACAGCATCATCATCCCCATGGCCATCAATACGCTGGCCACAACCAGATCGATGATCAGGAACGGAATGAAGATCAGGAATCCGATCTGAAACGCCGTCTTCAACTCGCTGGTGACGAACGCCGGAATGAGCACCGTCAGGGGCACGTCATCGGGCGTGTCCAACTGCTCCTTGCCGGCAATGGTCGCAAACATAGTGATATCGTTTTCCCGCGTCTGCGCCATCATGAACTTGCGGATGGGCGCCTCGGCGCTCGCCAGTGCCTGCTGCACCGGGACCTGCTCATTGAGGTAGGGCTCCACCGACGTTTTGTAGATGTCGTTGAACACCGGCGCCATGATGAAGAAGGTCAGAAACAGCGCCAACCCGACCATGGTTTGGTTGCTCGGCGTCTGCATGGTACCCAAGGCCTGGCGCAGAATCGCCAGCACGATGACGATTCGAGTGAACGAGGTCATCATCAGCAGCGCCGCCGGCAGCATGGACAGCGCTGTCATCAGCAGCAGGATTTGAAGACTTACGCTATAGGTCTGGGCGCCGTCGTTGGCGGTGGTGACGGTCACCGCCGGCATTCCGGGAAGGGCGGTTTGGGCAAACGCCGTTGTACCGACGCTCAGGAGAAAGACAATGGCGACAAAAAGAAAACCGCGCTTCATGACGTCAACCTCTCCTTGAGCGCGGCACGAAAACGATCTGGAAATCCGCCCTGGGTGGCGGAGCCGGCTTTGACGGTTTCAATGCTTTCGTCCAGCACGTGCAGGGTAGATATGCGTCCGGGCGCGACGCCCAACAGCAACTGTTTTTCGCCCACTTGGACCAGCACCACTTTCTCCCGCTGCCCCATCGGCAGAACGCTGACGACGCGCAGTGCGCCGCTGGCTCCACCGGGGAGGACGGTATAACGCTTCACCGCCCATGCGGCGACGAAAATGAGGCCCAACACAAGAGCCAAGCCCAGAGTCACTTGCAGCAGATTGCCCGCTGCGCCGTCGCCGCCGGTCAAAGCCTTGCGGCCCTCCTCGGCGGCCCAGACGGGAGCGCTGAAGGAGATGAGAATCAGGAATCTGAAAAGCATGCTACCCATGTTTGTGTTGTCCGTGCGCTCCACTCAGGCGTCGACGCGTTCACTGTGGGAGCGGATTATTCCGCGATTCTTCGCCCGCTCAATCGCGGAATAATCCGCTCCCACATCTACAGTTCGAATCGTTACTATGCGAGTTTCTTGACCCGCTCCGCCGCGCTGATCACGTCGGTCAAGCGAATGCCGTACTTCTCGTTGACCACCACCACTTCACCGTGAGCGATCAATGTGCCGTTGACCATGACGTCCAGCGGCTCGCCGGCCAGGCGGTCGAGTTCGATAATCGATCCCTGGTTGAGCTGCAGAAGATTGCGAATACTGATGCGCGTTCTGCCCACTTCCATGGAGATGATTACCGGGATGTCCAGGATGACTTCCAAATTTCGCTGGTCGTCGCCCGGCGCAGGTCTCGCGCCGTCGAATTCCTCGAACTCTGCCTTGGGCAAGCTGTCGGTGCCGCCGCCTTCGACGGCGGCTTGCTCCGCTAATGCGGCCGCCCAGTCATCACCGGCGTCTGTGCCATTTTGGTCGTTTGCCATGCTCTACTCCTCAGATCAGGCTCGCGCCCGCTTTTCCTCTTCGTCCAATACGCGTCGCGCGACTTTCACGGCGAAATTGCCGTTGCTGACACCCAGCGCGCCGCGATAAACAGGTATTCCCTCGCATTTCAATGTCACCATCTCCGGCATATCGATGGGAATGACATCGCCGGGGCGGATATCCTGCAGTTCACGCAGACTCAGGGTTGTTTCAGTGAGAACGGCATTGAGATCCAGATGCGCGAACTCCATTTCCTCGCGCAGCGCCTTCAACCAGCGGTCGTCGGTATCGCCGCGATCGCTCTGAACGCCGGCGTCCAGCAACTCGCGAATGGGCTCCAGCATCGCATACGGCAGCGTGATGTGCATGTCACCGCCGCCGCCGTCCAGCTCGATGTGAAACGTCGTCACGACGACCACTTCCGTCGGACTGACGATATTGGCGAACTGCGGGTTGACTTCGTGCTGAACGAATTCGAAATCGGCTTTGTAAACCGGCTGCCAGGCTTCCTTCAACAGATTAAACGTCAGATTCAACATGATCTGAATGACGCGCTGCTCTGTGGGCGTGAACTCCCGGCCCTCGATCTTGGTGTGATAGCGACCGTCGCCGCCGAAGAAGTTATCCACGACAATGAACACGAGCTTGGGATCGAACACAAACAGTGCGGTGCCGCGCAGAGGCTGCATCTTCACGAGATTCAAGCTGGTGGGCACAAAAAGGCTGTGAATATATTCGGAAAATTTCAACATCTGGACGCCGCCGACGGCGATTTCGGGCGAACGGCGCAGAATATTGAACAGCCCGATGCGAAACAAGCGGGCAAAACGCTCATTCACCATTTCCAAGGTTGGCAGACGCCCGCGGACAATCCGATCCTGGCTGGCGAAGTCGTAAGAGCGGGCCCCTTCTTCAAGCCCATCCGCGCCGTCGGTATCGACATCGCCGCTGCCTACTCCGTGAAGGAGGGCATCGATTTCGTCTTGAGAAAGTAAATCGTTAACGGACATACACGCTCGCGTCTACTGCATTACGAAGCTGGTAAAGAACACGGCCTCGACACCGGGACGGCCGATGTTTTCCTTGAGGACCTTTTGAATCTCCGCCAGCACCTGGGCACGTATGCGCTCCTTGCCGACGCGGGTGCTGATGGTCGTGAAATCCTGGCTTGAGAAAAGAAGAATGAGGTTGTTGCGAATCACCGGCGTGTGCTGCTCGACCGCGGCGATGACCTTCTCGTCCCGCGCCATCACCTCGACCGTAACTTGGAGGAAGCGCACTTGATCCTGGGCTTGGAAGTTGACCACGAATGCAGGGTCGAATTTGAAGTAGATCGGGCCTTTGTTCGCGGCCTCGGTTTCCGACTGTTTCTTGTCGTCCTCGGCTTTTTTCTCCGCCGCCGCGACTTGTTCCTCGGGTGTGGGCGGTGGTGTCTTGCTGCCAACGAGCATGACTGTGATGCCGGCATTGACACCTAGAAACGCGAGAGCGCCCACCGCAATGAGAATAATCTTGAGTAGCCCGGATTTCCCCTTGGCTTGCTTCTGCTCGTCGGCGCCTTCCGCCAACTCGTCCTCTTTCCGCTCTTCGGCCATGGCCTTTCCTTCCTCTTTCGCATTGCACCGGCTGCGTCAGGCGCGCCATCGTCGCGGTCAGTGATTAACCACGGTTCGCCCTTGGACAGTAGCAATTCCTGTGCCACGAGATTGGGCGGAATATTGCTCGCGCGATCAGCGTGTTGGAAGATTTTTTCTATGCAGTGACAGACGTTTGACTCGAAGCGGGAGGTGCAACGCCGAAAAGCTGTCGGGATCCGCTGGGGGTCAGACCCCCAACTATCGGCGTTAATCGGATCCGCTGGGGGTCAGACCCCCAACTATCGGCGTTAATCGGGGGTCTGACCCCGATGCATCGACTTAGTCGGGGGTCTGACCCCGAACGATCGGGATTAGCTGGGGGTCTGACCCCGCGTTAGATTCGGTATTGCCCGATCAGGCCGTGGAGTTGGGCGTTCAGCGCCACCAGCTTTTCGGTGATCGCCGAGGCTTGTTCGGCGCCTTGGGCGGTCGATTCGGCGCGGGTGCGGATGGAATCCACATTGCGCGTGATCTCGTCCGCCGCGGCGCTTTGCTCTTCGGCGGCACTGGCAATCTGACTGCTCATGTCGTTGATCGTGGAAACCGCCTGGGCAATGGTGTCCAACGACTCGCCCGCGCGCGCCGCCTGCTGCACGCTGTTTTCCGCTCGCTGCGTGCCTTGGCCCATGACGGAAGCGGCTTCCCGCGCCGCGCCCTGCAAACGTTCGATCATTTGTTGAATTTCCTGGGTCGACTGCTGCGTGCGGCTGGCCAAGGTGCGCACCTCGTCGGCGACCACGGCAAAGCCGCGACCCTGTTCACCGGCCCGGGCGGCTTCGATCGCCGCATTCAGGGCCAACAAGTTCGTCTGATCCGCAATGTCTCGAATCACGTCCAACACCGTGCCGATCGCTTCACTGTCTTTCTCCAAACGGCCCATCACCGCGGCGGCTCGTTTGACTTCGTCAGCAAGGTTGTTGATCGCCTCCATAGTGGTCAGCACGACAGTGCGTCCCTGCGCCGATTCTTCGTGCGCCTGCTGGGTCGCCGCCGCGGTTCCGGCCGCGCTATTGGCAACTTCCTGCACCGTGGCCGACATCTGGTTAATTGCGGTGGCCACCTGCGCCGTCTCGGACTGCTGCTCGCTCAATTCGTTGCGCGTTTGATCGGAGAGATGGGAAATCTGCTGGGTTGCGCCGGCCAGTTCCTTATGAAAATCGTTCAACTGCTGCACCAATTGATGATAACGTCCCATGAACGCATTGACTTGGTCGACGATTTCGCCAACTTCATCGTCGGTCTCCTTCGGCAAACGCTGGCGCAAATCGCCGCTGCCGCTGTTCAGAGAAACCAGCGCGCCGCGCACGTGCGTTAGAGGTTTCAAAATGCGTCGGCTCAAAATAACGAAGGCCCCCATCACCAAGCCGAGCAGAAGCAAATTCAGCAACACCACGTTGCGTACGGTGGCATCTTTCACGCCGTCGAGGGACGCCGTAGCTTTCTTGGCGTGCTCGGAAGAAGCCTTGATTTCGTCCTCCATGGAGCGAGCAAGCCGCGCGGACACATCGTCAAGCCCGCCCGCCCCTTTCATGAGGGCATTACCGGCTTCGACGCCTTGAGTGATGTAGACGTCCGCCATGCGCGTGCCGGCGTCGAACACGTCTTGCACCGCTTGCTTGCTCTGCGCAACGAACTTTTCGTCTTCAGGATGGAGCTTGGCGTATTCGCTCAGTTTACCGAGCGCCGAATTCAGATGGACGCGCGCCTCCTGCAGCACCTCGCGGTCGTGGGTGGCGGCGACGTCCGTCACGAACTGTTGTATCTGGACAATGTGGTAGCGTAATTCAAGCAATATGCGCCGCCCCTCAAGCTCGCGATTATTTTGATCGATTCCGGCGCGTAACGCATTCACGTTGGACCACGTCATGAGCATGACGGTGATTACCGCCGCCGCAACGGTCGCAACGGTACCCCACATGACATGCTTGATTGATAGTTTGCCCATAGCTTTCCCTGACTTTGTGTGCTCTTTGCCCTGTGACCGTCAGAACTGTGCGCCGAACGGCGTCATGATCTCTGGGCTGTTATCGTCCGTGAGCAAACCGAACTTGATGCGGCGTAGCCGCAAAAAACACTGCTCGTTATTAGCAATACAAAAGATGGCGGTTTATGCAAAAACATCGAGCACGCCTTGGCCGGATGTTGCGATCCGAGAAATTTCCGTCTCGTTTGATCCATTTCCATCGGCGGCCGTCTCGCCGGATTGATAGGCGTAACCTTGCCGATCGGCGCGCTGATCGGACGCGGCGCCGTGCTGCTGTTGCGAGGACTGACCGGCAACATTGGCATCGGATAACGTGATGCCGGCATCGGCGAACATTTCCCGCAATCGCGGTAGCGCCATTTCGAGCGCATCGCGGGTGGTGGAATGGTGGGCGGTCAACACAACTGACACTTGATCGTTGGTCACGGTGACACGCGCCTCGACCGGTCCCAAGTGGGCGGGGTTTAGACGAATCTCTGCACTGGGTAGGTTATTTTTCGTCATCCACAGGACGCGCTCGCCCAGTTCGTTGTCGAAACCCGGCTGGTGGGGCGACGCGCTGATGGCTGGAAGCTGGGTCGCCGAGGTCGAGGACGTTGCGGCGCCCGTCGCAAACCCGCCGACCGGCGTCGGCACACCGGCGTCGAGCGTGGCCGCCGCCCCAACGAGTTGGGAGACGGCTTTTGCCGCACCATCGGCGAGATTCGCAGCCAGCTCGCTCGACCGTCTGTCGGGCGCGGCGCCCGCAGCAAGCAAAACCTGGGCGCGCAACAAGTTGGCCGACTGATCCGAATCCTGTCCCTCTCGCGACGATCCATTGTCCATCTGGGCCTGCAAGGCCAACTGGTCGGCCGCCAACTTGCGCGCGCCGCCCTGCAGAAGGTCTGTCTGTTCCAAGCCGACGCCGCTCTGGCCGCTGGATACCGGCGCCCCACCCGGGACAACGGTCGCGACCGGCGTCACTTCGCCCGTCTCCACGGTGGCCGCCATCAGATCATCGGGAAGCACGACAGGTGCCTGCTGGGCCGAGTCCACGACCGCCGTTTCAATCCCAATCAAGGATGCTAGTCCTTGCGGCAAGGCGTTTCCGTCGGAACCGGAAATCAATTGCCCATCGGCGTCCAGAGCGAAGGCCAAAGCGGCCAGATCGCCGTCCCCCGCCAAGTCCGCCCCGAGCCCCTCCGCCAGGAACTCGGACTGGCCTTCTCCGGACTCCAAATAGTTCGCCAGCAGGGCTGTCAAAGTCATTGCAAATGGTTGATCTTCCGAGATAATTCCCTCGCCGGCGGCGATCCCGACCGGACCGGCCCCGGTCAACGCCGACAGCGGGTTGGCCAGAGGTTGGATAGTAGACATAGCGATCTCCTTGCAATGAACGCCCACCGAGCGTGGTTACAGGGACTATAGCAAGGGGCGTGCCGAGGGCAATTCGCCTCGGGCGGGGCTGATCCGTTCGTACCGCTCCTGGCGCGCCGCGAGACGCTGCGGGGCGAGCAAAAACTGCTGGCTGCGCAACTTGCCGACGGCTTCGCCTTTTGTCGGCTCGAACAGTGCTCGCCTATACGCGGTTTTTGCTCGCCCCTTGCTCGGCGCTTAAGTCGCGGTACGAACGGATCACCCCCGCCCGAGGCTGCAACAGTGAAATAAAGGTTGAGCGCAGCGGGCTAAGCAAGATACTGGCGCAACAGCGCCTGCACCTGCTCATATTCCTTCACGAGCAGATCGACCAAGCGCACGGTTTCGTCGTCCAGTTGATTGGCTTTGCCGAGGACTTCCAAGTCTCTGCACAAACTGGACAAGCGGTTCGCGCCCAGATTGGCGCTGCTGCCCTTCAGTGTGTGAGCGGATTGGGCCAGGGCTTCGGCGTCGAGCACGCGCAGGGCGTTGGTGATGTGATCCAACTCCACCGGCGCGGTGTCGAGATAGGTTTGAAGCAAATCATGAAACTCATCCTCCATCACCTCGCGCAGTTGCTCGACGGTCGCGCTGTCTACGGCTTCATCCATGGGCCGATTACTGCTCTTTGCCCAAGTAATAGGTTGCCACTGCCGTGCTGCCGCCGTTGGAGTACTCAAGTGAACGGCACAGCGAACGCACCAGGTTTATACCCCGTCCGCTGGGCACAAGCATGGGCTCCGCTGCGTCCTTACCCATCGGAACCTTCACGTCGAAACCCGGCCCTGTGTCTTCGAGGCGAATGCGCAACACATAACCATCCTCCACGGCACGCTGCTCCACGATAATCTTTGCTTTGCCATCGAGCAACCGGTTGAGGCGCTGATCCCGCTCTTGATAATAGGTGGCGAACCCTTCCGGCGTGCTCTTCAGCGATGACCGCAATTGCAGCAGACCATGATCCATGGCGTTGGTGTAGAGTTCCATCAAAATGGTGAATATGCGCTTGCGGTGCTCATCCGGGACGCGAATGTGGGTCAACATATTGAGCACCATCGGCACCGGATTGATGTCGCGCAGCACCCGCGCCGACAAATCGAATTCCATGCGCCACTCCGCCCCGATCACCCCTTGCGGCCCCGTCGGCAAAACTTCCTCGGGAATATCGTGCTGCGCCAGGTGACAGTTCAACTGCAGCAGGGAAATGTCATCGTTCTGTTCCGCTTCGCCGCGAAACGCGATGACCCGATCCTGAATGAACTCGATGGTCCTTTCGGTTTCCGGCGCTTCGTCGAAACAGGCGTTGAGGCGATCGATGCCGAACATCTCGCCCTCCCCGTTGACCGTCTCGATCAAACCGTCGGTATACATCACTAAGTGAAGATCCGGCGTGATTTCCATGACGGAGATGTCGCCCGCCCGGATGGCGGCGCTGGTAATACCCAGCGGCAGATGGTTGGAACCGAAGCGCCGGACGATGTTCAGCGTCTTATCCACGGCCACCAATGCCGGCAGGCCGCCGTTCCACACGCTCAGCGTGCCCTGATTCACATCGATATCGGCGAAACCGGCCGCGCAGAAAAACCCCGTTGGCAATTCGCGGCGCAGTTTGCGGTTCATCTCCGAAAGGATATCGGCCATTGTGAAGCCGCGATCCGTCATGGCGACGAAAACCTCCGATACCGGCAACGCGCCCACGGCGGCCGGTAGGCCGTGCCCGGTGAAATCGCACATCAACAGGTGCAGGCCGCCCGAGGGTTTGCGGGCAGCGAGGACCAAATCGCCGTTAAACATGGACATAGACATCGTCGATGTCCAGAACTTGAGATAGGGCAAGTCCACCGTGCCCTTGGTGGTGATGTTCTGAAAAATGTGCTCGGCGAACTCCAGCTCGTGCTGAATGCTCGAGCGATAACGTTCGAGTTCATCCTTTTGCACGTTGAGCGTGGAATACAAACCGCGAATGCGCTCCATGGCGCTGATCTTGGCTTTGAGAATGACGCGGTTGTATGGCTTGGTGAGAAAGTCGTCGCCGCCGCTTTCCACGCAGCGGCTGAGCGCCTCTTCGTCCGTCACCGCCGTGAGAAAGATGATTGGAACGAATTTGTCACTGCTTAGCGCTTTGATTCGCCGCGCGGCGTCGTAGCCGTTCATCACCGGCATCATGATGTCCATCAAAACGATGTCGGGATGCTCGGCGGTAAAAACGTCGATGGCCTCCTCGCCGTTCTCGGCGATAACCGGGTCGTAGCCCTCTTTCTTGAGGATCGCCCGCAGGAGTTTTCGGTTGACCGGATCGTCATCGACGATCAACGCTTTCATGGGTCGGGCTAGTGGGTCCATAGGGTCATTCGCCGCGCTTGCGGTGCTTGGCTATCCAACCGCTTCTTTCGATGTCATCCGGCCTGGTGTTCACGGCGGCTGCATTTCCCATAGTGACGCCGGAGCGACGCAAACGCCAAGATGGGACGGCAAAAGGCACCGCGCGGCAAACCGCGCTCAGCTGGCGTCTTTGATGCTGAACAGTTTGTCGAAGTTCGCGATGTCGAGGATTTCTTTTATGACCGGCCGGCAGTTGATGATCGACACGTCGGCGCGATCGCCGCCGGCATGTTCGCGCAGCAACAACAGCATTCCCAGCGCCGAGCTATCCATGTATTCCGTGCCACCCAGATCCACCACATATTTCGGCGTCGGGGTCTTGGGTTCGGCCTTCTCGTAAGCATTGCGGAATTCGCGATGAATGCCAAAATCAAAACGCCCGGAAATCGAGATGACGACCGTTGTTCCGTCATTGGAAAGGTTAGTGGTCAATGGCATAAGTCCGAAGCTCCGTTCCGGTTTTCAAGGGCATATCATATTACCCTTAACCATAAGTTTCAAAACCGTGTTTTTCAGTCCGGTAAGCGTCCCATCGTGACGAAGAAACGCGAACCTGGGATTAACATCGGCCGCCGCGAAATAATTATTAATCATTTGATCGGTCGCTCGGTTATTACTCGCACTACTCCAGTGGAATATGCTTGCCCCGGCAACCGAAGCGCCAAGAATTGACGGCCAGAAATGCCGCTCAGGGCGCAAGTTCGTGAACCAACCCGATGATCCGCTGCGCGACGCGCTCGAGCGGCAGCACTTCGTCGACCGCGCCTCTCTTGACCGCTTCACCGGGCATGCCCCAAACCACACTGGTTCGTTCGTCTTGAGCGATGGTCCGCGCGCCGGCCTGGCGCAGCTCAAGCAGACCCTCGGCCCCGTCCGCACCCATGCCGGTCAAGATTGCGCCCACGGCATTGGCGCCCGCGTTCTGGGCCACCGATCGAAACAACACATCCACCGACGGCCGATGCCGATTCACCGGCGGCCCATCGCTCAGACGGCAGTAATAGCGCGCGCCGCTGCGCTCGATGAGCAAGTGGTGGCTGCCCGGCGCGATATACGCATGGCCAGGCAGAACTTGCTGGCCGTCCTGTGCTTCGCATACAGTCAGCGCCGAACAACTATTCATACGCTTGGCGAAAGGACCGGAAAAGGCCTCCGGGATGTGTTGAGCGATGACAATGCCCGGCGAATCCGCCGGGAGCGCCATCAGGACAACTTTGATCGCTTCGGTGCCGCCGGTCGATGCGCCAATCGCCACGATCTGCTCCGTAGTGCGAAAATGCTTGGGCGGCGCTTTTTCAATTACGGCATCCGCGCTCAGTTTTGGCTGGGCATGCGCACCACCGTCTCCCAGACCGCGATACTCCCGAACTCGGGCCAGCGCCGCCATCTTGACCTTGTCGGTGATTTCCGTTGCGTAGTCTTCCAGGGAATGAGCGATATCGATTTTGGGCTTGGAAACGTAATCAACCGCGCCCAACTCGAGGGCCCGCAGCGTCGTATCCGCGCCCTGCTCCGTCAGCGTCGAGACCATAATCACCGGCATGGGGCGCAAACGCATCAGCTTTTCCAGGAACGTCAAACCGTCCATGCGCGGCATTTCGACATCCAAGGTCAGCACATCGGGATTTAGCTTTTTGATTTTATCGCGGGCCACCAAGGGATCGGGGGCCGTTCCGACGACTTCGATCCTCGGGTCGCGATTAAGGATCTCAGTGAGCATTTCCCGCACCAGCGCCGAGTCGTCAACCACCAACACTTTGATCTTGTTCGCCGCCATATCGCTCTAGGTAACCTTGCTAGAACAGGTCCACTTCCCCCTCCACCGGCTTTCGATTGAGATCCTCCAAATAATGGCGCTCTCGCTCGACAACGTTGTCGTCCTGCAGCGAATTGAGCTTCTTGACTTTCACTTTGCCGCTTAATGGATGGTAGATCACTTTGCGTGGAAAAACGTCGCCGACGTCCTCGGCCAGCAGCAGCAGATTCTCAGTCTTGATGTACTCGCGCACGAAGGCGATATTGCGCTCGCCGATGTCGGTCATATTCACGAGGATCTTGCCGCCGCCGAAGATCTTCACTTCCAGCCCTTCCCTGCGTCCACCGTGCTTGAGTATGGTGTTGATCAAGTGCTCCATGGCGAAGTTGCCATAGCGGTCGGCGGCGGAGAACACTTCGGCGTTGCTGCCCTCCTCGCCCTTGAGAGGAAGCATGAAATGGTTCATGCCGCCGATGCCGAACACCGGATCGCGCACACAGGCGGAAACACACGACCCAAGGACCGTCGCAATGTATTCGTCCTGTGTCGTGACGTAATACTCACCGGGGAGAATCTTCGCGATGGTCGCGCCCCACTGCTCATCCCAGAAGCGCCGAATATGCTCAAACCCGGGCAGGTCTCCGCCGGGCGTCATGGCAAGTCGCTTTGGGGGGCATGGCTCCATCACTTTCTCTTGCGGTAGATTGTCTGGCCGATCAACTCGAAGCGCTCGGTCACTCGGTAAAGCGACTCCGAGTGCCCGACAAACAGATAGCCGTCGTCTGCCAGCATATTCGCGAAGCGGTCGAACAAAATGGATTGTGTCGGCTTGTCGAAATAGATCACCACGTTGCGGCAGAAAATCACGTCGAATGGGCCGCGCATCGGCCACTCGCCCATGAGGTTGAGCTGATTGAAGCTGATGACTTCACGCAGCGCGTCGTTGGCCCGCGCCATGTCCGCCAATTCGCCCCGCCCTTTCTGAAAGAACGCCCGCAGCCGGGCCGGCGACACGGCCTTGACGCGCTCCAGCGCATAGATGCCTTTCTGCGCGGTGTCCAGCACATTGGAATCCAGATCTGTCGCCAGCAGTTTTGCGTCCCAATCCTTTGGCACAATTTCCCGCAGCACCATGGCCAGAGAATATGGCTCCTCGCCAGTGGAACATCCGGCCGACCACAATCGCAAGCGGCGATGAAGCCGCCGCGCGGACATCAGCTCCGGCAAAGCGTGCTTGGCAAGGTACTCGAAGTGGTGGGGCTCGCGGAAAAACGCCGTCAGGTTGGTGGTAATGGCGTTGACGAAGTTGACGAATTCGTCTCCGGTCTCATCTCGCAACAACTGGCAGTACTCGTGAAAGCTGCCCAGCTCCAATTGACGAATCCGGCGCGAAAGCCGACTGTAAACCATGTCGCGCTTGGCCTCGGAGAGCGAGATTCCCGTTTTCTCCTTGACCAAGTCTCGAATGAACTTGAATTCCTGGCGCGTGAATCGGAACTCGCGCGCTTTGTCATCCAGTCCATTCGGAACGACGACGGAGTCGTTCTTGTCGTTTGGCGCCGCCATTTAATTTGACACTCCGACACGCTGCACGTGGGAACAGTTTCTTACCGCGGTTCTTCGCCAAGTCGATCGCGGAATGATCCGCTCCCACAGCAATCTTCGCGCTACGCCGTGGGAGCGGCTTCCTACCGCGATTCTTCGCCAGATCAATCGCGGAATGATCCGCTCCCACAAAACACTACAACCTAGAACTCTTCCCAGTCATCGCTTCCACGCTTAGACGAGCCGGCGCTCGCCTTTGGCGCAACTCGCGCCGCAGGTGCACGCGCTGCCCGTGACGCCGGCGCACCCGGTCGAGCCGCCGGAGCCGGGGCTTTCGATCGCGCCGCGGCACGACTTGCCACAGGCGCCGCTGGGGCCGCCTCACCGCCATTTATCTTGAAAAACGACATGAGCTGATCCAACCCACGAGCCTGCTCGTCCAAGGATTCGCTGGCCGCCGCCGCTTCTTCCACCAACGCCGCGTTCTGCTGCGTCACTTCGTCCATCTGCGTGATGGCTTTGTTGACCTGCTCGATGCCGGCCGACTGCTCCTGGCTGGCAGCTGCAATCTCGGCAATGATGTCGCTGACTTTCTTCACCGCGTTGACGATTTCTCCCAACGTCTTGCCCGATTCATTGACCAGACGCGAGCCGTCATCGACCTTCTCCACGCTGTCTTTGATCAGCGCTTTGATTTCCTTCGCGGCGCCGGCGCTGCGTTGCGCCAAATTTCGCACTTCCGCCGCCACAACCGCAAAGCCGCGACCCTGCTCGCCGGCACGGGCCGCTTCAACGGCGGCGTTCAACGCCAACAAATTGGTCTGAAACGCGATCTCGTCGATGACACCTATTATGTCGGCAATCTTCTTGCTGGCGCTGTTGATCTGACTCATCGCACCGATGGCGTTGTTGACCACTTCGCCGCCCTTTTCCGCCTGCGTTCGCGCCCCGGCGGCCAACTGGTTCGCCTGACGGGCGTTATCGGCGTTTTGCTTCACCGTGCTGGTCAGCTCTTCCATGCTGGAGGCGGTCTCTTCCAGAGAAGACGCCTGCTCTTCCGTGCGCTGGCTCAAATCCGCGTTACCCTGCGCGATCTCGGCGGCCGCCGAGACGATGCTGCCCGATCCATGACGAATCTTGCCCACCATGTCTTCCAAATTCATGATCGAGCTGTTCACGGCATCTTTCAGATCGGCGAACTGTCCTTGATAGTCGCCGTCCATGGTCTGAGTCAAGTCGCCGTCGGCAAGGGACTTCACCACCCGGGCGGTTTCCTTGATCGGACCCACTACCGAGTCCATCAACTTGTTGACCCCGGCGGCGATCTGGCGCATGAAGCCATTGTAGCGACCCGCGTCGATGCGTGAGTCCAATTCGCCAGAGATGGCGCCTTCGATCAACGCCGCGATCTGGCGTTCGGCATCCTTCTGCTCCGTGATGTCCTTCCATTCGACCATGTTGCCCATCCAGTCGCCGTTTGCATCGACAACTGCCGTGGCGTTCACTTCGAATTCCAGGTCGAGCAGCTTGATCTCCGCTCTGGCCGGCAAGCGACTCTTGTCGGACAGCAACCCGCGCTGATGGGCCGGATTCTTGTGGAAGCGGTCGATGCAGACGCCAACCAACTTATGGGCGTCGAATCCCGGAAACACCTTGCGCAGTTGGTCTTGACGATTGGACAGCAAGTCAACCACCGCCGAATTGACGTACGTGATCACGGCGTCCTTGTCACACAACATCACCGCGGTGGTCGAGCCCGCGATGGCCGACTGCAGACGCGCCACCTCGCGTTCCTTGGCGCGCACATCCGTGACGTCGTTCCACTCCAAGGTATTGCCGATGTATTCTCCGGAGAGATCGTGCATTGCGCCGACGCGGATGTGAAACACCAGCGGCCCGACGTGGATGTCGGTCTCATAGGGCAAATTGCGCGGGTCTTCCAGCATCCGGCGTTGGTGCGCGGGATTCTTGTGGAACATATCGATGCATGTGCCAACGATCTTGGCCGCCGAGAACGACGGATACAACGAACGCAGCGTGTCTTCGTGGCCCTTGAGCAGTTCCTTCGTCGATTCGTTGACGTAGGTGATTTTCAGGTCGCGATCGATCATCATCATCGCGGTCTGGGCGCCGTCGACGGCGCGCTGCAAACGAAACGCCTGGTCGGCCTTGGCCCGGCCTTCCGTCACGTCCGACCACTGCACGACATAGCCGACACGGTTGCCGGCCTTGTCGATCAGGGGGCGCGTTTCGTGTTCGAAAACAAAGTGTCCGGGGGTGATTTCGCCGTTTCGCCGGTCGCCGGGACGCAACTGATGAAGGATGTCTTTGATGCGCTGCGGATCCTTGTGATAGCGGTGAATGCTGCCCCCGACCACTTCGCTGACTTTGAATCCGGGCAAGTAACCCGCCAGTTCTTTTTCCACCGATGACAGCACTTCGCGCGCTTTGCGATTGATAAAGATAATGCGCTCGTCCGCGTCGGCGATCATGATGTTAAGAGGCGCTTCCTCGAGAATGTTCTTTAATACCTCGACGCTCTCGATGGCCATCGCGCCCCCGCCGCCCATTCCGGCCTGGGCCGGCGTTGCACCTGCTGCCATGATCGTGTCCTCCTTCGAATCGTAGCCCTGTAACATAATGTCCTTGATGGCGCCCAGCGCCTTACCCCAGGCGTCCGCCACAGGGTGTGTCCACAGCGAACCCGCCATTTCGCTCATCACGCTCATCAGCACCTTGGCCACGGCATCGTAGTGTGCCGGCAGAGCGCCATAGTTTTGATGCTTGTTGCCCAAGCGGTGCAGGGTGTCGGTGGGAATCTCGCCCTTTTCCAGCGACGAAACGACCAACGCCAGCGCCGTCAGCAGCTTCTTCTCCTGTTCGGGCTGGGTGGTTGCGGCAAACATCGGTCGCACCGCTGGATACTCGGCGAACAGTTTGTCGTAGAAGCGCCGAACCAATTCATCCCCGCGGGGAGCAAGCGCGTTGAACGAGTCGCGAATCAGTCGCACGTCGAATCCGAGCGGCGCACCATGTTTATGCATACGATTTTTCCCCATTGTTGTTCCTTCCAATTCCTGTCGGTTCAGCCATTCCAAGTCAGATCCGCGCACAAACGCTCGAGCGCCGATTCCTTGGTCCGCGACTTTTCTTGCGCCGCCGAGCCGTTGTCGTCGCCCGTTTCCGCCGTGCCGCGAGTGACCTCCGCGTCTTTTTCGCCGGCCGCGGGGGCACTCTGTTTTGTTGGCGCTTCAGTGTGAGACATCGCCGTCCACCAATTCCCCGGTGCCCAGCAGCCGGTCAATGTGCAAAACAATGATCATTTTGTCTTCGACTGTCGCCAAACCACGCACGACGTCCGACGCCATGGCCGTCCCGAAGTCCGGCGCGGGCTTCATTTGATCGGCAGCGACGTTATAGACTTCCGACACCGCATCCACCACGATGCCCATGACACGCTCGCCCCGCTCGGTTTCCACTTTGAGCACGATGACGACGGTGGTCGGACCGTAGGGCACCGTTTCCAAGCCGAAGCGTTGCCGAAGATCGATGATCGGAACGATGGTGCCGCGCAAATTGATTACGCCTTTGACGTACTGGGGCGTATTGGGCAAAGGCGTCGCGACATCCCAGCCTTTGATTTCCTGCACCCGCAGGATGTCCACAGCGTATTCTTCGTTCGCCATGATGAACGTGAGGTACTGATCCGTTCCCTCGGCCGCACTGTGTCCGGCCCTCATCTCGACGGCTTGCCCTGTTGCCATACCTGTCTCCTACGCCGCGGTCTTGCGTCGACCGCTCGATTTGCCTGTGTCCTCTGCCTGTTTGCGCGACCACGAAATGATCCCGGTGATATCCAGGATCAGCGACACCGTTCCGTCTCCGAGAATTGTCGCGCCGGCCACGCCGCCGATTTTCTTAAAATTGGTTTCAAGACTCTTGATGACCACTTGCTGCTGACTGAGCAAGTCGTCAACCAGCAGGCCGACCCGTTGCCCGTCGCCTTCGACGACGACTAGCAAACCGCCGACCAGTTCCACGCGTTCGCGCTGCTGACCAAACAGTTGGTACAGCCGAACGATCGGCAGGTATTCGTCGCGAAGCTTGTAAACTTCCGCTTTGCCGGCGACGACGTTGATGTGTTCGGCTCTGATCTGGAGGGACTCGATGATCGATACCAGCGGCAGAATGTAGGTTTCCTGACCCACTCTCACCAACTGCCCATCCAGAATCGCCAGTGTCAGCGGCAATCGAATGGTGAACTTCGACCCTTTTCCCGGCCAGGACTGGACCTCGACGCTTCCGCCGAGGTC
>JAKACW010000116.1 GCA_021821045.1 Pseudomonadota bacterium
GCCAACCTTTTTCTTGCAGAGCACGGCGACTGTCACCTGTCCATCGAGATTCGGGTGTGTCGCGTTTTAGTTGTTCGAACTGTGTCAGAGCGGCGCCACGTTCGTCGCGATTGATGGCAATAAGGACCAATCGGTGCAACGACTCCGGATACCAGTAGTTCTCCGGGTGCTTCTCGACGACTTCGCGATAGTGTGTCTCGGCGGCGGGAATTTCGCCGGCCAGGTCATGGGTACGGGCGGCCCAGAACAAGGCTTCGGCCCGCGCCGCCGGAACGCGCCGGCTCTCGGTTACCCGTTCGAACAGCACCGCGGCTTCGTTCCAACGGTTCTCTGCGAACAAACGGTGGCCGCGGGCGTAGACATGCTCCGGATCGGTCCACCACGTGTAGGCCATGATGGCGCAGGCGGTGCCGACCAGGGTGATGAAAACCCACATCGGCGCCCGACGGGTGGTTCCGATGGGAACCGGCGCGACGAACGGCGGCCAGAGCAGCGGCCAGCGCGTGGCGAGCATGAGCGCGATGATGGTCACGGCGGCGATTGAAAACGCCGCGCCGACGTAGTCGCCCCAACTCCATGCGTAGCGGAGTTCGACGCGATTCTGTTGTGGAATGATCAGCATGAACGAGGGTTCGACCAAATAAATTTCCTCGCCTCCGGTGCTGCGCCAACGGGGATGAAACGTCATGCGGATCAAGTGCGGTTGTCCGACGGCGTCGGTTTCGAACACGAAGCGTTCCCGCTCGAACTCGACGATGCGCGGTGTCGATTGCGATGCCGAATCATGTCCCAACTCGCCGGGCCACGTTTGCTTCTTGCCGAGGAACACGTGGCGTTCGTCATAGTTCCCCGACACACTGAACCGGCGATAGGCATCGTCCATCCACTTGGTGCGGTCGCGCGGAATGAGCCGGCTGTCGACCAGATCGACGAGGTGAGTGTTGAATGCGGTTAACTCCAGCACCCGAAACGGGCCGACGTCGGCGACGACGTTAAAGCGTGGATCGTCGGCATAGCGAGCCTTCATGTGCTCGGAGCGGAGAATCACCCTGTTGGTGTACATCTCGTTGAGGTACCTTACCGCATGGTCGAGCGAGCGCGGCGTGGTGGGGTAGCGGCTCAACGGCGCCGAGGGTCGTTTCGAAATCTGCTCCTGCAACTGATAAATGAACGGGCTGGTGATGGACGACTCCATGTACAACCCCTCCAGCGCCGGGCGGGAACCAAATAGCGGTAACGCTTCGAGCGCGCGAGTCGAGCCGATATCGTTGTTGTCCGGATCGTGTTCGAAGATGACCCGCGGCCCGAACAGCGGGCCGCCGTTGATCTGGGCGATGTCGCGAAACACCGGCCACATGGGTTTGCTTTGGTAGCCCGCGAGATTCCACTTTGACCAATCCTCGGGATTCTTGATGTGCGGTTCCCACCACACCATCAGGGCGACGATCATGGCGCCGACCAACGGCACGCCGGCCAATGGCGTTCGCGTCAACAGCCAACCCAACGCGACGGCGCAGGCCACCGCCGTGGCCCATTGCGCGTAGGGAAAGAAGCGCAGTTCCGCCAGGCTGATCATGTGGCCGGCGAAGAAACCCAGCATGCCCAGCAGCGCGATGACGCTCAAACCCTTGAACCCGGCGCGCAGCGGCGGATCGTAGCGCAATATGACAAAGATCAACGGCAGGCCCAGAGCCAGCGGCCACAGCGAGCGCGGCCACAAGATGCCCAAACGCTCGACATGCGTGCTGGTGTCGTTGGGAATGGTCCACGGCAGATTCTCGACCAAGGGCATGAGCCAGAAGCCGATGAGCAGAAACGCCAGGGCGTGGGTGGCCAGCAACAGGCGTAAATCGCGCCACGGCTGGCGACTGAAAAACAACAATGCAAACGCCCCGAAACCGGCCATGAGCAAGGCGTAACCGTGAGACATGGCGACAGCGGCTTCGAGCAGGGCGGCGATGATCCACCAGCCCTTGCCGCGGCGCCAACTGAACACCACCATGCCCCAGAACAGCACGGCCCACAGCAGACCCCAACTGTAGGCGAACTCGCCGGCCAATTGGGCCAGGATGTTGCCGCCCCAGATGGATGTCTCCTCGGTGAGAATGAAGCCGGCCGCGCCGGCAAGCCCGGCCAAGCGCAGCGCCACCGGCCAGCGCCACAATCCCAGCATGGCGTAGGTCGCCGCGGGCAGCAGGAAGGCCGGCGACATGCTGACCAGCTTGAACGCGATGGGTGTGCCAACGATGGGTGACAGCAGGGCGATGAGGGAAAACGGCAACGGAAAGTAAAAGGTAAAAGCAGGAAAGCCGGCGAAACTCTCCGGCATCCAGCCGGAGATCT
This sequence comes from Pseudomonadota bacterium, assembly GCA_021821045.1. GTDB lineage: Bacteria > Pseudomonadota > Gammaproteobacteria > JAADHS01 > JAADHS01 > JAKACW01. Next base: position 2,344 of record JAKACW010000116.1, read on the forward strand.
TGCCGTTGAAGAACCATTCGTCGGCGAAGATGGCGGCGTAGAACACTTGGGAAGCGACATCTCCGCCGGTGGACCAGGTGGGGGTGATCCACAGCTCGGGATGGGCGTGACTGATGAGCCACGCTGTCACGAGCATGACGATTGTCGCGCCGGCCCATTCGTTACGGATGTCAGGGTTCATGGCGTTCAGTGGCGAGCCACGTGGTGCTCAAAAGAATCGCGGTAGGAAACCGCTCCCACGTCACTGTCGGATCGTTGTTGCGGGAGCGGATCATTCCGCGATTCTTCGCGACCATGGTCGCTCCTACCCGGGTTTCTTCATGATGCCGAAAATCACCGCGAAGCCGATCAGCAGGATGGCGGCGAACAACAGCACACCCTGACGGCGCCACCATGGCGCATCACCCGCTTGGCCGGCGTCCGTCGATTGCGCGGTCGCAGGCACCCACTGGCCCCGTGAATCGGTGAGAATGACCCATTCGCTGATGGCGCTGAAGCGGGCGTTGTCGGCCACCCAGGTTAGGCGCGCCAGTTGCGGATAACGCCAGTTCGGCGCGGTGCGCGCGCTTTCCAATGGTGTCAGGTGCAGTTCGGTGTCCGTCGGACTCAACGTTCGCTCGAGGGGCGCCCACGCCGGGCTGGTGGTGACTTGCAGCGCGATGTTCGCCGGATCGGCGCCGCCCGGTTGCCAGACGAGCTGGCGCTCATTCAACTGCACTGTGGGCGGCTCGACGGGAGTGACAGCGCGGTCCACCGTGTATTCGAGGGTCAGCGGCGCGTGGTGGCGGAAGCCTTCGGCATCGTCGAAGGCGACGGTCATGAAAAAGAAATAGGCGCCGGGCAGCGGGTGGTTGAGCGGGTATTTGAACGTGAGATCCAAGGGCGAGTCCGGCGCCCACTCGCCGCGCGAGCCGAGCGTCACCGGCTGATCGGCCGCGTCGGTGGTGGTAACGATGGCATTGCGCAGCGGGCCATATTGGTTAAAGCGCAACTGAACCGTCCCCTCCATCAGTGTGGGTGCGGCGGTGAGTGTGGCTTGTGCCGAGAATTCCACCGGCAGGGCCTGGGCGGCGGCCGCTTGTTCTGGCGTCGGCGCGGGATTCAGCGCGCCCGTCCTATCGGTAACGATGTTCCAGTGCAGAACGCGGGAGCCGTGAACGCCGTTCTCGACGAAATCCAAGCGGGCGCTCAGCGGATAGCGCCAGTTCGGCCGCGCGGCGTGCTTTGCGTCCGCTTGCCACGCTAGTGCGGTGTCGCCGGCTGAAAAGGTGGTTTTCTGGGCGGTGAGAAACGGCGGCGGCGGCGCGTAGAGTGACGTCGATGCTTCGGAATATTCCTTGAGGTTCCAACTCAGCCGCGTCGAATCGATGCTGACCTCGGGTGCTCCGGCGAGCAGGGCGTGGTCCCGCACCTGATAGTGCACCGCCAGATTGGCGCTCAACAACGCGCCACCCATGTCTTGAAAGTGAATCTCGGCCAACAAGTCATAGTGGCCGGCGAGCCGGTGCGGCGAGGGCAGGGCGAACTCGATGTGCTTGACCTCGTTCTGGGCCCAGGTGTCGTAACGCGCCACTTCCTTGCGCTCGCCTTCGCCGCGCACGTACACGACCGGGTTGTAAATCCATTCGCTCGATTGGAGTCGAATATCGAGAACGCCGCTGACATCCTCGCGACCGGCGTTGAGACTGGCCTCGGCGGTGAAGAAAATATCGCCCGCGTGCGCGGCAATGGCGCACGCCAGAGCGATCAGGCCGAAGAGATACTGAAGCGTCGACTTCCTTGTCACGCGGTCACTGCCTTCCTAAAGTAGGGCGATGTGTAGCTTAACCCATGGGTAAGCCAGCGGAAAGCTTGCCCGCCTAGGGGCAGTCGCCCGCCGTTTTGCCCAGCACGAAATTCGCGGTTTGGTCCGACGTAACATTGGTGAATGAGTATGAGTTCGAGCCGCACACCACTTTGTTGGTCGAGATAGACACCGTTCCCGACCAGCTATCGCCGCCTGCGATCATGCTGGAGGTGCAGGTGTACGAGCTGCCATCGTCGCTGCAACTGCCGCCGGGCGATATGGACACGGACTCGGTGATGCCCGACCCGCCGTGTTTCGCGATGCTGCCTGATATGGTGATGGTGTAAGACGCGCCGGCAGTCGTTGTCGTCGTCGAACTGGTCGTCGTCGAAGAGGTGGTCGAAGTCGATGTTGTCGTCGTGGTTGTCGTCGTTGTGGAGGTGGCTGTTGTCGTGCTCGATGACGAGGTTGACGTGCTCGATGTGCTGGTTGTCGTGGTAGTGGCCCACGTGGTGCTCGTCACGGTCGTTGTGGTGGTACTGCCGACGGCAAGCGGCGTTTGAACGGGATCGACCCGCGCGATGATGGTGTTCAACGTCACCGTGGTGTCGGCCGTGGCGCTGCCGGTTCTGTCCGGCCAGGATACGGCGACTTGCACCGTTTTGTAGTTGCCGGTGGTGGTGACCGTCCAAACGCGGGTGTATGTTTGGGTGGTGCCGCTGACGGTGTCAGTGCCGCTGGCGATGGCATCGTAGACCGCCAGACTTTCGTAATTGCGCAATTGTTCGATTTTGGTCGAGGCGATGTTGGTGGCGTCGCTGCGCGCCTTGGCGTAGCTGGAATCGTTGGTTATGCGCGCTTGGAACGACACCAGGGAGGTGATGCCCAATGCGAGCACCAAAAACGCGATCAAGACCTCGATCATAGACGAACCGCGCCAGGCGGCGGGAAACGCGCGCGATGTTGAAAGCTTCGGTTTGACCATTGCGTGCACCTTTTTTCGCCCGGTTATTGGTCGATCCAAGCGCCGGGGACGCGACTGCCCACACCGGCCAGCATGGTGCCCAGAGCGTCCAGCACGTCGGGTCGGTAAACGAAGTCGGTGTTGGCGTTGAATCCGGTGGCGTCGCCGTCGATGACGACGGAGCCGTAGATTTGGGCGCCGCCGTAGCCATTGGTGGTGCACGGGCCGAGGTAGTAGACCACGCCGACGATCGTCGGTCCGCCGTTGATCTTTGGACACCCGGTAAAGATTACGATGTGAGCATCGATCGGCGGTCCTAAGCTTCCGTGGCTGTCGTGGTAGGGGGAGCTGGACTCAACCCAGTGAATGTTTGGGTGGAGGTCGGCCAGCGCTTTCATGTCCGCCATAGACATGCCGAAGGTTTGATCCCACGCGGTGCCAGTGAAGGCATTGCCGTCCACATCCCAGCCGTTGGCGCTGTTAAAGTGTCCCTGTTCCACGCAGGCGCCATTCTGCGAGCTTTGTACTTCGCTTGTCGTGTAGGAGTTGTCGATGTCCGGGCTGCCGGTGACGCCGCTGATGCAGCCGTTGATCACGATTGGCGCTTGCGGGCTGGCGCCGACGGCCATCTTCTGCACGATCGTGGTTTGGGTGCTGGCGGTTAGATTGCTGTTGCCGGTTTCGCTGGCGGTGGCGGTGATGGTGACTTTCTTGCGGTCGGCGGTGGGCCGCTTCAGCTCGACGGCGATGGCGTAGTTGCCCACCGTGGTGCTGATGCTGCCGGTGTCGTACTCGTAGCCGCTGACGGCGCCGCCCCACGAGGGTTGGTAACTTTTGAGCCAACCCACGGCGTATTCGAGACCTGCGTCGGCGGCTTCTTGCAGTTGTTTAGCGCGATAGTCATTGGCGGAAACTTTCTGTTCCATGATGCCGGATTGAGCGGCGTACAGAGTGATGCCCGTAATAGAGAACAGCAAGATTAGGACGATGATTAGCGTTGCGACGCCATGTTGCCGGGGGAATGTTTTGTGGGTTGCGATATGCGTCATAAGCGTGCCATCAATTGATCATGAGTTTGTCGTTACGCAGGCGAATGGTGTCCGTCAACGTCCGGCCAACGCTAGTATCACTCGCCAGTTGTGCGGTTAATGTGACGTCGATCTCACGAATCCAGAGCAGAATGTCGCCGCTGGCGGGCGCCACGTAGCCGGCCGAGGCCGAGTTGCAGTCGGTGGAGTTGTCCGAGAGGTTGACGCACTGGAAGTTCGAATTCGAAAACGTCAGGGCGGTGACCGCAACCGACGAACTGGTGACGGGATTCCAGCCATCGTCTTCCGCGGCGGCCGTGCAATCGATGACCGCCGGATCCGACGCGTCATAGCGGTACATCTCGACTGCGGCGTTGGCCAACCGAAAGCCGAACCGTTCATGGTTGCCGACAGCGGTTCTGGCGGCGGCCGTGGCCGTGGGGTTGGTGGCCGGATCGTCTTGGTCGTAGGCATAGGTAATGCAGCTGCCGCTGACGGCCAGATCATAAGTGGCGTTGGAAAACGGATTGGCGATCATCCACGACCCTTCTTTAAGCGGTTCCGTGTCCGCGAAGGCGTTGGTCACGTTGGCCGAAACCAGGCTGGGGCTGGTGTAGCCTGCAATCGTTGCGGCGGCGCCGTCGGCTACGATCTGCAAGCCGACCATCTCGCCTGAGAAGTCGGTGAACGCATCGACGGTGCCCGTGTTGTAATCGTTATTGACGGTGAGCGTGACCAATCCGGAAGTCGCGCTGGGTACAAGGTTCCCCGGTGGGCTGGCGGCGCTGGCGGCAAGGTGCCAGTATCCAGTGCGGCGGATTTCCCGCTGCATCAGATCTATTGCGCTGCGCAGCTCCTGGTTCAATCGCGTCATCTTCAGGTTGTCGCTATTGCTTTTCAAATTCATCGAGAAAATGCCAACGACGCCTGCGAGGAGGAACAGACCGGTGGCGAGGCCGATCATCAACTCGATCAAACTCAAGCCGCGCTGGCGATAAAAGTCTCGGTTTAACACGCCGGGTACCCGCGAAAGCCCGAGGACGTACAGAGGCTCAGGCGTCCCACCGGACTGACAACGACGCTCAATGAGTCGCTTGCCGACGAGGTGAACGTGAAGGTGCTGCTGGACAACGACGCACCGGCGGTGGTTTCGGGCATGCCGCGCCGGGAGTTGTAGCGAAACTGCGCGTTGGTCGCGCTGCTCAATGTGATTGCGCCGAAATCCGTGCCGCTGGTGACCTTGGTGTTGCCATCGACCTGGCAGTCATCGGCCGTGCTGCAGGTGCATGCAGTGGTGTTGTCGAGGCCGTGGCACCAGCCCGCCCCGGCGACAACGGAAATATAGACGTTGTCGTTGCGATTGATGGCTTCACTGCGCGCCACCAGTAGCATGTCGTATAAGCCCTCGGCCGCCGCCTGCAAGCGTTGGCGCTCCATCATCTTGCTGAACGAACTCACCGCAAAGCCGAGCGCAATGGCGAGCACGGTCATGGCGACCAAAAGCTCGATCAGCGTAAATCCCGTCGCAGGTTTGCGGGTAATGGGCATAGCGATATCCGTGAGACCGGTTGCAACGGTTATCGGTAAGTGACCGCCAGACCTAAAGAACTGGTTAAGGATTAACCCTCTGATGGCGTGAAAATTTCCGACAATTTGCCGTTTCCAGGAGGGTAATGGCCTTTTAGGCTCGAAATGGCAAGCCGATTAAAGCAAGACCGCGAGATGGCCGACTATTGGTTAGCAGTTAAGTGCTTATGTAAGGGGTGGAAGCAGAATATGAAACGGTCAACGCGCTTTGCGGGCTTTTCTTTGATTGAACTGATTGTCGCCATGGCCATCATCGCCATCGTCACCGCGGTTGCGTTGCCGGCGTTCCAGGATTCGGTGCGCAAATCGCGACGGGCGGACGCCAAGGCGGCGTTGCTGCAGGTGGCG
>JAKACW010000045.1 GCA_021821045.1 Pseudomonadota bacterium
ACGATGTGGTTGTTCGGCAAGCCGGCGAGATCGCCCAGCTTATGCGGGAGATTGAAGTGTTGAAAGACCGCATGAAAGCGGTCATGCCGTCGAACATCGCCAGCCAAGCCGAGGAGACGCCGCCGCATTATTGAGCAAAGTGTGTTAGTGATGGCCGGGCGCCGCAATAAGCGCGCCAAAGATAAGGAAAAGGCGCCTGGTCAAAGCCGCGAAGCGGAATCAAATTGGCGCGCCCGGGTGAGCCGGGAAACGAAATCGACCTGCCGGATCGATTTTCCGGCGAACGCCCGTAGCGCAGCGTAGGGCTTGAGAGATTCGAACTCCCGACCAACTGGTTCGAAGCTGCCGGCGTCAATATAACTAATGGATTGTCATGTGTAATTTTGGGCGCCCGTTGCGACAAATGCTCAATTTTGCACGACTGAGCCGGACGTTTTACCACAAAACTTCCACACGTATGCGGTCCCGAATAATGCGATTAGATCGGCTATAGCAAAGCGAACACGACCAGAACCGCTGCTTCCGTGATTTCCACCAGCGCGCCCGCGATATCACCGGTGGTGCCGCCGAGGCGGCGCAGCATGGCGGTGCGCAATGCGAGAAATACAAGCGCGCTGGCAAGCACAAGCGTGACTCCGTCGGCGCCTGCCATGGCGACGCTGGCGATGCAGGTTGCCGCGACGGATCCGACCGCTGCGCGTCGTGGTAAATGTGCCGCAAGCGGCGCACCCAGTCCGCCGCTACGTACATAGGGTGTGGATAGGAACAGCAGCGGCAACACCGTTCGGCCGAGGATTGCGGCGAGGGCGATGCCGACAGCGTTCGCCGATTCGCACAGAGCGGCCAGTGCGGCGAACTTGATCAAAAGCACCAGCACGACGGCGGTTACGCCCATGGGACCGCTGCGCGGGTCTTTCATGATAGATAGTGTTTTCTCCCGGTCGCCATGGCCGCCGAGCCAGGCGTCCGCGCTGTCGGCCAAACCATCTAGATGCAACGCGCCGGTGATGCCTACCCAGATGACGAGCAGCAGCGCCGCTTGAAGCATTTCGGGAAGGTTTGCGAGTAACCACTGTGCGGCGACGAGAGTCACGCCGAGCAACATGCCGACGAACGGGTAGTAGACGACGGAGCGTCCAAGGTCCGCGTCCGTCAAGTCGCCGTCGATCCGCAGCGGCAAACGGGTGAGAAATTGCAGCGCGATAAGAAAGTGTCGAGTCATGCCGGCGCTGCGTCGTTGATTGTGACGTGGAGCGCTCCGCCGTCACGTTCGAGGCGGACGCGTCGCATGGCGCCGTAGCCGACCTCGAAGGTCAGCAGTTGATCAAGTGGTTGACCCAATAGATGACAAAGCATTACCCGTATCACGCCGCCGTGCGTAACCAGCAAAATACGTCGTCCGCGATGGATGTCGACGACGTCGTTCCATGCCTCCAGCACGCGCACGGAAAAATCCGCCAGCGGTTCGCTGTTAGGCGGCGGGTAGCGTGTCGGCGATTGCCAGAAGCGTGTCAGTGCCTCGGGGTTTTCGCGCGTCAAATCGGCGGCGCGGCGTCCTTCCCAGTTGCCGAAGTGCATTTCCGCAACCCGAGGCTCGATGTCGCAGGGAATGGAACGACTCAGGCTCAAGGCGTGGCCGAATTCCGCGCATCGTCGCAGCGGGGAGGCGATGATTCGGTCCCAACACGGGGAGTCTTGTTCGACGGCCGACCACATTTGGAGCCAACCGTCGGGGGTCAGCGGATCGTCGGTTGAGCCGCGAAAGCGCGGGCCGCCTTGGCACTCGCCGTGGCGCAGGAGGTCGATGTGTGTCGTTTCGTTCATCCGTGGGTGAATCGCACGTGCAGATAGGTTGAAGGCAGAATCGCGGTAATCGCTTCGGGCATCCTGCCCTCTCGCGATATTCGCACGTCCATGTGCATCGGAAACCGCTCCCACTTTCGTTTTGCTTACTGCGTCGATACGCTGGCCTCCGTGAACGTGGCCATTTCGTTGTGCAGCGCACAAGCCATGCGCAACAACGGAACGGCGACGGCGGCGCCGCTGCCTTCGCCCAGACGCATCTCGAGATCAAGCAGCGGTCGCGCATCAAGGGCTTCGAGTACGACGCGATGACCCGGTTCGGCGGAAGCGTGGGAGTGGAGCAACCACGCATCGGCGCTTGGGCAAAGTCGAATCGCGGCGAGGGCGGCCACGGAACTGATGAAGCCGTCTACCAATGCGGGCAGCCCCATGTGGGCGCACGCGATATAGCTGCCGGCGAGCGCGGCGATCTCGAAACCACCGAGACGTCGCAATGCTTCCTGCGCAGACGTGACCGAGCGCAGGTGCAGATCCAAAGCGCGTTGCACGACGTGCACTTTGCGCGCGACTCCAACATGATCGAGTCCCGTGCCCGGGCCCGCGAGACTTTCGGCTTTGGCATCGAGCAAGACGCAGGCAAGGGCGGTGGCGGCGGTGGTGTTGCCGATGCCCATTTCGCCACCGATGAACAACTGGGCATCGGCCAGGCGCGCGCGCTCCGCCGCATGCCGTCCCGCCGCCATTGCCTGGGCGAGTTGATGTTCGGTCATGGCCGGCTGCGCGGTGAAATTGGCGGTGCCGGGGCCGAGACGATAGTCCTTTACGCCATCGAGCGGGCCGGTGTCGAACGCCGTTCCCAGATTGATGACTTCAAGCGAGGCGCCCAGTGCGCGCGCCGCCACGCTGATGGCCGCGCCGCCGCGGGCGAAGTTCTTCACCATCTCGGCGGTGACGGCTTGCGGAAATGCGGAAACGCCTTCGGCCGCCACGCCGTGATCGCCCGCGAACACCGTGATGTGCACCCGATCCACGCACGGCCGCGCCGTGGCCTGGAGTGCGGCGAGGTGGATTGCGACATCTTCCAACCGGCCGAGCGCGCCCGGCGGTTTCGTCAGCTCCCCCTGGCGCGCCGCGGCGGCTTGACGGGCGTCGGCGTCGGGCTGCGCCGCAGGAATATCTAACCATTCGATTGCCGTGACATCATTCATCGGGATCACCTTTCAAGAAATGAGGCAGACCGGCCACGGTGAAAATCACTTGCTCGCAGCGTTGCGCCAGGGCCTGGTGGAGCAGCCCCACTTCGTCGCAATAGCGGCGCGACAACTCGCCCAGCGGCGTTACCCCCATGTTTGTTTCATTGCTTACAAAAATGACTTGGCCGGGCAAGGCGGGTAGCACCGCGAGCAGTGCCTCGTGTTCGCGCTCGAACGCTGCGCTGTCTTCGGACAAGAGCAGGTGGGTCAGCCACAGCGTGAGGCAGTCGACCACCACGCAGTGTCCGTCTCGGCACACGCCGGCGAGCGCGGACGCCAGTCGCAGCGGTTCTTCTATCAGACCCCAATGTTGCGGCCGACGCAGACGATGGGATGCGATGCGGGCGCGCATCTCGTCGTCCTGCGCCGTGGCGGTGGCCATGTAGGTGACCGGCAGGCCGCTTTCGGTGGCAAGCCGTTCGGCCAGGCGACTCTTACCCGAGCGCACGCCACCGAGAATGAGTGTTTTGCGGTGAGTCGTGCCGAAATCGGCGGCATCGCCCGGAGTCATCGGTGTGGGAATAGTCATATCGTGTCCAGCGCCGCGTCTAAACGCATCCAGTCCCGCGCAGGACTCGGCAAGCCAAAGCGCAAGCTGGACGGTGCGCTGAACAGGCGGGTCAGAATGCCTTGGCGCGCCAAGGCATCGTGCAGTGCGGGTGCGTGCGGGGTACGCACCCATTGGAACAAGGCGCAGCCCCCGGCGGGTCTGAGCCCGTGACCTGCCAGCAGTAGATGCAGGCGCTTGCCCTCGTTCATGAGGCGGTGTCGTGTGTCCGCGTGCCACGGGCGATCGTTGAGCGCGGCCGTGGCCACCCAGCGTGCCGGCGCGTTGACCGCCCACGGGCCGAGCAGCGTGTGGAGTCGCTTTAACAGTTCCGGATGCGCGCAGACGAAACCCACCCGTGCCCCGGCCAAGCCGAAGAACTTGCCAAGTGAGCGCAGCACGATCAGTCCTTCGCATGCGCTATGGCGGCACAGGCTGTACTCGGGCGTCACATCCATAAACGCTTCATCGACCACCAGCCAGCCGCCGCGGGCGGCGAGGCGGGCGTGCCAATCGAGCAATCGATCCGCCGGAAAACACGCGCCGGTTGGGTTGTTCGGATTGGCCAGCACCAACACGTCGGAGCGGTATGCGGCATCGTTTACGCGTTCGGCGGAAACGGCGGCGACGTCATGGCTTGCACTGCGCCACGCGGCCGCGTGTTCGGCGTAGCCCGGATCGAGCACGCTGACGCGCGAGTGCGGTCGCATTCGTGGCAGGGCTTGAATCGCCGCTTGCGAACCGGCCACCGGCAGCAGGTGCGCGGAGCCGTAGTAAGTGCGCGCCGCCTGTTCTAATCCGTCATCGTCTTCCGGCAGTCGCGCCCAGCTCGAGGCCGGCAACGCAGGTATCGGCCAGCCGTTGGGATTGATGCCGGTCGAAAGATCGAGCCAGTCGGATAGCGGGATCCCGTAGCGCTTTGCCGCAGCACGAAGGTGGCCGCCATGGTGAAGTGGGCGCGATTCAAGGTGCAGTGATGTCATGGACAAGCCACTCTCCCGCCAACAAGAAAACGACCCACAGCAGCAAAACGCGGCGAATCAGCCGCCATGCGCGGTCGATGTCGCTGATCCGCGCCGGGACGCCTGCGCCCAACAACGGTCGTGTTTGCACGATGCCGTGATAACTCGCCGGGCCGCCTAGACGCACACCGAGACTGCCCGCGCCGGCTGCCATCACGGGGCCGGCGTTGGGACTCTTCCAGGTGATGCTTTGGCGGCGCCAACAGCGAATGGCGGCGTTGAAATTTCCCACCAGGGCATAGCTCAACGCCGTGAGCCGCGCGGGTACGAAGTTCAACACATCGTCCAGCCGCGCCGCCGCCCACCCGAAGCGGGAATAGCGCGCATTGCGGTAGCCCCACATTGCATCCAGCGTGTTGGCCAGGCGATACAACACCACGCCGGGCGCGCCCGCGAAGACGAACCAGAAAATGGCGCCGAAGATGGCGTCGTTGCCGTTTTCAAGCACCGATTCCACCGTCGCCTTGACGACGCCCGATTGATCGAGTCCAGTGATGTCGCGGCTGACCATTAAGCCGACTCGCTTCCGCGCGGCGGATAGATCATTCGCCAACAAGGCGTCGCGCACCCGCCCGGCGTGATCTTCTAGGCTGCGCCAGCCGATGGCCAAGTACAGCAAAGCGGCCTCAAGCGCGCCACTCCACGGCAATCGATCGATTGGCAACACGAGCAGCGCGAAAGGCGCAACCAGCAGCACCACGGCAAGTGAACCCCTGGCGAAGCTGTCGGCATAGAAACGTTGCTCTAGGCGCTGCGCCAGCGTTCCGAAGCCAACCAATGGATGCCAGCGGCGCGGTTCGCCTAGCCAGTAGTCGAGTGCGAGCGCCGCGAGGACCAGCGCGACGTCGCCGACCATCACAGGTCGACGCCCTTCTGCGCCCGCACGCCCGCGCGAAACGCATGCTTGATATCGTTCAGCTCGGTCACCGTGTCCGCCGCCTCGATGAGCGCCTCGGGCGCTGCGCGGCCGGTGATGACCACGTGCTGCATGGGCGGGCGGTTCGCCAGATCATCCAGCACGGTCTCCATGTCCAGCCAACCGTATTTGAGCGGATAGGTGAGCTCGTCGAGCACCACCAATCCCAGGTTCGGGTCGCGCAGCATCTCCCGCGCTACGGCCCAGCCGCGTTGCGCGGTCTCGGTATCGCGCGCCAGGTTTTGCGTCTCCCAGGTGAAGCCTTCGCCGAGGACGTGCCAGCGAACGCCGGGCTGGCGGCGAAAGAATGCCTCCTCTCCTGTAGCGGAGGCGCCCTTGATGAACTGGGCCACGCCGACCTGCATGCCGTGGCCCAGTGCGCGCGCCGCCATACCAAATGCCGAACTGGACTTGCCTTTGCCGTTACCGGTGAGCACCAGCAGCAGGCCCTGATCCCGTTCGGCGCGGGCGATGGCGGCGTCGACCACCGCCTTCTTGCGCTGCATGCGGTCGCGGTGGCGTTTCTCCCGTTCCGTTGCGCTCATGGGCGTCAGGCGGCGGTGGGTTTGCGGGTGCCGGGGGCGCCGCGTGTTGCACTGAACAACGCATGCACAGCGGCGCCGCTAACAAGGTAAAACGCGAATGCTTGAACACTGGCCGGAAAAAATCGCATCAGCCGCGATCCGAACTCAACCAGCGTTGTGTCGGCGAAGCGGCCGGAGAAGAAATAGAAGCCGCCGCTGGAGATCACTTCGCACAGCGTCACGCCGGCCAGCGCGGCGCCGACGAGGGGCAACAGTGTGCGCCACTGAAAACGATGTTGCCCGGCATACCAACGTCCGGCGAACCATAGCGCACCGTAGGCCGGCACCAGAAAGAAGTATGCCAGCGTCAGGCAGAAAGCGTGGCCGCCGCTCACGATCTCCGCCAAGCTCGCGCCGCTTGCGAGATGGGGGAAGAAATCCAGGCCCCAGACGAAGGCGAGCATGGCCGGCAACACCCACAGCGGACGCAGATAGACGCCGGCGAGAAAAAATGCCGCCCACGACGCGGCGGGGAGAGTGTGCAGCGTGATGAAGTGTTCGTTGCGGGTCGTAACGATCAGCAGTGCGAGCACCGTTCCGATCATGAGTTGGTGGCGGTTGGCGAGTGTCAGCATGGCTTGCTCCTTTGTTGTGGACCGAGGGTGATTAGGGCCGGTAGCGCAGCGTTACGAAAAAGCTGCGCTCCGGTTGGTTGAAGAACGCGGCGGTTTGGTAGTTCTTGTCCAGCAGGTTGGCGATCCGTCCCTGGAGGCTCCAGTCGTTGGTCAGCGCATATTCTCCCCGCAGGTCCAACGTCCCGAATCCGCCGAGTTCGCGAGTGTTGGCCAGATCGTCGTAGCGCGGGCCTTCTGCGAGCAACGTGGCGCCGAGGGAATAGCGACCCAGAGCGCGGTCCGCAGCGAGGCGCAACGCGCGTTCGGCGCGCCGCGGCAGGACCTTGGCGTTGTTGGCGCCGGCCGCACGGTTCTCGGGGTCGAGCAAGGTGACGTTTGTTGCGATGTTCCACGACTGCCAGTGCGTGGTCAGAATCGCTTCTAATCCCAGAATACGTGCTTCGTCAATGTTGTTGGGGGCCGAGATTGCCGCGTCGAACGCGATGAGGTCGTCCACGCGGCTCTCGTAGACGTTGATGGACCAATTCAAGCGATCGGTCTTGCTCGCGATGCCCAGCTCGATGCTGCGCGACTCCTCCGGACGCAGGTTCGCGTTGCCGAAGCCGGGAAAGTAGAGTTCGTTGAACGTGGGCGCCTTGAAAGCGGTTCCGTACGTAGCGGTGACGCGGAAGCCGGCTGCCATCGCGTAGCCCCAGGCCGCGCCGCCCGTGTTGTGGCCGCCGAACTGTTCATTGTCGTCTCTGCGCACGGAGATCTGCGCATCATGGGCACCGAATGCGCGTCGGTATTGGGCGAACAGCGCGGTGTTGTCGCGGGATGTGACCGCATAAGCGGTATCGCTGTCCACGCGATCGTTCTGCCAGTCCAGTCCCGCCGTGAGCGTTTGTGCGCCGCTGAAGTCGAGGTCGTTTTGCCACGCCGCGCTGTCGCGTTGGGTGTCGAAGCGCGACATCAGGACGCCGTTTTTGAAGTTGTCCGATTCGTCGCGACTTTGCCCTCCGGCCAGTGTCATCTGCCATCTTTCGCTGGGGAGGGCGACAAGCCGTCCGCCGATGACGTGTTGAACCGATTCGGATTCATTGACGAAGGTGCCGTCGAATTCGTTGTCCCCCTTGGCGCGCAACCAATGAACGTCCGCTTCGAGCGTGTTGTTGAAGCGCTTGCCGGCGCGCAGGGTGCCGGACAGATTGCGGTAGCCGTCATCGTCGGGTTCGATGGTGAAGCAGCCGGCGCCGCCGGGAGAGGGCTTGCCTTCGCAGGCGTTGAAGCCCTTGGTGTCGGTGCCGCTCAGATGGGCGCTGAACCAGCTCTGCCCATCTCCGCCGCTGACACCACCGGCTACTTGATAAGTGCCGAAACTGCCGCCGCCGATGCTGAAGGCGGGTTCGATTCCGCGACCACCCTTGCGGGTGAAGATCTGAATCACCCCGCCGATGGCTTCCGAACCGTACAGACTGGAGCGCGGCCCGCGCACGATCTCGATGCGCTCGATCAGATCGACTGGAATATCCTGAAACGCGGTCGTGCCTGCGGTGGCCGAGCCGACTTTTATGCCGTCGACGAGCACCAGAACGTGATCGGACTCAGTTCCGCGCAGAAACAGAGAGGTGGCTTTCCCTGCGCCGCCGCTGTTGCTGACGGAAAGCCCCGGCGCGCCACGCAACAGATCCTGAATCGAATGCGCTTGTTGGCGCTCGATGTCTTGGCGCGTGATGACGGTGGTGGAGGCCAGCGTTTCGTCCGCCGTTTGGGCGGTGCGGGTCGCCGTGATGATGACGCTATCGAGGTTTTCAGTGGCCTGGTTCGCGAAAACCACAGCCGGGCAGGCCAGCAGCAATGCCGCCTGTAAAGGACGCAAATACACTTCGTTCTCCTTCGCACACACCCGTGCGCAAGCTCGTGGATGACACGGCATGGGAAGGGAGAGAGCAAACGGAGAACAGGCGAAAGGCCGGCTGCACCGTGACATCGCCCTCCGCAATGCCGAACAGATGCACCAGGCCGGTCTCCGGGCTCGCGAGTGGTGAATCACCTGGCGAATCGCCTTCCCGCGTCGAAACGCAGTGGCAATAAAGATTCGCTTTGACTCGCTTACCGTTGCGGGGGCAGCGCCGGAATTGTGCTGGTTGTCGCCAGAACGCACCGGCTTCCCGTTTCATCCCGCGGGCGAATGCCGTTGGGACACCTGAAGCTGCGGCAAACTCTAATGGGCTTGGGGCGGGGTTGTCAACAACGAAGTGGGAACTGCCTGCGCGCGGGCCGCCACGCCGAAAAGGGGGCAGCTGACCGCGTTTCTGCCGCCGTTCTCTACGTCCCGTGCAATGTAATCTGAGCGCGCGTGATCAGGTCGTTGGAGCATGCGGCGAAAGTTATTCGCAGCGCCTATAGGTGGTTCACTTGTCTACATTGCCAGAGTTTCTCTCCCTAGCGTTTTGTGGCAGAGCGCTAATAAGGAAACCGACGCCTAGCGGCCACGACGAGCAGCGCGGCGCCATCACGGGCATACTTCCGATGTGCGAATGAACTTCGGAGGGCTGTTGGACTACTCACGCTCCAAGAGCGTCGGCACAAGACCATCCTCTACCGTCTCGAGTTGGATCGCAATGATTGTTGTATATCCGAGCGTATTACTAAGATTGTCATGCCGTATTTTGATTTCCAAAATGGACGTTGCTCTGACAGCGGCGATTTCACCGGAGGCGCCGACCTTATGACGATCCTTTAGCGACCGATCCTCAAAAGGACAATGGCTGCGGTCCCACGATGGAAGGAAACCCGTGCAACGCGGCCACACGTAAAAAGTTCAAGTCGAGCCAGATTACATCGACGCTGGCGTGATGCCGTTGCAGTACTGCCGGTATTACAACAGCCTAGCGAACGAATCGACAGCATTCGGTCCGAAATGGCGCGGATCTTATGACCGACGACTCGCCGTCGCCTCCGGCGAAATCATTGCGTGGCGCGAGGACGGGTCGCGGCTGGTATTCACCTGGTCCGGGTCCGATTGGGTCACGGATGCGGACGTTCACCGCCGACTCGAAACCATCGCGAGTGGCTTCCAGTTCGTCGACGAAGGCGACATCCTCGAGGTTTACGATAGCAACGGTAAGCTCACCTCGATTTCTACGCGCGACGGCAAAACGCAGACACTTAGCTATATCGGGGCAGGTCAGCTTACCAGCGTAACCGATCCCGCCGGACGGGCGCTGAGTTTCGCGTACGACGGCAATGGTCGTGTAGCGAGTCTTGTCGACCCTGCGGGTGAGGTAACGCTGTATGAATACAACGCGAGCGGCGTACTGCAATCGGTAATTTTTCCGGACAATACTCCGGGATCCACTACGGACAATCTGCGCCGGGAGTATCACGACGAGGATGTTAATTTCCCGCAGTAGAGCGCGATGAAATCACGTTCGATTCTAATCGCACGACATCGACGGTCGAAAATGCGCTGGGTTAAATCAAGCGATACGACTATGATGCTTGGACGGCGTCAAGAAGCCACTTCAATTGGTGCGGGGTCCGTGACGCCGGCCTCGCCGACCACTACGCTGCCGTCGACGGCTCGCAGCGCGAAGGATTCGTCCAGCAGCGTTGCCAGCGCGCTCGCCAACGCGGCGCGGTCGACACTGCACGGCACTTCCGCCAGTGTGCGCAGCCGTTCAAACGCTGCGGCGGGCAACCAATCGTTGTCCGGGTCCGCCGTCACGAGGAGAATCCCTGCCGGGCCCCACCGTCCAATGCCGCCGAAACCAACGCGCTGCGAATGAGTCCATGGTTTGCTCCAAGGACAGGTGCAAACGATTGCGTTCGTAGACCCGTTTGAGCAGAGCGAGAAACGTCTCCAGCACGCCCTCGGCGCGCAGGTCGCGCTTATTGAACTGCACCACCTGCGGAAGATTCTCGAAATCCGATCCCACTCGCATCGCGCTATCGGCCAGATTGTCGAGGGGTTCGCTGTTGTTCGTGTTTTGGTTGCGCTGGGAGTCGGCGACGAATACCGCACCCTCGGCGCGGAACAGCACGGCTTTGCGGGTGCTGTCGTGGGCCACTTGTCCAGGCACAGTGAACAACTTGAATTTGACAAACAATTCCGATGGTGCGCGAAATCCGACGGGTATCAGATTGAAAAACGGGGTGCGGTCGTTGCGCGTTTCCAATGTCATGAGGTGACCGCGCAGTTCCGCACGGATTTGCTCGTGCAACTGAGTCAGATTGGTCGTTTTGCCGCTCAGCGCCGACCCGTAGCAAACCAATTTAAACGTGATTGGTTTGAAGCTGGTCGGCGCGCTGGCGCCGAGCTGGTTCGTCGTTGGTCTGCCCTGCCAGGCCGCTCCACTGTTCCTACGATTTCTTGCCCTAATTCGGGAAGGTTTTCGGAAAGTTCCGGGAATACCTGAAGCGCCGCGCGGGATGGAATGTCGTCGCTCGATATGTGGCAATAATCTGAAACAACCGTTTCAACAATGTGCCTCTCGCGGCAGTGTCTAGAGTACAATCGTGCGTGCATGTGGGCAAATTAGAGGCGGCGGGTGGTGAGTTTGAAAATGAGTGCGGGAGAACAGGATCCTCTGGGAGATCGAGTTTTGCTCGTGGTGGACGACGAAGAAAATATTCTGGCCAGTTTGCGCCGCTTGTTTCGCCGTGATGGCTTGGAGGTCTTAGTCGCCCGATCCGCGCGCGAAGGTCTGCAAGTTCTGGCCAACCGCTCGGTCGGCGTCATTGTGTCGGACCAGCGCATGCCGGAAATGAGCGGGGTGGAGTTCCTGCGAGTGGTCAAGCAGCGCTTCCCGGATACTGTTCGCATTGTACTTAGCGGTTATACCGACCTGCAGTCGGTGACCGACGCGATCAACGAGGGCGCGATCTACAAGTTCCTATCCAAGCCGTGGGACGACGACCAACTGCGCGCCAACGTGAACGAGGCGTTCGAGCGCTATTTCATGAAGCAAGACAATCTGCGGCTGAACCGCCAGTTGACCAGTGCCGTTGACGAGTTGTCGCGAATCAATGATGAGTTGGAACTGCGCGTTGAGGAGAAAACTCGGGAACTCACGCAAAATCTTCAGTCGTTACGACTAGCCCAGGCCGTACTCGAACACTTGCCGGCGGCGGTGTTCGGCCTGTGCGAAAACAACCGCATCGCGGTGGCCAATCGCGCCGCCTACGCGCGCTTTGCGCATCCGGGTGTGGCGCTGCTCGGCGAGCCGTTCGGCGAAGTCGTTCCGCCGCTGCTGGCCGACACCGTGCGCCGCCTGCGTGAGCGGTTTGCTGCGGACGGTTCCTCCGAAGAGGAGGATGTCCCGGCGCTCGGGCGCGTGATCTGCGCCCCGCTTGTGGTGAACCAGGCGGGTGTCGAGGGTTGGGTTGTGGTCGTCGGCGAACACGTCCCTGGGGCGCGTTAGGATCGTCCTCCGCCTCGGACCAGCCCGGGGGCTTGACTGCGGCGACCCATATCTCCGCAGAGTCGCTGGGGCGTTTGGGGATCGGACCAGCGGAAATCGGTATGCGGTGGCCCGAATTCAGCGCGGCCACCGTGGAATCCCGCGCATTGCGGGCCGACGGCTGAACTCCCGCCGCGATTGGCCGCTACTCTTGCTGCGCTTACCGCGGGAGCAATCGCCGTTTTGGTCGCCACACGCTCGACGGGCGTTGCTGCGTTCAGTCGCCCAAAGTTCAATCGCCGTTTCGCCATCGTCATTACGGTGGCGTCGGTGGCCATTTTTCTCGCTGGGTGGGCCGGTACCCGCTACGTGTCGGCACTGCTGTCGGACATTCACGAAGAACGTCTAGTGAAGATGACCGAGCAGTTGTGGCAGCGGAGCCTGGAGGGGCACTTCACCCGCGCTGCCGCCCTTTTACCCGCGTTGACCCGCGATACGGTGCTGACATCGGGATTGCTTACGGGAGAGTACGACAATTTGTCGCGATCGGTCGAAACCACCTACAACCGTTTGAGCACGTTGGGCGTGATTGACCAATTGCTCGTTGCCGACGCCGACAACGTCATCCGCTATCGCGCGCCGGTAGGAGCTGCGGCGGATGAGTCATT
This sequence comes from Pseudomonadota bacterium, assembly GCA_021821045.1. GTDB lineage: Bacteria > Pseudomonadota > Gammaproteobacteria > JAADHS01 > JAADHS01 > JAKACW01. The sequence goes on from JAKACW010000045.1 coordinate 12,753, forward strand.
GGCCCAGGCCGCGGCCCAACGGCGCGTCGTGCAGGGATTGACGGTCGCCGATGAGGGAGGAGTCTTTTTGTCATTCGCGATGCCGCTCTACAGCGATCAGCGTTTTGCGGGCAGCGTGTTGTTGCGCAAACGCGTCGAACCCACGCTCGCGGCGCTTGTGGGGAACAGTCCACCAATGGCTGTCTTGCTGATGGATCACGGCGGAGGCGTTATCGCCCGTGCCGGCGATGCAGCCGTTGTGCGAGGGGCGCAAGAAATAGATCCGCGCGTCCACGGCGCAGTGTGGCAGAAATCGCCAGGGCGCTATCTTCAAGTCACGGCCATCCCGATTGTTTCGTTGACCGACCCCGATGCCCTGCACTTGCTCTATGCGGTGGACGACAGCGCGACCTACGTGAGGTACATCGGCGCGCAAGTGGCGGTGTCGCTCAGCTACCTCGCGGTGTTGGTCGCCGCCTTGGCGGTGGTATACCGCTTTATCGTTAAAGTCGGTTACGACCTGTCGCGCGGTCAGGCGCACTACATTGGTGCTCTCGAACACGCCAACGACGAAATTCGCAAGCTTCTTGCCGATCTTGGCTACGCCAAAACGCGCCTGATCGAATCGGAGAAGTTGGCTTCTCTCGGTCAGTTGGCGGCCGGTGTAGCCCATGAGATCAACAATCCCGTTGGTTATATCAGTTCCAATCTCAATACCCTCGCCAGCTACCAAGACCAACTGTGTCGCGCCCTGGATGAGTACGCCGCCTTGGTGGCGCAATCGCGCGATGAACGCACTGCGGCGCGGGCCCGCGAAATCTCGAAGACGCTCGACGTGGATTTCATTCGGTCCGATGTGGCGCACCTGATTCGGGAGACGGGCGAGGGTATCCAGCGGGTGCGTCAGATCGTGGTCGATCTGCAGGATTTTTCCCGTACCGACGCCAGCGACTGGCAGTGGGCCGACATACATCGCGGCCTGGATAGCACGCTCAACATCGTGCGCAATGAGCTGAAATACAAGGCGGACATTGTCAAGGAGTACGGCGACTTGCCGCCGGTGGAGTGCCTGGCATCCAAGCTCAATCAAGTGTTCATGAATTTATTGGTCAATGCGGCGCAAGCCATCGAGAGCTACGGCAAGATCTGGATCCGTACCGGCACCGAAGGCGAGGAATGGGTTTGGGTCGAGATCGAGGATACGGGCCGGGGGATTGTCCCCGAACACTTGTCGCGCCTGTTCGAACCGTTTTTTACCACCAAGCCCGTCGGCAAGGGCACGGGCCTCGGGCTGGCGGTTTCCTACGGCGTTGTGCAGCAACATGGTGGGCGCATCGACGTGCGCAGCACGCCGGGAGCGGGTGCCGCGTTTCGGGTGGGGATTCCACGCTCCCGGGGTGGTGCGGCGCCTTCCGGCGCACAACAGTCGGCAACAATGGCGGATTAGCGGGTCATGGAAAAGCATCGAATTTTACTGGTCGAAGACGACGCCGATACGGCGGCGACGATCGAACTCTTGCTGGGCGAGTGCGGCTGTTCGGTGTGCGCCGTAGTTGACAACGGCGGCGATGCCGTCGCGTGGACCGCCAAGCACCGCCCCGATCTAGTGGTGATGGATATCGTCCTGCCCGGCGCAATGGATGGCGTCGCTGCCGCGCAAGTGATCCGCCAGCAGAGCGACATTCCGGTTGTATTCGTCACCGGCCACTGTGACGACTCTCTCGTCGAGCGTCTCAAACTGGTCGCGCCAATGGGCTTTTTGACCAAGCCGGTGGCCCGCAATGAGCTCAACGTGGTCGTGGAAAGCGCCATCTTTCGCGACCGCGCCAACAAGGAGTTGGCGCGGCGAGCCCTGTCGCTGGTGGAGGCCAACCTGCGTTCCGCCACGCTGACCACCGTGCTGGAGCAACTGCGGGCCGCCGACAGCGCCCTGCAGGCGAGCGGCGATTTCAAGGCATTTTACCAGACCATCGTGAGTCATCTCGTAGAGGCCACGAAGGCTAAATACGGTGCTTTTGGCGTGTTCGACGCTTATGGGCGCTTGACGGCGTTCATTGCCTCCGGCCCTATGGGCTCGGCGGAGTTGGATGCCGCGGTGTTGCCCGAGGGAAAGGGCGTGTTGTTGGCGATTTACCAGGGCCGGCGAATCATGCGAATTAATGACATTTCCCGTCATCGGGTCCACCAGGGATTCCCCGCAGGTCATCCGACCATGACGTCCATGGTGGGGATTCCGCTGATCGACCGGGAGCGTTGTCTGGGCGTCATTTACCTTGCGGACCGCAATGGCGGTGCGCCGTTCACCGAGTGGGACGAGACTTTGCTAATGATCTATGCCGCCGAGGCGGTACACGTGCTGCAGCGCGCGGCGTTGCTGGACGAGACTCGCCGCCGCGGGCGCGAACTCGTGCGGCGCAACGAGGAACTGGAGGAGGCGAACCGGCGTTTGGGCGAGGCGCAGGCCCAGGTGCTGCAGTCGGAGAAGCTGGCGTCCATTGGCCAACTGGCCGCCGGCGTCGCCCATGAGATCAACAACCCGGTCGGTTATGTCGGTTCGAATATTGAATCCTTGCGTGGTTACGTCAACGACCTGCTGCGGATCATCGAGGGGTACGAGACCTGGGCGGAGAACCCCTCCGACGAGTCGCGGCGCGCCGAATTGGACGCTGCTCTGCGCACCGCCGACCTGAAGTTCATCCGGCAGGACGTCGAGCAACTACTGGCGGAGACGCTGGAGGGTGTCGCTCGGGTGCGCAAGATCGTGCAGGATCTCAAGGAGTTCTCCCACGTCGATGAGGGTGAGTGGGAAGCGGTGGACCTGCATAAAGGCATCGAATCGACCATTAACGTGGTTCGGAACGAGATCAAGTACAAGGCCGAGTTGGTAAAAGAGTTTAGCGATATTCCCCTGGTGGAGTGCCTCCCTTCGCAGATCAATCAGGTGTTCATGAATCTGTTGGTCAACGCGGCCCATGCCATCGACAACAAAGGAACGATCGCGCTGCGAACGGCATGGGATCGGGCGGAGGACCAAGTCATCGTGGAAGTTCAAGACTCCGGCTGCGGGATTCCGGAGGAGAATCTGAAGAAGATTTTTGACCCCTTTTTTACCACCAAACCGGTGGGAAAGGGGACAGGCCTGGGACTGTCGGTATCCTACGGGATCGTAACCAAGCACGGCGGGACCATCGAGGTGGAATCGCAGGTCAATAAAGGAACCTGCTTCCGGGTTCGATTACCTGTCAAACGCGATGTCGCTGCACGGGCCGAGTTGGTCGGGGCGGAGCACACGGCGCGGACGGTGGAAACGACATGAGCAGCGTGAACCAGCAGACCTCTCTCGCGGCGCCCCAGGGCGAGGCGACGGTATTGTTCGTCGACGATGAAGAAAACATTTTGGCGGCCTTGAAGCGTTTGTTCCGCTCCGGCGGCTACCGACTTTTGACGGCCACCAGCGCGAGCGCGGGGCTGGAGATTTTGGTGAAGGAGCCGGTCGACGTGGTGATCTCCGACATGCGTATGCCCAATATGGACGGCGCGCAGTTCCTAAAGCTCGTCGCCGAGAAATGGCCAGATACGATGCGCATGCTCTTGACGGGCTACGCCGACTTGACTTCGGCCGTCAAAGCCATCAACGAGGGGCAGATCTATCGCTACATCAGTAAGCCGTGGGAAGACAACGACCTTAAACTGACCATGCAGCGCGCTCTGGAGCAGCGCTTTCTCGTCAAGGAAAAGCAGCGCCTGGAGGAACTGACCCGCCGTCAGAACCACGAGCTCTCGGAACTTAATGCTGGTTTGGAAAAGAAGGTCAAGGCTCGCACGGCCGAACTGGAACAGATGATGGGCATGCTGGACACCGCCCATCAGGAACTCAAGCGTCACTACGCCACGACCATCAGCGTCTTTTCGAACTTGGTGGAGCTGCGCGAAGGGCACAGCGCCGGCCATTCGCGCCGGGTTGCGGATATCGCCCGTCGTTTGGCACGCAGGCTGGAATTGGACAAGGCGGCCACCAAGGACGTGATTTTCGCCGCGCTGCTCCATGACATAGGCCAGTTGTCGCTCAGTGACGAGGTGCTACGCACGCCGTTCAACAACCTCATACAAAAGGACCGCGAAAAGCTCATGCGCCATCCCAAACTAGGGGAGAGCGTGTTGATGGCCTTGGAACCGCTGCACGGCGCTGCCGCGCTGATCGCCGCTCATCACGAGTGTTACGACGGCAGCGGTTTTCCGAACAAGCTCGCGGGCGAGGCGATTCCGTTGGGCGCGCGCGTCATCACGGTGGCCGATGATTACGATGCGCTGCAGATGGGTTTGATCGCGCCCAAGCGGTACACGGCCGGGGAGGCGCGAGATTATATCGTCCAGCAGCGCGACAAGCGCTACGATCCCCGGGTGGTTGACGCCTTCGCGTTGATTGTCGAAGAGATCGCTCGCGAGGAGCGCTTGGCACCCGCCGTAACGGTGAAGTTAGGCGATCTGAAGCCTGGAATGGTCCTGGCGCGCGACCTGGTGACCGCCGACGGGATGCTGCTGCTTGCCAAAGGTCATGTCTTCGATGGACGGTTGATCCACAAGGTTGCCGTGGTGGCCGAGACGCTGGAGCAAGGGCTGCAATTCTTCATCACCCCCGAGTCCGTTGACGGCGCTTCTTGACCGCCGGGGCCAGCGCGTGATCCCCATTATCGCGACGTCATAACCGTAGTTGGTTCTATCGTCCCGAAAGGGATTGCTCGATCACGCGAGCGGTCATCTCCAGACGCGCCGCATCTGTGTTTCCGTTATGTGGCATGTTGCCGTTGCGATCGGCAAATCAGGTTGGGCTTTATGCGTATTTTATTCCACTCAAATCACATGGTCCGTGCGTCGACATTCTAGGCGTTATCACCTTGCTTTGGAGTCGGCGTGGGCGCGCGGGACGAGAAACTCGATCGTAAAATCTTCGCCGGGCTGCGCGCGCTCGTGGAATCCGCTTTTCCGAAGGAGTGCAAGACCTGCGGGCGCCTGTACGCGAGCGCGGACGATTTCTTCCGGGAAACCGACTCGGTGAACGGTCGCTCTGGCCTGAAAGCATCTGAGAACGAGGACGGCTCGCCGCTGGTGGAGCTATTTCGCAACTGCGTTTGCGGTTCGACCTTGATGGATGCGTTCCACGACCGGCGCGATCGCGGCGAGCGCGGTTTGGCGCGGCGCGAAAAGTTCGGAGCCGTGCTCGACCAGTTGGTGGAGACAGGAATGGTGCGGGAGCGGGCGCGCCTGGAACTGTTGCGCGTCTTGCGCGGAGAATCCAGTGAAATATTGTCCGAACTGCTAGGCCGCAAGGTTTGATTTCTCATTTTCCATATTGCGAACCCCTGTTTCTTGATTTGACAGGAAAAAGGTTTATGCATTTGTGCATCCTGCCGCCGACAGTTTGTCCATGCTACGCGTGGTTGCTCAGTTGTCTCGGAACCGTCGTGCTTTGGCTACGGCCGGGATATTCGTAATAGGTAATTCATTGCGGACAGAAATCCACGACACGTCGCTCCACCAGGGTCTATTCGAGTATGTGCGCGGGTTTTCGTTGGGCTAGGGGCAGGCGCTTCAATATGTCTCAATGGTCTCTTACGTTGCGTGCGCGTCTGCTGTTTCTGCTGGCGCTGATCGTCGTTCCCGTTTGTACACTGATGCCCCACAACGCGAAAGATGTGCGCCGAAGCGAGACTCTTCATATGAAGACGGTCGCGCTGCGAATGGCACGTCTCGTCTTGCTGGAACGGCGAGAGCTCATCGCAGGCGCGCGGCAGTTGCTTCCCAGTTTGGCGCGGTTACCGAGTCTACGTGCTTCCGATTCCAGGCCTGTCTGCAACAGCGAGCTAGGTAAGCTGGTCAAGCGACCCCCTACTACGCGAACTTCGGCGTGAGTGGCATCGATGGGTGGATGCGCTGCAGCGGATTGCCGATGAAAGCGCCCGTGTCCATCGCCGATTGCGACTATTTTCTCCAGGCCATTGAAACCGGTGACTTCGCGGTCGACGGATACCAGATCGGCCGTATCACCGGCAAGAGCGCGATAACTTTCGGCTATCCCTTGCGCGACGTAAGTGGCCAGACCGATGGAGTCGTCTTTGCAGCGCTCGATCTCGCCTGGTTGAGCCGAAAGTTGACCGAAATCCCGCTACCGGAAGGAACCACGATAACGATTCTGGATAGTCATGGCACGGTGTTGGCACACCACTTGGCCGGGCCGAACACCGAGTACGTTACTGTTGGAATCCCGCGTTCCGTCGCCTACGCCGACATTGATGCCCGTTTCCGAAAGGATTTGCTTGCGCTCTTCCTCAACGTGCTGGCGGTCGCCGGTTTGGCATGGATTGGAACCAGAAACTTCGTTCTGCGGTCGCTCGACGCATTGACAGTCGCCGCCAAACCGCCCGGGTGTTAAGCCTACCCAGACTAATAATGCCATCCTGTCGCCAAGGAAAACATCAGAACGCGTGTTGTGAGCCGTTACAGTGGCATGCATTGGTTTCCTGTCGACACAGCGAGATCTTGGCTTGAAATGACAACCGACGAAGAAGAATTTCCGACGAAGCCGGGCGTGGTCGTTTTGCTCGATGGCGCGAGGGTGGAGGGGGAAATGACCCGTTCCGGAGCGCCGAACGACGCCATCCTGGTGAAGCCGCGTTCGGGAGACTCACAGGCGATTCGTTTGAGTAGCGTGCGTTACGTTTTGTCCCGAACCTCCCGGTCGAATGGCGAGGCCGTTCAAGACCCCGATAGCGGGCAGGATGCCTCGCGTCCTCGCGAGCTGTATCGGATCAAATATCGCGACGGGCACGTAGTCAAAGGCGCGATCCAAGGTTCGGTGAAGGGCAAGTGCGGCGTCCACCTTTTTCGCGCGCAGGGTGGCGTTCTTTGGGAGATGTTCATTCCCCATGATGTGATCGACGAGTTCCGTTCGGTTCCCGTCGGCGGGCGCCGGCGTTCGGGCGAAGAGGCGAGTGCACCGATGCGCGAGGCGGCTGTCGCCAATCCATCGGCGTTGCATGCCCGTACGGTCAGCACGATGGAAGAGCTGAAGTCAGTCAGTGCGCAACGAGCAGATTTTTCATCGCGCCCTTTGGGACAGATCCTCGTCGACGCCGGACTCATCTCCAAGAAGGATCTGCAAGAGGGGTTGGCGAGTCTCGAGCGGGCGCCGGGGAAGCGCCTAGGGGACCTGTTGGTCGAGACCGGGCGCTTGACCGCGACCGAACTTCACGAAGCGCTGGCGCGGCAGTTCGATCTTCCTTTCGTTGATCTGAGAAAGTTCGAAGTGGATCCTTCGGTGCTGTCGCTCATCCCGGCGGCGTTGGCCCGCAAATACAACTTCATGCCCCTGATGCTTCACGACGACCATCTCTATATCGCTATCGAGAACCCCCACGACGTGGACGCCGTCAACGCACTCAGATTCGTGGTCGGCCGCAATGTCGAGGTCGCGGTGTCGACCCAAGAGGACATCAGTTGGGCCATTACGACGTACTACGGCGCCCAGGAGGACGAGGAAGCCCTCGAGGAGCTCGAGAGCCGCGAGGCCGACGACGCGGCGGATAAAAAGGACATCGTAGAAGTCGAACGGCTGGGCCGGGAAAAGCCCGTCGTGCGGATGGTCGAGTACATCATTACCGAGGCGATACGACGAGGCGCGTCCGACATTCACATTCGACCGAGCCAAGGGGAAGTCAGTCTCGTGTATCGCATCGACGGATCGCTGGTGAAAGTTCGGAGCTTCCGTAAAGCCCTGCTGCCCGCGGTCGTTAGCCGCATCAAGATCATCGGGCGAATGGACATCTCAGAACGCCGACTTCCCCAGGATGGGCAGGCGCGTGTCGTATATAAGGGGAAGGCGGTGGACCTGCGAATTTCGGTGATACCCACCGTTGAGGGCGAAAGCATCGTCATCCGCATTCTCGATACGGATGTCGGCATCCGTTCAGTGAGTCAACTGGGTCTCACGGACATCGATACCCGCATTCTGGAAGGGCTGCTACACAAGAGCTATGGGCTATTTTTGGTGACGGGGCCGACCGGCTCGGGGAAGTCCACCACCTTGTATGCCGCACTGAACGAGCTGATCAAGCAAAACATCAATATCATAACTGTCGAGGATCCTGTCGAATACCACATTGACAGCATAGAGCAGATTCAAGTGAAGCCCGATGTTGGCTACACCTTTGCCGAGGCGCTGCGCCACATCCTTCGTCACGATCCGGACGCCATCATGATCGGCGAAATTCGCGACCAAGAGACGGCCAAGATCGCGGTGGAAAGCGCTCTGACGGGACATGTCGTGTTGAGCACGTTGCACACCAATAGCGCCGCCGCGACGATTGTTCGGCTGCTCGAAATGGGGCTGGAGTCCTATCTGATTTCTTCCACACTGCTCGGCGTCCTCGCCCAGCGGCTTATCCGACGCAATTGCGCACACTGTCTCGACGTGGAGGAGGTGGACTCCGCGATACGCCAGTCTTTACGGGTGAGCCAGGATGAAGTTTTCTACAAAGGAAAGGGCTGCGAGCAATGCAACGGAACCGGATACAAAGGGCGCATGGTGGCCTACGAACTGCTCCTCGTCGATGAGGCGGTGCGGGAGAGTATCGAGCCCGGTGTCCCCGCCGCTGCAATTCAGAAACCCGCCCTCGCTGCCGGGATGGTGCCGTTAACGGCCAACGCGCTTGCATCGGCGCGAGCGAAACTGACATCCCTGGCGGAGGTGTACCGGGTCCAGCTTGGGTAGAGACTAATCGATCGACAGCTTTTCCGGGTGACTGGCTGCGCCACCCTCGAGCATTCGCATCTGAACGCCGACATTGTTCTTCGAGTCGGCCTGCCGCAAGGCCTCGTCCTTTGAGATTTTTCCGGCCTTGTAGAGGCGCAGCAACGATTGGTCGAAGGTCTGCGTGTTCTCATCCGCGTTGCTGGCCATGACGTCGCGTACCTTCTCGATCTCGCCCTTTTGAATGAGTTCGCTGACATAAGGCGTGTTGAGAAGAATCTCGACAGCTGGCACCCGCTTGCCGTCGACACCGATGACCAAGCGCTGGGAAATGATCGCTCTCAGATTCAACGACAGATCCATCAGAATTTGATGGTGCGCGTTTTGCGGAAAGAAATTGATGATGCGCTCTAATGTTTGATAAGCGTTGGTGGCGTGCAGGGTCGAAAGGCACAGGTGGCCGGTATCGGCGTAGGTAATGGCATGTTCCATGGTGTCACGGTCGCGAATCTCGCCGATGAGAATCACGTCGGGCGCTTCGCGCATGGCGCGCCGTAAGGCACTGTCGTACGAATCCGTGTCCGAGCCGATTTCGCGCTGATTTACCAGCGACTTCTTGTGCGGGTGCAAATATTCGATGGGATCTTCGAGCGTCAGAATATGCCCCGTTCGATGGGCGTTGCGGTAATCGATCATTGCCGCGAGCGTTGTCGACTTTCCGGAGCCGGTGGAGCCGACGACCAAGACCATTCCCCGTTCCTCCATCACCAGATCGCGTAGGCGCAGAGGAAGATTGAGTTGTTCGATGGTGGGGATCGTGGTGTTCAGATAGCGCACCACCATGGCCACTTCGCCGCGTTGGCGAAATACGTTCACCCGAAAGCGCCCAAGGTTGGCGACGGACAACCCCATGTCCAGTTCGCGCGTTCGCTCGAAGTACTTGCGCTGATCGTCGTTCATCACGGAGTAGGCGAGGGTTTGCACTTCGCCGGCTGGCAGAGGGTGGTTGCCGACCGGGGAGACAATCCCTTCCACTTTGATGTTCGGCGGGGCACCGGTGGTGAAGTACATGTCCGACGCGCGTTTATCGACCATCAGTCGCAGAAATGCAGTGAGTTCCATCGCAGGTTGATTCTCCGCTCCAGAGGATGGGAAATACGTCGCGACTGCTCACGCGGCCGCAAATATCTGACATTCGGTAGGTCGGTATGTCAACGTAGAACTTTATCCGTGCGTACTGATTTGCCGGAGACGCCCGTGCCTAGACGGATAAAATCGATGGCGCGAGTGTGTCGTTTCATTTGGGGGCGGCGTAATTCCCAGTTCGGGGGTCGGACAATCGGACGAGAGTTTTCCGGATTGCTCAAGTCCAGGTCAATTCTTCCTCTACCACACTAAACAAAATGAAAAGCCTCGGTTCGACACGCTCAGGAAACAGATGAACAGTCAACGATGTCGTGATGTTGCGCGAAGCTGCGCACGGCTGGCGCGCATCGTCGTGTTGTTCGGTGCTGTAACACAGGGTGCGGCGGTCGCTGGCGCGGACTCTTCCCACCGGGAGTGCACTGCAGTCTTTCCCGAGTCGTTTCCCCCTCACTTTCAAGTGACAAACAATGGCGTTCCGATCGGTTTCGCGATCGAAGCCATGGAGGAGATCGCGACGCAAGGAAAGCTAACGATCAAGTATGTCAGCACGCCAACGTGGGAGGAGGCCATAAGACGGGTTGTCAGCGGCCAGGCCGATTTGATTCCCAATCTCGGGATAACGGACGAGCGCCGTGCGGCGTTGGATTTCTCGATTCCTTATGAGACCTTTGCTCTTCGGTTGTTCGTCCGGCGGGAAAACGGCCTCTATACCGGGTTGAGCGATTTTTCCGGCGTGGGCGTGGTGGGGGTGGTGAAGACCAACCTCGGGAAGTCGCTGGTTGAGGCAAATCCTGGCGTACGTTTCCGAGTCTTCGATTCAGTGACCACCGCCATCGTCGAGTTAAGAAACGGAACGCTCGATGGCATTGTTTTCCCGGAACAGGTCTTCCTTCATTTCGCATCGCAGATGGGCTATTCCGACCGATTCAAGGCCGTTGGCCCCCCGTTGGCGGTCGTGGAGCGCGCGGTCGCGGTGCGCAAAGGCGACACTCAACTACTCGCGCAATTGGACGCCGCGATTCCTTCGGTACTCTCATCCGATGCCTTCCAGCGAATCCATTCGCGCTGGTTCCCGGCCCCGCCGGGTTTTTGGACGACCCGCCGAGTCGCGATCCTGCTTGCGACTCTAGCGATCGCCGGCGGGATTCTAGGCTTTGGCGTTTATCTTGCGCGGCTGCGGGCAACGAACCGGGCGTTGAATACGGCTCACGGCTTTTGTTCGACGGTTCTGCAGGCCGTACTGGAGGGCGTCATTACCATAGATCGCCACGGGGCTATCCGAAGCATCAACTCGGCGGCACAATCGATGTTTGGATACGCCGTGGAGGATATTTTGGGTCGCCACCTGGCGGATCTGTTCGTTCCGGAGGACACCGACAAAATCCAGCAATACCTGATGCGCGAGCGTGAGCCGCACTATTCCGCCGACTACAGTCCCATTCCCGTATTTAGAAGCGCGACGGTGCAGCGCAAGTCCGGCGAGCTGGTTCCGGTGAGATATGGACTGGCTCCAGCCAAGATCGGAGCCGACACCCTTTTCGTTTTAACCGTCCGCGATGTGTCCGAGCAGTTTCGCTTGGAAAAGCAAATCGAGTTTCTCGTGGACCATGACGAATTGACTGGATTGCTCAACCAGCATGGACTGGCGCTCGTGCTGGGGAGTTTGCTCGGTCAGGCGCGCCGGCGGAATAGCCCGCTGTGCTGCGTGGCAATAGGCATCATGCATTTTGGTCAGATCAACGAAACGTATGGCCGGGCAGAACAAGATCTCTCAAAAATTGAGTGTAAAAGAGGCACGTCGGCTGTCGAAACAGTAGTCGAACGTGCGATCGCAAACGTTGTTCTTTGGACTGCGAGGCCACACGCTGTTTCAAACTCCGCTGCGAGGAGCCATACCTACACCAACAACTTTTAGGAGTCGTTCGATGAACAAAAAGTATTTTTCCCGAAGCGCTTCACGGGCTTGGTTCTTTGGACTGTCGTGTTTGGTGGTATCAGCCACAAGTCAGGCACAACTTCCGGCCGACGTTCAAGAAAAGGTCAATGCGTACAAAACTCAACTGCAAAAGTGGGCCTCACACCCCGTCATAGTCAATGCAGTGAAGAACGCCAACGCGACAGGCAGCGTGCTGCCTGACATGTCCAACTCACGGTGGCTCGATGTTCCCGAGTCGGACCCACGGGTAACACAGCTGTCCAGTAACGATGCAGGCGCATTGATGTCCGAATGGGAAGCCGATCCCAATATAAGCAAGCTCTATCTGCGCGACGCTGAGGGGAACATGGTAGCGGCCGGCCGGAACAAGCCGCTACTTTGGAACAATAAAACGAAGCCACCGTTCCAGAACGCGATTAAGGGTGAGGGTGTCTGGACGGCCGACGAGATCAAACCGGACCCGGCGTCCCAAATCCCAGGGGTTCATGTCTCCGCACCCATCATGGATGGAGGTAAAGCTATTGGTGTGCTCCATACGAGCGTGGTCGCCAAGTAGAGCAGCGTTTCGAACGACAAGCCAATTTCAGCAGAGGACGTTGCCATGGGTTTAAACAAACTCAAGGTCGGCACGCGACTAGGCGCAGGATTTACTCTCCTAATATCGCTCACATTGGCCATGACTTGGATCGGATACGCCGGATTGTCTACCATGAATACAAGCCTGTTAAGCGTTACCCACGACAAGATCCCGAAAATTGCACTGGTGAACGAAATGCGTGATGCAGTGCGGTTTCAGTCCATGGCACTGCGCGACATTGTTTTGCAGCAAGACTTGTCGTTCAAAAGGACTGAGATCAATCGTATGAAAAACGCCCGCGAAACGTATCAACTTGCTGCAGAGAACCTTATGAAGATTGAGCCAGATCAAGCGGCTTTATTGCAGCAAATCCGCGAGTTGGAGGAAAGAGTGAAGAACGCAATGATGACAGCTATTGATCTGTCACTCGACGATATGCACGAAAAGGCTGGGGATAGCGTTCGGGGGGCGGTCCGCGGGCAACAGTCCGATCTGATTGAAAAATTAGATACATTGCTGTCTCACTATGAACGAGAATCCAGGCGCTCGGCCGAACAGGCCGAAAACGCGTATGATTTTGCATGGCGCGCACTGTTGATAGTGGGACTTGTAGCGGCAGCGCTGGGCGTGTGCATCGCAGTGGTAATTACCTTGAGCATCGTGAAGCCCCTGCAACGTGCAGTATCCTTCGCCAATGGCATCGCCAGGGGCGACTTGTGTGACCATATCGAAATCAAAGGCGCCGACGAGACCTCCAATTTGCTCAATGCTCTGAATGAGATGAAAAATAATCTCGCACACATCATTCGAGGAACACAATCAAACGCCGATAGCGTTGCCAAACTGGCCGGTGGCCTGATGCGAGACACCCACGATGTCGCACAGCGTGCGCAACAACAGTCCGACCGCGTTTCGAATGTCAGCACGGCTGTTGAGCAGGTCAGCGCATCTATTCAAGATATTTCGCGTGGGGCGACGGGCGTGTTGGAGGCGGCCCACAATACAGATAACATCATCCGCGAGAACCACGCTCTAGCCGACTCTAGTGCCGCCGCATCAGTAAAAATCTTGACTTTAGTGGAAAGCGCAGTTGAGGCAATTCATAAGCTGAGCGACGAAATCAAATTGATCAACGAAGTCACCGACGTCATCAATTCCATCGCCGACCAAACAAATTTACTCGCCCTCAATGCCACCATCGAGGCTGCCCGCGCCGGAGAACATGGGCGAGGGTTTTCACTTGTCGCCGATGAAGTACGGGTCCTCTCCAAGCGCACGGCCGAAAGCACGGCCGATATCGCTAACATGGTCAAAAACATCAAGCTAAAGTCAACGGAAGCGGTCGATCGCATCGTCAGCCTTAAAACTGTTACGGGAGAGGCCTCCCGTTATTCGAATCTGATTCGCGAATCGTTCAACAAGGTCGTCGATGTGGCCGCCCATGCTACAAAATTGGCCAAACAAATTTCAGAAAGCACGCAGGAGCAGACAGTAGCGACCGAAGACACAGCAAACAACATGCACGTCATTAACCAACTCACGCAGGAAAACGCCACGACCGTTGTGCTGTGCTCGGAACGAGCGGCACAATTGGAAGAGACTGCGTCCAGCCTTCGTCAGCTAGTTAGCCAATTCAAACTAGGTCCGCGCCCAAGCCTCGCATCCCACGCGAAGACCGCCGAATCTGCGGCAAAGTTGGTCTAAAGCCGATTACTTCTCCGTACCCGGATCCATTTTTGAACCGCTCCGGGTTTTTGAGGAGGCTCCAACCGTTGAGAGAATGGAGCCATGAACAAGACAAACAAGTTTTCACCTGAGGTTCGAGAGCGTGCAGTGCGGATGGTCCAGGAGCACTGGGATGCGTACCCCTGCCTGTGGGCTGCGGTTGAATCGATCGCCCCGAAGATCGGCTGTGTGCCGCAGACGCTGCTGGAATGGGTCAAGCGCGCCGAGGTCGATAGCGGCCAACGCGCTGGGCTGAGCACGGCTGAGCGTGAGCGCATCAAGGAGCTGGAGCGCGAGGTCAAGGAATTACGGCGCACCAACGAGATCCTGCGCACGGCCAGCGCTCTTTTCGCCCAGGCGGAGTTCGACCGCAAGCTGAAGTCGTAAACGCCTACATCGACCAGCACCGGGATGCGTACGGGGTCGAGCCGATTTGCAAGGTACTGCAGGTTGCCCCGTCAGCCTACCGGCGCCATGCGGCCCGGCGGCGCAATCCCGAGCTGCGCAGCGCGCGGACCCAGCGCGATGAGCGCTTGGCGTTGGGAGATCTACATCGCCATTGTATTCTTCGGGGAGTTTCCCTAGCTCATCGCGGAATATACCGGGTTCCGGCCCGGGTGGGTGCTGCTCGCACTGAACGCGCTGGCGCTTGGCACGGTCTTCGGTTTCGTGTTGTGCAATTTCGCGGTCAACCGTGAACTCACTCAGTTTATCCGCCTCGGCGAGATCGGATTCGTGGCGCTGGTCACTCTCATGAGCGTGGAACTGGGTCGCGAGTTGCGCGCCGGTGGTACTGCGCTCAAGGACTCCGAGGCGCGGTTTCGAACTCTGTTCGATCAGTCCCAGTTCAGTATTAAGCTGTTTGCGCCGGATGGTCGAACTCTGCGCGTCAATCCTCCATGGGAGATGCTCTGGGGCGTCGATGTTTCGGACCCCGGTGGGCTATTGCAGGATCGCGTATCCGCGCATTCAGTTATTCCGTCAACGATGACGCCGGGCAAGTCCGCGAGGTGACCTTGATTCACGAGGACATCACTGATCGTCGGCGCACCGACAATGCGATCCGAAATATTGCCGCCGGTGTGTCCGCCAAAACGGGGGAAAGCTTTTTTTGTGATCTTGTAATCTATCTCGCGCGGGTGTTTGGCGCCGACTACGCGTTTGTCGGCGTTCTTGACGAGAAGCAGGCTGACTCCATCAGAACCCAGGCTGTATGTGCGCACGGTAGGATTGTCTCCAATATCACGTACTGCTTGAGGGGAGCACCCTGAGCAAATGTCATGGGCCCGTTGACCTGCGCCTTCCCCCACGGCGACTGGGCGTATTTCCCGGGGGACAATCTTTTCGAGCCGTTTCAGCGCCTTCATTCGGATGGCGCGCTTCCGGGAACGGGCATTGGTTTGAGCATCGTTCAACGTACTATTGATCGCCACGGCGGACGCGCTTGGGTAAAAGCCGCGGAGTGCAAAGGAGCGTCGTTTTGATTTGTATGTCTTCCTTCCCAGGACCGCCGGGTCGACGCGCGATGCGGAGTCTCGCGCCAGTGGAGCGTTAAAATCGGCACGGACATGCCCATTTCGTGGTGCGCAGGCGCGGTTGGGCGATTGCCGACTAGGTGGAATTGAGTCCGTAGTTCTCGAAGAATGAAAGGTTGACGTACTGCAGCCAAAGGTGGGGGACGGAGTGCCCTTGACATCGCGTTCAGCGGTGCTCGGAAGCGTAGAGGAGCACGTTCTGGTAAACGTGCAAAACGAACGTTGGGCGACGGTCAACGTAGGCAACGCCTTGAGCGCTTCGTATCAAACCGATTTCCCAATCCTCTTGGCCAAAAGTTCGGTGAATACTTGAGACTTAAGTGGGGTGTATTCTCGCAAAGAGTGCACGGGCCAGTTTGCGCTCTCATAATCTCTTGCCGTGCCATCATATTTGTCGAGAAAGCGAATCAATGAACCCGCTGCGATATCCTGATCGACCCACCAATCGGGAAGCAATGCGTTCCCCACGCTGGAAAGCGCGCACCGTCTGATCGCGTCTGAATTCGTGACTGCGACTAAGCAGTTTCCGCGAATGCGAATGCTCATCGTGGTTCCGCCACGTTCCCTAAACCACCAGTTGCCACTATCTCCTTTTCTTGGAAATAGCAGGTAGTTGTGTTTGCTGATCTGCTGAGGTGTAACCGGCTCGCCATGCCGTCGTGGGTACGCCGGGCTCGCGCAAATGCGGATTTATAACGTCCTGGTTCGTCGGGCGACGTAAGATGAAGGCTGTAGCGATCCGAGCCTGACCGCAACGTCGATCCGGTTGTCGATTAGATTTAGATAGGCGTCGGTCGGCGGCAATTCGGTGGAGACGGACGGGTATCGTCGCGTGAGTTCCGGCAACAGCGGAACGATGTACATTTGGCCAAGTACGACTGCTCCGGTGACACGTAGCGCTCCCCGGGGTTCTTCCGTGAATCCGCCGCTGCAGTTCGAGGTGCCCAGTGACGAGGGCAACAGGGTGGCGCGCAGATTCACCACCGCTGTTAAGAATCGCGACGCACCCGTCCAGGCCATGAAAGAGTTAGGGTATGACTTCTTCGGCTTCGATGGTGATGATTCGGCGGAGTTCCCTATACCGGCGACGTTTGTGATTTCCCACGGTGGCCTTGAACCGGTCCGATTCGAACACGTTCTATACACCCGGCGAAACTGGCTGCATGGTTTATCCAGCGGCATGCAGATGGGATGATTCACCACCACACGATAGCAGTCAGGACACGCGCAAGGTCGCGACTGTTCTGGCCAAATTTTTCGGCGGAACGATTACTGGTTCTGGGCCTTATGAGAATTCGTACATCGTCTGGTTGAGCGACGAACACGGCGGGGCGATAGAACTTTATCCGTGCGGTACGGAGATGATTCCGGATCGCGACCAAGGACAGGAAGTTTCTATCCACAATCCCGGGCACTCGAACTATTGAGCGCGGCGCCGAAGAATCTTTGACGCCGCGCCCAGTGCCGACATCCCCCTTTACTTCATCGCCGTCACGCGGGTGACTGTCGCACCCCTGCCGTGGGTCACGAATTCAAACTCTACCTGCTGCCCAACTTGAACACCGCTGCCCAGCTCAGCGGAGATCGTGAAAGGCATCTGCATCGCAGGCCACTTGGCGGAAGCGACCGGACCATGGGCAATGGTGATGGTGCCTTTGGCAGGGTCGATGGCCTTCACGGTGCCGGTTGCCTTGTGGGTGGGGGCGGACTGTCCCATGGCTGAGTGATCACTCATATCCATGCCTTTCATGCCGTCGCCGTGATCTTTCATGCCGCTCATGTCATCAGCCCCTGCCGGGGCACTCGATAACAGTGCAGTCAACAGTGCAATTGACGTCAGTCTTTTCATAGTACTTGCTCCTTTCGCATTGAATGGCTGAAGAGAAGTTTCCGGCAACGCATCAGCCGGTACGCTGCAGGAATCACGAACAGTGACAACAGCGGCGCGGTCACCATGCCGCCCACCATGGGCGCGGCGATGCGGCTCATGACCTCGCTGCCCGTGCCGCCGCCCCAGAAAATAGGCAACAAACCGGCGATGATCACGGCCACGGTCATGGCCTTTGGCCGCACCCGCAGCACGGCGCCTTCGCGGATCGCCTCCAACAGTGCCGCCTCGCTGGCATCACCGCCCGCCGCGCGCCGCTGCCAGGCTTGTTTCAGATAAATCAGCATGATCACACCGAACTCGGCGGCGACACCGGCAAGCGCGATGAAACCCACGCCTGTCGCAATGGAAAAATCGAAGTCCATCCAATAGAGCAACCAAATGCCGCCGGTGAGTGCAAAGGGCAGCGTAGCCATGATGAGCAGGGCTTCGTCGACGCGGGTGAAGGTGAGATAGAGCAACACGAAAATGATCAGCAAGGTGGCCGGCACGATCAAGGTGAGCCGGGCGCGGGCGCGCTCCATGAATTCGAATTGGCCGGAGTAAGCGAGACTCATCCCCGCTTCGAGTTTGAGGTCACGCGCCACGGCGGCGCGCAAATCCGCGACCGTGGACGCAAGATCCCGTCCTCGCACGTCCACATACACCCAACCGCTCGGGCGCGCATTCTCGCTCTTGATCATGGGCGGACCCTCCGTGACGTTCACCCGCGCCACCGTGCCCAAGGTAATCTGGCTTCCTGCTGGAGTGACAATGGGCAATTGCGTCAGGCGCTCCACGGTATTCCGCCATTCGCGCGGATAACGCACGTTGATGGGATAGCGCGCCAGACCTTCGACCGTCTCGCTGACGTTGTCGCCGCCAATGAGGCCGGCGATCACCGCTTGCAAGTCGGCAATGTTGAGCCCGTAGCGCGCCGCGGCCACACGATCGATGTCGATATCGACGTAACGCCCGCCGCCGAGCCGTTCGGCCAAGGCTGACGACACACCGGGCACACCTTTCGCGATGCGCTCGATGGCCTGGGTGGCGCGATCGATCTCAGCAAGATCACTGCCGGAAACCTTCACGCCGATCGGACTTTTGATGCCGGTGGCCAGCATGTCGATGCGATTGCGAATCGGTGGAATCCACACATTGGCGAGGCCTGGCACTTGCACGATGCGGTCCAACTCCTCCACCAGGCGCTCGGGCGTCATACCAAGGCGCCATTGATCGCGCGGCTTGAACTGGATGGTGGTCTCGAACATCTCCAGCGGCGCGGGATCCGTGGCTGTCTCGGCGCGGCCGGCTTTGCCGAACACGGTGGCAACCTCCGGCACGGTTTTGATCAAGCGGTCGGTTTGCTGCAACAGTTCACTGGCCTTTTGCGCGGACAGTCCCGGCAACGCACTCGGCATGTAAAGCAGATCGCCTTCGTCGAGCGGCGGCAGGAACTCGCCCCCCAATTGACTCAGCGGCCACAGCGAAGTGAGAAACACACCAACAGCACCCGCAAGCGTCAGCTTTGGCCAGCGCAGCACCCCTTCCAACAGGGGTCGATACGCGCGAATCAAGCCACGATTGAGCGGATTGCGCGCTTCTTCGGGCAGTTTGCCGCGTATCCAATATCCCATCAGCACGGGAATCAAGGTGACGGACAGGGCGGCCGCCGCCGCCATGGCGTAAGTTTTGGTAAAGGCCAGCGGACCGAACAGCCGTCCTTCCTGAGCTTGTAACGTAAACACAGGCATGAAAGACAGGGTAATGATCAACAATGAAAAGAACAGCGCCGGACCGACCTCGGTGGCGGCTTCCCGCATCACCTTCCAGTGTTCTTCTCCCGCGAGCACGGCACCGGGATGGGCGTGCTGCCAAGCTTCGACTTTCTTGTGGGCGTTTTCGATCATGACGATCGCGGCATCGATCATGGCGCCAACGGCGATGGCGATGCCGCCCAAGGACATGATGTTGGCGTTGATGCCTTGATAGCGCATCACAATGAATGCGATCAGCACGCCCAGTGGCAGTGAGACGATCGCCACTAGCGATGAGCGCAGGTGCCACAGAAACACGGCGCACACCAATGCCACGACGATGAACTCTTCCAGCAACTTGTCCGTGAGATTCGCCACGGCCCGGTCGATGAGTTTGCTGCGATCATAGGTCGTGACGATTTCCACACCCGCGGGCAGACTGGTCTTGAGTTCCTCGAGCTTGACATGGAGGGCTGCCAACGTTTCCCGCGCGTTCTTGCCCGAACGCAGGATCACCACGCCGCCGACGACTTCGCCTTCGCCATTGAGTTCCACCACGCCGCGCCGCATGGCGGGACCGCGCTGGATGTGGGCGACATCGCCAAGGGTCACCGGCACACGGCCGGCGAGTCGCAGCGGAATTGCGCGCAAATCCTGGATCGTTTCGAGATAACCCGTGGCGCGCACCATCAACTCCGCTTCACCTTGTTCCAGCACGGCGCCACCGCTTTCCTGATTGGCCGCTTGAATTGCCGCGCGCACCTCACCATACGTGATGCCGAGATTGGCGAGCTTCACCGGATCGAGCACCACTTGATATTGCCGGACCATGCCGCCGACGGTGGCCACTTCCGCCACGTTCGGCAGCGTTTTCAACTCGAACTTGAGAAACCAATCCTGCAGCGCGCGCAGTTGGGACAAATCGTGCTGACCGGTCCTGTCGATCAGCGCGTACTCGTAAATCCAACCCACGCCGGTCGCGTCCGGCCCGAGCGCAGCCCGGGCGCTCGCCGGTAGACTGCTTTGCGCTTGGTTGAGATATTCCAAAACGCGCGAGCGCGCCCAGTACAGATCGGTGCCCTCCTCGAACAATACGTAGACGAAGCTGTCGCCGAAAAAGGAAAAACCTCGCACCGTTTTTGCGCCCGGCACCGAGAGCATGGTGGTGGTGAGCGGATAAGTCACTTGATTCTCGACGATGCGCGGCGCTTGGCCGGGATAGCTGGTGCGGATGATGACTTGCACATCGGAGAGATCGGGCAACGCATCGATGGGCGTGGTCCTCACTGACCATAAGCCCCACGCCGTGATGAACAGCGTCGCCAGTAGCACTAGCAAACGGTTGGCAATCGACCAGCGGATGAGGGTGGCAATCATCGTCCGCCCTCCGCTGCGGGCGCATCAGCCGAGCGCGCTTCGATACCCCGCAGACTCGCCTCGGAATCGATGAGGAATTGGCCGCTGGCGACCACTTTGTTCCCTTCGCTCAAACCGGCAGTGATCACCGTCTGCTCGCCCACCTCTTGCCCCAGCGTCACCGCAACCGGCGTAAAGCGTCCGGCTTCGTCTGCCACCATGACCAGCGCACGCTTGCCGGTGCGAATCACCGCTTCGGTGGGCACCGCCAATGCAGATTCCTCGGCCGCACTGAGCAGCGTGACCTGCGCGGAAAGTCCCGGCCTCAATTTTCCATCGGGATTAGGGAGTTCTATGCGCACCCGCAAGGTGCGGGTCGTTTCATCGAGAGCCGGCAGGATCGCCGTTACACGTCCCTCGCGCGGTTGTCCGGGAAAACCGGCGAGAGTTACCTGCGCCGACGTGTCTTGCCGAATTGCGCTTGCGAATGCTTCCGGCACCGCCGCTTCGAGCCAAACGGTTTTCAATCCGTTGATGCGCGCCACGCTCTGGCCTGCCGTGACGGTCATGCCTATGCGCATGTCGAAGGACTGCACGGCGCCTGCAATCGGCGCTGTGACGGTGAAGCGCGAGCGCGGTGTGCCACTTCGCTCGACATCGCGGATCAACGCCTCGGGCATGCCCAGCAGCCGCAGCCGATCGCGCGCCACGGCCAACAAGGTGTCATCGCCGGCGCCCCGCTGCAGCGCCAAGAATTCGTGCTGAGCGAGCGCCCACTCCGGCACCAGCAACTCCACCAGCGGCTGCCCCGCTTCGATCACATCGCCCGCCGCCAGCGGCCAAACCCGTTCCACGAGACCTCCGCTGCGCGTCTGCACCTCGGCCCGGTCACGCTCGTTGAAACCGATCACCCCCGTAGCGTCGATCTGCAGCGCGAGCGGAATACGCGTCACGTTCGCAAGTCGTACACCGAGGTTTTGCGTGACAGCCGGATCGATGCGCAGTGCGGTGGATGTATTGCCGTCTTCTGCATACTTGGGCAACAATTCCATGTCCATGAACGGGGATTTTCCGGGCTTGTCGAAGTGCTGCTGCGGATACATGGGATCGTACCAATAGAGCACCTGCTTTTCGGATTGCGGCGCGCTTTCCACGCCATCGGCCTTGGCCATCGCTTCCGGCGCACCGGCGTGTCTTGCCCACCACCCGCCGCTCGCCGCACCGAGCACCAGCAGCACGGCACCCAAAACGACATCTTTTACCCTGCGCAGTGGACGGTTCATGGTTGCGCTCCTGCTGCATCACCATAGATATAGTGCAAACGGGCGGCTAACTGGCGCCGCTCTCCGTCGAGGGCAATGGCGTCGAGTTCGGCGACGAGGCGTTCGCGACGCGCCGTGACCACCTCCGACAAACTGCTTTTTCCGCCTCGCCAAGCGGCCATGGTCAACGCGACTTTTTCCTCCGCCAGCGGTAGCAACACCTGCCGTTGGCGCCGCACCGCCTGCACCGACCGTTGGTACTGCGCCAAATCTGTTTCAAGCAGGGCGGCATGCTCACGCAACAAGGCCTCGCGCTCGGCCGCCAGCGCTGCCGTTGCGGCGTGTTTGGCGGCGATTTGCGGGTTTTGACGCGTGCCGGGGAAAAGCGGCAGATCGAAAGCCACCTGCAGCGAAACCATGTCGCCGAACCGGGCATCGCGCTGCTGATACGCCAGTTCCAACGCCCAGTCCGGTTGCTTGGCGGCCCGCGCTTCGCGCAGTTCCGCGTTCAGCACCCGTTGCTGGGAATCCAAAATGGCCAGCTCCGGATGTTGATGTAACCCGTGTAAAAGGTCTTCGCCCACGATGGGCCATTCGGGTGGCTCGCCCTCCAAAGGCGCGTCCGCCGCCGCACCGATCCAGCGTTTCAGATCGGCGATGGCTTGCTCGCGGCGGGCGCGCAGCCCATCGCGGCGCTCTTCGATCACCGCGGCCTCTTGGCGCGGCGCCAACGCTTCGGCCGCCATGGCCTGTCCGCCAGAGAGACGGGCGCGCACTGCGGCGTCAAAGAGGCGGTTCTCATCGAACAATGCCTCCATGCGCGCGAGCTGCAGTTCGGTTGTATGGCGGGCGATCCACGCCACCGCTGTCTCATGCCGCACGATCCGCTGTGTGGCGCGCGCTTGCGCCTCGGCCATGTCCACCCGGCTTTGTGCCGCGGCAACCCGCGCCTCACGTTTGGAACGGTTGGGAAACTCTTGCATGAGCGCGAGCCGGCGCATGGTCATCGCATCCTGGTCCAGACGATAGCGATCCGCGCCCTCGACCGGTAAATTCTCGATACCGAGTGCGAGTTTGGGATCGGGCAATGCGCCGGCCGGAATAGCCGCCTGCTGGGCGGCGTCGAGGTCAGCGGCGTCGGCCGTCAATGCCGGA
>JAKACW010000046.1 GCA_021821045.1 Pseudomonadota bacterium
GAAACCGCTCCCACAGCAACAAGCCAAACCGGCGTGATCATCCGTTGTGGGAGCGGATCATTCCGCGATTGAGTCGGGCGCCCAATCGCGGTAGGAAACCGCTCCCACAGCAACAAGCCAAACCGGCGTGAACATCCGTTGTGGGAGCGGATCATTCCGCGATCGCGTCGGGCGCCGCATCGCGGTAGGACACCGCTCCCACGACGTTAGGCCGACAAGGTGAAATAGAAATTTGCCCCGGCGTTCACCGCGCCCTCGGCCCAGATCCGGCCTCCATGACGATGAACGACACGCTGCACAATGGCCAAACCGATACCGATGCCGGGAAACTCGTCGACGCGGTGCAGCCGTTCAAATGGCCTGAACAGCTTGTCGGCGAAGCGCATGTCGAACCCCGCGCCATTGTCGCGCACGATGTAAACGACCTCTTCGCCCTCTGTCCGCGCAAACAACTCGATTGTCGCCTCGTCGACATTGACGGTGTACTTCCACGCGTTGCCCAGTAAATTATCCAGCGCAACGGACAGCAGATCCGGATCGCCGCGCGCGTGCAGTCCCTCGGCAATGTGCGCTGTCACATGGCGATGCGGATCACTTTCCCGCAGCCGCGCCAAAGCATCATGGGCCAGCTCGGTCAAGTCGACGCCCTCCACCTCCAACTGTGCGCGGGTAATGCGCGACAGCGCCAACAGTTCGTCGATCACCACACCCATGCGTTGGGCGGCGGCACGCATACGCTCCAGGGCGGCGTGGGCACCGGGTTCCAGGTTTTCCCCGTGATCTTCGGCCAGCACCCGGCTGAAACCATCGATGGCCCGCAACGGCGCCCGCAAATCGTGGGAAACGGAGTAACAGAAGGCTTCCAATTCTTTATTTGCCACCCGCAGTTCCCGCGTGCGCTCTTCGACCAGTTCTTCCAAGTGTTCCTGGTGATGCTGCAATTCTTGCTGTGCTTGAGTGCGTCGAAGTATTTCATGCTCAAGCTCGCGAATCTTTTCATTCAGCACGGTGAAGCCCCGCACGAATTCGCTCTTGGTCTGAATGCGCAACAGAATGGCCGGCGGTACGTCGGCCGACGTCGAGTGAATCAAGTGGCCGCTCAATATGCACGGCGTAACCGTGCCGTTGCCCGCGCGCAGCACGAACCCTCCCGGCACCGGCTCGGAGGTGCGCGCGCACTGGGTCATGAACTGGGCGAATTCGTCTCGCGGCCCGGCGAAGATATCCGCCAGCGTCACCGGCACCCCGTCGGGCGAGTCGAGCTGCAGCAGTCGCCGCGCCCCGGCGTTCGCGCCGAGAAGGATGCCGTCGCGGGAAACAAGGCACAAGGCATCGGGCAGCGAGCGCGCCAGTGTGTCGAAATTTAGAGCAAAACTGGGCGTCATCGGCTTGCTTTGTAGTACTCGCGCCCCTCGCCGTCGGTCGGCTCAAACGACACCACAACGCGGCACTCCTTGGCGCCCGTGGCAATCGCTGTTTCTATGTTCACCTTGGCATAGCCGATGTTTTCGGCGGCGATGACGCCGAAAACATTGGAGGTCATCATGCACAACGAGGGGTGGCCAAGCACCTTTTCGGCGAACGGACAAGCGCGGTTGCCCAGCGCGATTTTCGTATCAGTTTGCTCAACAATGTAAAAATCACCTTGAATGCGCCGCTTCAGATCCACCAGCACCTGGGCGATCTGATCGCGGGACAGCGCGTTTACCTTCAACGCATGACGGTAATCTTCGTTGATCCAGTCCGCGACCCGTTGCCCGACCACACTAATGAATCCCGCCGCTTGCTCCACCCCAACGATGTCTTCCAAAACATCGGCGAGCTGGCGAACCAAGTCGCGCAGGAAGACATCGCGGTTCAGTGCGACGTCAAGTTGATCGATCCGCGTGGTTTCTACCTTCATGCGCCAACTCCCGGATTGCGTCTCACACTATAGACGACAATGGAGCGTCGCGCTCAAAGTTTATCGAGAAGAAATGTTAGAAAATAAGCATCCGCTTATTTCATTGCGACGCCGCGTGCAGCTGGTCTGCACCGGCACTGCGCTCGGCTTTGATCAATTCCGCCGATTCACTGGTAATAAATTCAAGAAACGCCTGCGCCACCACCGAGGGCTGCTTCTCGCTCAAACGCCCGATTTGCCAGTCCCAATACACGGGAAAGCCGTCCACATTCAGCACCGTGATGTCGCCGCTTGCTCCGTCCGCCAGCAACGTGTGGGCGGACACCACCGCGATACCCAGTCCCGCCGCCACCACTTGCTTGATGGCTTCGTTGCTGCCCAGCTCCATGCGAATTTGCGGCTTGAGCCCAGAACGCTCGAACTGTCGCTCCACGGCGAGCCGCGTGCCAGAACCCGGCTCGCGCATGATGAACGGCTCCGCGGCAAGCTGCCGCAGTTCGATGTGCTGCGCGTTGGCCAAAGGATGACGAGTCGGCGCAATCATCACCAGCGGATTGCGCATGAACGGCTCAAAGTAGAAATGGGCGTCCGTCGGCGGCTGGCCGATGACGTAAAGATCGTCTAGGTTTTCCACCATGCGCTCAAGCAGCCGTTCCCGATTGGTCACTTTGAGGGCGACATCGATCTGCGGATAGCCCTCGAGAAACGCGCCCAATAGTCGTGGCACAAAATACTTTGCCGTGGTCACGACCGCCAAACGCAAATTGCCTTGCTTGAGGCCCTTCAGATCGGCGGCCTCCATCTCGAAATTTCCCAGTGCGCCGAACACATCGCGGCACGCCCGATGCAATTTGCGGCCGGCGTCGGTGAGGTAGATTTTCTTGCCCACTTGCTCGAACAACGGCAGCCCGATGACGTCGGTGAGATTTTTGATTTGCGCCGACACCGTCGGCTGGGCCAGATGCAGTTCGTCCGCCGCGCGGGTAAAGCTCAAATGACGCGCGATGGCCTCAAACACCTGCAATTGACGGAGGCTCGCGTGACGAATGAGCTTGGGAATGATGGGCTTCTCCATTCACCACAGTCTATGGATCCGATCAAAAAAATCTAGTGTTATTTATGCATCGGCCGTCGCAGACTGGCGTCACAACACCACCAAAAGGAGAAATCGATGGCCAACGTAAAAGACAGCGGCGCCGTTTTGAGCGCCAAGGAACGTTACAAATCCGGCGTTATCCCGTATAAAAAGATGGGCTACTGGGAACCTGACTACAAACCCAAGGAAACCGACGTCATCGCCATGTTTCGCATCACGCCGCAAGAAGGTGTGGATGCCGAAGAAGCCGCCGCAGCCGTTGCCGGCGAATCCTCAACTGCAACGTGGACGGTGGTGTGGACCGATCGACTCACTGCCTGCGAACTGTATCGCGCCAAAGCGTATCGCGTCGATCCCGTTCCCAATACCGGGCCGGGAACTACGACTCCCGCTCAGTATTTCGCCTATATCGCCTACGACCTCGACTTGTTCGAGCCCGGCTCCATCGCCAATCTCACCGCGTCCATCATCGGCAACGTGTTCGGCTTCAAGGCGGTGAAGGCGCTGCGTTTGGAAGACATGCGCATCCCTGTCGCCTATCTGAAAACCTTCCAAGGCCCGGCAACCGGCGTTGTTGTAGAACGCGAGCGTTTGGATAAGTTCGGCCGCCCGCTACTGGGCGCGACGACCAAGCCGAAGCTGGGATTGTCCGGACGCAATTATGGCCGCGTCGTGTACGAAGCACTCAAAGGCGGATTGGACTTCGTGAAGGACGACGAGAACATCAACTCCCAACCGTTCATGCATTGGCGCGACCGCTTCCTCTATTGCATGGAAGCCGTCAACAAAGCATCGGCGGCCACCGGTGAAGTGAAAGGGCACTACCTCAATGTCACCGCCGGCACCATGGAAGACATGTATGAGCGGGCGGAATTCGCCAAGAGCCTGGGCTCGGTCATCATCATGATCGACTTGGTCATCGGCTACACCGCGATCCAGAGCATGGCCAAGTGGGCGCGCAAGAACGACATGATTCTGCACCTGCACCGCGCCGGCAACTCGACCTACTCGCGGCAGAAGAACCATGGCATGAACTTTCGAGTCATCTGCAAGTGGATGCGCATGGCGGGTGTCGACCACATCCACGCCGGCACCGTCGTCGGAAAACTGGAAGGCGATCCGCTGATGATCAAGGGTTTCTACGACACCCTGCGCGACACCCACACGCCGGTGAGCCTGGAGCATGGTCTGTTCTTCGAACAAGACTGGGCATCCCTCAACAAGGTCATGCCAGTGGCTTCGGGCGGTATTCACGCCGGACAGATGCATCAACTGCTCACCTATCTGGGCGAAGATGTGGTGCTGCAATTCGGCGGCGGCACCATCGGTCATCCCATGGGCATTCAGGCCGGCGCGACGGCCAATCGCGTGGCGTTGGAAGCCATGGTTTTGGCGCGCAACGAAGGCCGCGACATCTGGAACGAAGGTCCGCAGATCCTCAACGACGCGGCCAAGTGGTGCGCGCCCCTTAAAGCGGCGCTGGATACGTGGAAGGACATCACCTTCAACTACGAATCCACCGACACCGCGGACTTCGTGCCGACCACAACGGCCGTGGCCTAACCAATCGATAAGGAGAACGCTCTATGATGACCAATCTCGGCAACCGGCTGACCCAAGGTCAGTTCTCGTTTCTGCCGGATCTCACTGATCAGCAGATCACCGCGCAGATCAAGTACGCCCTGAAAAACAATTGGGCGGTGAACGTCGAGTACACCGACGATCCCCATCCGCGCAATACCTATTGGGAGATGTTCGGCAACCCCATGTTCGATCTGAAGGATCCGGCAGGCATCCTGATGGAGATCAACAACTGCCGCAAGACGTTCCCCAATTGTTACATCCGGGTGACGGCGTTCGATTCGACTCGCGGGTGGGAAACGCCGCGCATGTCCTTCCTCGTCAATCGACCGAAGAACGAGCCGGGCTTCGGCTTGATCCGCCAGGAAGTGGACGGACGCAGCGTTCGCTATACCATTCGTTCTTACGCCGCCGACAGACCGGAAGGTGAACGTTATAGCTAACAAATAAGCGAAACGCGCAGTGGCAGACGCGGGGGTCCTTGCGGCCCCCGCGATGCCTAAAGGAGTTCAAGCCATGGAACCTGCCATGACAATCGCCGACGAGAATGCGGCCATCGATTTGGGCGCCGAGTTCCGCGACTCCCATATCCAGGAAGTACTGGACAAAGTGGAGCGGGAACTGATCGGCCTCAAGCCCATCAAAACGCGCATCCGCGAAACGGCGGCCCTGCTGCTGGTGGACCGCGTGAGAAAACGTTTGGGACTCTCCGCCGGCGCCCCCAGCCTGCACATGTGCTTTACCGGCAATCCCGGCACCGGCAAGACGACGGTGGCTCTGCGCATGGCGGAAATCCTCCATCGCCTGGGTTACATTCGCCGCCCCGAAGTCGTTTCGGTCACACGCGATGATCTCGTGGGCCAGTACATCGGACACACCGCCCCGAAAACCAAGGAAGTGCTGAAGAAAGCCATGGGCGGCGTGCTGTTCATCGACGAAGCCTATTATCTCTACAAACCGGAAAATGAGCGCGACTACGGTCAGGAATCCATCGAGATTCTGCTGCAAGTCATGGAGAACAACCGCGACGACTTGGTGGTGATCCTCGCCGGCTATAAGGACCGCATGGAGCGCTTTTTCCAAAGCAACCCGGGCATGGCCTCGCGCATCGCGCACCATCTCGAGTTTCCCGATTACACGCCCGAGGAACTGTTGGCCATCGCGAAGCTCATGCTGCAGCAGCAGCAGTATTGTTTAAGCGATGAGGCGGAAAAGACTTTCCTCGACTACGTTCGCAAGCGAATGCGCCTGCCCCACTTCGCTAACGCCCGCTCCGTGCGCAACGCGCTGGATCGCGCCCGTCTGCGCCAGGCCAACCGCCTATTCGAAAGCGCAAGCGCCCATTTGACCAAAACAGACCTAATGCTGCTGGAGCCCGCCGATATTCTTGCCAGCAGGGTCTTCGACCAAGAGGAAACCGATATCGGATAGCGAACACTCGGGAGAGCGGAAAAGCCAGGTGGAGATTTTAGATTCAGGCTCGTCCGCTCGGTTTGGAAAGTTGCGGGAAGTCCACGGAGAAACGAACGTTTGGTTACAACGTTGTTGCGACGATCGATATCGCCAATAGAATGATCGCTGCGCCGCCAACTATGATCCAGTCGTTCGCAATCGCGCTTGGCTTGCTCATTTGGTGATCCTTGTGGTTAAAGTTGACTAATTTCGGCGGGTATCGCCTCCCACGTGAGGTTGTGGTTTGCGAAGCGTAACAGCAGCTTGGCCAAACGCAAGAACAATCACGCGATTGGCCTTGATGAAATCAGGGCGTAAGAAGCAGGGCCGTTATGCTTGACGCTTATCCACCTCGGCCGCCAGCGCTTCGAGCGCCGGAGCGACACGCACGTCGAACCGCGCGGATTCGCGGAGGTCGCGCAACGCAACGGGCAACCGTTTCAATTCGCCCGCAACGCGCTCGCGTGTTGCCGTTAAGCCTTCCGATGCGCTCACCCGTTTGCCGTTCATCATAAAAGGATGAATCAGTGCCTCGCCTGCGTGTTTGTCGTCGACGAGTGTCAACACATCGTGACTCAACGTGCCAGCATCAGTGTAGTGACGATACACCTGTTTGCGTCCCGGCCACGTCGCTTTGCCTTCGGATCGTTTGCGCCGCGCCAGTCCCGCGTACTCCTGCAGTTTGTACGCGCAATCCAAATAGGGCGCGTCGCTGGACGTATCCATGTGGGTTCCCACGCCGAAACCGTCGATCGGCGCACCCGCTTTTAACAATGTGTCGATGGCGAACTCATCGATATTGCCGCTGGAAAAGATTCCCACTTCGGCCAATCCACCGTCATCGAAAATAGCGCGCACTTTGCGGGCGTGATCGGCCAGATCGCCGCTGTCCAAGCGCACTGCTTTGATGTGGATTCCTTTATCGCGTAGGCGCCGCGCCAACTCAACGACTCGGCGCGCCCCGCGCTCGGTGTCATAGGTATCGATCAGCAGCACCACGTTGTCCGGCTGAGCGTCGGCGAAGCGTTCGAACGCCGCGGCTTCGTCATCGTGAGCCTGAATAAACGAATGAGCCATGGTGCCGAACACCGGAATTCCAAACAGCGGTGCAGCAAGCACCGTCGCGCTACCGGAGAATCCCGCCAAGTAGCTCGCCCGCGCCGCCCACAATCCCGCCTCGGCGCCGTGGGCGCGGCGCAATCCGAAATCCACCAAGAGCTTGTCCGGGCCGGCCAACACGCAGCGCGCCGCTTTCGAGGCGATCAAGGATTGGAAATGCAGAATGTTGATGATGCGGCTTTCGATCAATTGCGCCTGAAGAATCGGCGCGGTGACCCGCAGAATGGGCTCGTTGGGGAAAAACACCGTCCCCTCCGCGATGCCGTGAACGTCGCCGCTAAAACGCAGGGTGGCGAGGTAATCGACGAAGGCATCGGAGAAGCGACCGCAATTCGCCAGCCAGTCCAATTCATCGACGGTGAAGTGGAAGCGCTCGAGAAAGTCGATCGCCTGTTCCAATCCCGCCGCCACCAGAAAATTGCGCGACGGCGGCAGTTTGCGCACGAAAAACTCGAAGACCGCCACCTCCTCCATGCCGCGATCGAAATAGGCTTGACCCATGGTCAGTTGGTAAAGGTCGGTCAATAACGCGCTGTGTTGAATATCCGACATCGTGATCTCTACATACCCTTTGTGGGAGCGGTTTCTTACCGCGATTCTTCGCCTGAATTGCGGCTACTGCCGATTCGAATCGCGGAATGATCCGCTCCCACACCAGACAGCCGCATACTGTGGGAGCGGTTTCTTACCGCGATTCTTCGCCCGACTCACCGGCGCCTTTCTTGTCCGTCGCGGAATGATCCGCTCCCACAACAATCACGCGCCGATATCCGCGCGGGTCGCCAGCACTGCCCCGAGTGCCTTCATCGCTGCGATCGCACGCTCGCCATCCTCGGGCTGAACATTGACGGCGCGAATCGCATCTGCGAGCACGACAACTTGAAAACCGTATTCCACCGCATCCTTCACCGTATTCAACACGCAGTAATCCGTCGTAAGTCCGCCAATGAACACGCGCGTCACGCCATGCGCAACCAATTGCTTCTTGAGTTCCGGACTCCCGAATCCGGAATAGGCATCCTTGTTCTGTTCCGTGGCCTTCGAGATTACCTGCACAGTGGGAGGTAGGTTGAGATTCGACGGAAACGCCGCGCCGTGCGTCCCGGCGATGCAATGCGGTGGCCATATTCCACCCTGCGCTTTAAACGAACAATGGTTCGCCGGGTGCCAATCTCGCGTCGCGTAAATCGGCAAAGCCTCAGCGTGAAAACGCGCGATGTACTCGTTAAGCACGGACACGACCTGATCGCCTTCCTTCACCCCAAGACTTCCCCCAGGCAGAAAGTCATACTGCACGTCGACGACGAGCAGCGCGTCATTTTTAGTTAATCGAATGTTCTGTTTGTTCATCTGTAGACCACTCTCTCGTGAAGCAACTCTTCAGCGTTACCGTCGACAATGATATCCACTGAACGCAAAGCAATTTTCTTAAGTGTTTAACTATGGGAGAATCCTAAGCCTTCTCTCGGACTTGCGCTATACCGAATTCAAAACGTCGAACTCAAAAGGAGTAATCTCATGCACCAAAATCATCGCGTCATGTGTAAAACCATCAAAGGGATGACCGCATTGTGCGCAGTGTTGAGTCTCGGCGCGTGCGCAACTTGGCAGGACAATGTACAAAGCCAAGTCGACAATGCAAAGAAAGTGATCGACACGGCAAAGGCCGCCGGCGCGGAGCGCTACGCACCTGAGGTCGTTAGAACCGCAGATGCCTATGCGGCGCAAGCGTCGGAATTCATCTCGCTGGGCAAATTTCAAGAAGCATCCCGAACCGCGCAGCAAGCGCTCGCCACGGGGCAACTTGCGCAAGAGCGCACGGCGACCGCCAGCCGCAGCGCGGACATCCAAGCTTTGCGTTCCGAAATTAGCAATTTGCAGTGAGTGGATCGCAATCCACTTAACTCTTCCCACACTTAACGCGAGAGAGAACCCTATGAAAAATTCAAGCTTCTTTGCTTTTTCCAACTCTGTTCTTGCGATGACCGCATGCGCGACAATTCTTGCCGGCTGCGCCTCGACCGAGAACGCTGCATTGACCCGTGCCGAAAAGACCTATAGCGAAGCCAGTGCCGACAAAAACCTGATGGCTAATGAAGAGGCCGCCGCGTACATGAAGTCCGCGTCCACCGCCTTGAACAAGGCATCGCACAATAACGACTTGCTCAACAGCTTTGGCGAGCCCATCGACCCGGCGGAAGTCACGGCGCAAGCTTTTGTGGCGGAACAGAACGTGCTCGCCGCGAAAGAGGTGGCGGCCCGGCAAGCGGCCGACGCCGAGCTGGCGCAGTTGAAAGCCGAACGCGACGCCGCTCTGCTCGCCAAGCAAGAGCGCGATGCGGGCGAAGATGCGCGTCAAGCCGCCGCGTTGGCAGATCAACAGCGCGCCGCCCAGGAACTCAGTGCGGCACTCGAACGCGCCAAAGCGCGCGGCGCCGAGGTTCAACAAACCGGCGACCAGATAAAGGTCACGTTCCGCAAGGTCACGTTTGACACCAACAAAGCGGAAATCAAACCTGAGTTCCAAGAAGTATTGGACGATCTGGCTTCCGCGCTGACGGAGCGCTATCCCCAAGCCAAACTCCAAGTCCAGGGCCACACGGATAGCACGGGCCCCACCGAGTACAACGAGCAACTCTCGCAACAGCGCGCCATCGCGGTGCAGACCTTTCTGATCGGCAAAGGCCTGACGGCCGACCGCGTGGACACTCGCGGCCTGGGCGAGGAGAATCCGATTGCGTCCAACGACACGCCCGACGGACGCGCGCTGAATCGCCGGGTGGAACTGGTGGTGACGGGGATCGAAGAGCAGTAAGAATGTTTTAGCCAAGACGGGAGCGGCGCGGGCCGCTCCCGCGCTAGCCAAGTTTGGCTAATAGCCTGTCCAGGAACGGCAACTGCCCCTTGGAGATCTTCCGCCGCGCCATCTCCACGTCGAACCACTCTCCCCGATCGATTTCCGGAATCTCGTGCATCTGGCCCGAGCGAGGCGGCCACTCCACAGTACAGGTATTGCTGTTGATCTCACTCGCGTCGAGGTCGCCTGCGAGGGCGAAACCATGAACGATCTTCCCGCTCGACAGCTTCAGCGTGCCCAAATCGATGAAGTCGCCATCGATCCTAAAGCCCGTCTCTTCCTCGAACTCGCGCTTAGCCGCCGCCAGCGGTAATTCATCGGATTCGAACAACCCTTTCGGAATAGACCAGGCCCCGTCGTCCTTGCCCTCCCAAAACGGCCCGCCGGGATGGGCCAGCAACACCTGCACGGCGTCATCACGGACGCGATACAACAATACGCCAGCGCTATGTTGACCCATGCGCCCCTCAGTCACCTCACCCGCCGCTCAACGCCTGCACGAGATGGACGGTGTCCGACGGTGCAAGCGTTTGGCCGATGCCGAACACTTGCTCGCCGTTGACGAAAAAGCGCATGTGCGGGCGCATGTTGTCTTGCTCGTCGATCACTCGAAAGCGCAACCCGGGATACTGACGATCCAAATCAACAAGCAACTCGGCGAGCGTTCGGCCATCGGCTTGCACCTCCCGCTTGATCGTGTAGGACAACAACGGGCCCGGTATGAATACTTTCACGTTTGCGGTCTCGCTGCGGCGGATCAACTTAACTCGGCGACTTCCACCGCGTAGATCTCGGGCAGATGGCGCGCAATGCAGTTCCACCGCGCGCCTTCATCGCGACTCATCCACAGCTCGCCGCTGGTCGTCCCGAGATAGAGCCCGACCGAACTCATTGCGTCGACGGTCATCGCTTGGCGCTTCACCGTCCACCAGGCTTGGCTTGAGGGGAAACCCGTGGCGAGGGCTTGCCAACGCTTGCCGCCGTTGCGGGTGACGTAAACGGCGGGTTTGCCGCCCGGACTGGTGCGTGGCCACACCATGGTGCCGTCCATGGGAAACACCCACGCCGTGTCTTCATCGCGCGGATGCACCACCATGGGAAAGCCGATATCGCCGACTTTCTTCGGCATATTCTTGCCAATGCGCACCCAGGAGTTGGACGGGCGATCCAAGCGGTAGATGCCGCAATGGTTCTGTTGATACAAACGATCCGGGTTGCTCGGGCACATCCGCACGCAGTGGGGATCATGAAACGCCACGTTGGAGGCGTCGAACCCTTCCACCACTTCGAGACCGTCTATCAGCGGACTGAAACTGCGCCCACCATCGAGCGACTCATGCACGCCGCCGCCGGACATGGCAAAGTAAAGATGGGCCGAATCGCGCGGATCGACGATGATCGAGTGCAGCTTCGGCCCGTCAGGCGTGCCGTCTTGCACACTGCCCATCCACGCCCGGAATTGCATATCGTCATTGACCATCGAAAACGGCGCCCATGTGTCGCCGCCGTCGTCCGAGCGAAACAATCCCTGCGGCGAAGTGCCGGCGTACCACGCTTTTGGTTCGTTGGCGTGGCAGGGTGTGAGCCAAAATGTGTGATTGACCGATCGACCGCTCTCGCCCTGCGCCGCCTTGGCGAATGCAGGAGGCCGGCTCGCTTCCTGCCACTTACGGCCGAGATTGGTGGAACGGTGCAGGGTCGGGCCAAGATGGCCGGTCGAGGTCGCCGCCAGCAGCGTCTTGCCATCGCGCGGATCGAGCACCATGTGATTGACGATCTGGCCCAGGAAATGCGGGCCATCGGCGCGCCAAGTTTTGCGCTTGGCATCGCTATGGAACAGCCACGCGCCTTTGCGAGTGGAAACGAGTACGACGAGGCGCCGCGCTGTTCTTTGGCGGGATGGCTTTTTCGTGCGAGAGGTTGATGTCTTTTTGCGGGTCCCGGTTTTTTTCATTTTTCGATCCATTGCGATTAGAATTCCCCCATACTGCGCCCGCCCCTCAGGACCGGCATGGTCCGCGCTCAACTTGACGACTTCCGGTCAAGCGGCGCAAATAGTATACCCGCGAATGAGACGAACGAAATCGCGCAAAGCCTGAGTCCCGGCCGCGCGAGTGAGGTTAATTCCGGCGCCGATGACCGTTGCGACCCTTGGGGATCTCGAAATTCACTTTCAGCGGCCGGCCGTCTAAATCGCGACCGTTCAGTTTGGCAATGGCGTCACGAGCCTCGTGCCCTTCCATTTCCACAAGACCGAATCCGCGACACTTGCCGCTGAAGATATCCATGGAGAGATTGAGCGATCGCACCTTCCCGAACTCCGAGAACAGGGCATGAACTTGCTGTTCCGTCGCGCTCGGCGCGAGATTACCTACAAATATTTTCTTCACGATTCAGCCCCTTTGAGCAATTGTTACAGGTATTACGCAGGATTCGCGTTCGAGCTGTCGGCGGGGAGCAGCGGCAAATTCCAAGGCGGGACGTTAGGCACCCCTGTTATGACCCAAGGATCTTGCCCCGGTTCAGTGTTGAACCAGGTTAGTCGATCTCACGCGCCCATACCCCCTCTGTGTCAAGGGTAACACAATCCCTCGGCCTCGCCTGCGTTCAATGCGCCCAGTGATTGCTCGACTATTCATTCCTTGAGCACGCACTTGCGGTAGAGATCCTTGAAAACACCGTTGGGATCATATTTTTTCTTGAGTTCGTCGTAGTCGGATTTCGCATAGAGCCGCCAGAACTGCTCGGGCGTGTAGTACGAATCGGAATACAGGGACTTCCTGCCGCCGAGCGCCATCACCTCGTCTTCGATTTGGCGGTTGTAGAATCCGGGCGGCAACTGCTTCGTGCCGCGAATCACATCCCAGAAGCCGAAGTTGACATGGAGTTTGGAGGGATCAAGGTCGTAGAGACTGAATCTGGCGCTTGCGTCGTAGGCCCGCGTGGGACAAATCCAAATCGGCGTAAAGCCAACGATCTTGAAATAAAAATCCAGGAAGGCCGGGGCGTTTTCGATGGGAATCTGAACATCCTGGATGACCGGCTCGCTGTGGGTTCCCCGCAGCTTGTCCAAATAGTGGGTCACTTTCCAACGACTGTTCCAGCGCATGAGCTTGGTGTAGGTCATCGAATTGAGTCTGCCACGGCCGTAGAGCCGCCGAACGATGGGGTTTTGTGCCAACAGATTTTTTGAACACCAGAACCAATCCGTGTCCCAGCGCCAAATATAATCCTTTGCTGTCAGGTAATCTTCCGTGCGCTCACGCAGCGAGCGGTAGTAGATTTTGTCGTAGGTGTAGTCACTGCTATAGGGGGCTTGTTGGGTGAACTTCCCCACGGAAATCACCATTTCATCCGAACCAAACACGACGCCGTCGACGAAGTCCACATCCGCTTGCTCGCACCGCCGCGCCAGTTCGGAAAAATACGCACGCGAATCTCGGTAGCGCAGGTGGGTAAGCTTCACGAAAGGCTTCACCGGCACAACCTTGGCTTTTAATCGTAAGGCGTAGCCCAGCGTCCCATAGGAGTTGGGGAAGCCATAGAACAGTTCGCGATGCTCGTTCGATGGCGTGCACAGCACGGTCACGCCATGGCCGAGAAGAATTTCCATTTCCTGCACGGTTTCATGGACCAAACCATAACGAAACGAGGACGATTCGATGCCGCATCCCGCCACAGCCCCGCCAATGGTGATGGACTTCAACTGGGGCACAACGGCAGGCATCACGTTGTGCCTGAGACATTCGTCGACCAGCTTCACGTAGGGCGTCATGCCCTCCACTTCGACAAAACCGCCCTGCGGATCGACACGCAGAACATCATTCAAGTCCCTGACATCCAGAGGCGGGGCCTTGATTGCCTGGCGATCTCGGAACAGATTGGACGTGCTCTTGCCCAGACGGACATCTTTTCCGGTATGACCGCGAAGAGACTGCGTGACGCGCGCTCTCTTTTGTTCATACGTCGAAGTAATCATTGAAATGGCGCTTCGCGTTGACCGGGAAGACCCTGCCCGTATAGATAGTCCCGCGTCCACGGTAGATCGCTCGCACCGGCGCGAGCGAACGTGATCTGAAACAATTGCATCCACCCCGAACGGAATCCGTGAATGGCGCATGCGAGGTAGAACCGCCAGGCGCGGACGAACGTCTCGTCGAACATCTGCTCGACCCTGTCCGCGCTTTGCTCGAAACGGGCTAACCAGTGCTCCGCCGTTCGCGCATAGTGGAGCCGCAGGTTCTCGACATCGAGCACTGAAAACGCTCCCGACTTAAACACATCGAGCATTTCCGACAGCGCCGGAGGATAAGCGCCCGGAAAGATGTTTTGTTCGATCCAGGCATTCAGTGGCAGAGGCCGGTCGCGCCCAATCGAATGAATCAAACCGCGCCCGCCCCGCTCGAGGCAGCGCTCCAGCACCGACCCTAGTTCCGCGTAACGGTCCTTGCCCGCATGTTCCAGCATGCCGATCGAGACGAATGCGTCGAAAGATTCCGCAATGGCGCTGAAATCCTCTTCGATGAACTCCACTTGCCCGTCCAGGCCTTCGCGCCGTGCGCGCTCGCGCGCGTACTTGATCTGCTCCTGCGAGATGTTATACGCGCGAACCTTAACACCATAGTGTCGCGCCATATAGAGCGCCTGCGCGCCCCATCCACAACCGGCTTCCACAACGGTTTCGCCCGGCTTCAAGCGCAACTTGCGACAGACGTATTCCATCTTAGCTTGCTGCGCGTCGTCGAGGCTTGCGGTGGGCGTGGGGTAATATGCGCAAGTATAGACAAGGTCCGGGTCAAGCCAAAGCCGATAGAAGTCATTGCCCAGATCGTAATGGTGACGAATGTTGCTGCGCGCACGCGCCAACCTATGGGGCGCCAGCTTGGGAAATTTCAGCTTGAGTCGTTCCCACAACGGCGCCCCAACGCCCTGTGGGTCCAACGGGTCGAGATACCCCAACAGCGCCACCAAATCGCCATCGATCTCGACATCGCCCTGGGCGTAGGCCTCGCCAAAGTACAGGTCCGGTCGAAAGAGAAAACGCAACAGCAAGCCGCGCTGACTAATGCGAACCCGCACCTGCGGAGAAGCGCCGCCGGCACGGATAACTTCACCGTTCCATAAGACGAGTTCAATCGGCGGATTGCCCAGTATGGCGAGCGCACGGCGCAATGCCGAGCGCTCCAACCTGGAGACCTGGCCACGACTGTGAAGACCCGCATCGTTAACCGATTCCATCAGGTTCCTTCCCGTCCAGTGTCACTGCCGTTGTCGCCGGCGTCGCCCCACCCCTCGCGCTTGCGAAACAATGTATTGCTTTACGAAAGAATTGGCAATTCCCGACCCTGTGCCAGAGCCGTCCGAAATAGACTAAGCGGGGTTGTGCCGCTGGCGGCGCGATCTCTGCGGTCGCCTCGAACCTGCGACGTCCGCCTTGGCCGGTCCGCCGCGACCCGTGTTGCCGGCGCCAGCGCCTGGGCTTTGTTTCGATTGCCCGTGCGCGCGCGCCGCCTGGTTGCCATGCGCGGGTCGTGCCGAACCCCGATTGGACGGCCTGTTGCCGCCGGCCTCGGGCCTGGACGAGCCGTGATGCGCGCGACGCTGTTGTCCGCCGGGCGCCGCCGATGGTTGATTTCGCCCCCGCGCGCCACGGCCGTTAGGAATGGGTTCGGCCTTGATGGATGGATTGGGCTCATAGCCCTCGATCACGATTTGCGGAATGGGCTGTTTGGTGACGCGCTCGATGTCCATGAGCAGTTTGCGCTCGTCGATGCACACCAGCGATGCGGCTTGGCCTTGATTGCCCGCGCGACCGGTGCGGCCGATGCGATGCACATAGTCCTCGGGCACGTTTGGCAACTCAAAATTCACCACGTGGGGTAGTTGGTCGATGTCCAATCCCCGCGCCGCAATGTCGGTCGCCACCAGCACCCGCACCGTGCCTTGTTTGAAATCGGCCAACGCGCGGGTGCGCGTGCCCTGCGCCTTATTGCCGTGAATCGCGGCGCTGGTGATGCCATCGAGATTCAATTGGCGGGCGAGCCGGTCCGCGCCGTGTTTGGTGCGAGTAAACACCAGCACCTGTTTCCAGTTTTGCGAGCCGATCAAAAACGACAGCAATTCGCGCTTGCGTTCGCGGTCGACCGGATGAACGACCTGCGCCACGGTTTCGGATGTTTTGTTGCGGCGCGCCACTTCGATCAACACCGGCGAGGTCAGCAGACCATCGGCGAGTTGCTTGATCTCGTCGGAGAACGTCGCGGAGAACAGAAGATTTTGGCGCTTTTTCGGCAGCACGGCGAGCACCCGGCGAATGTCGCGGATGAACCCCATGTCCAGCATGCGGTCGGCTTCGTCCAACACCAGGATCTCGACGTGGGACAGATCGACCGTTCTCTGTCCGACATGATCGAGCAACCGGCCCGGCGTCGCCACCAACACGTCAACGCCATTGCGCAGCTTGGTGGTCTGGGGATTGATTTTCACGCCGCCAAAAACCACGGTGGAACGCAGCGGCAAATATTTGCCGTAGACTTCCACGCTCTCGGCCACCTGCGCGGCGAGTTCACGGGTAGGCGTGAGCACCAGCGCGCGAATGCGACGCCCATTTTTTGCGGGAGGTTGCGCGCTCAGACGCTGCAACAGCGGCAATGTGAATCCGGCGGTCTTACCCGTTCCGGTTTGCGCGCCTGCCATGATGTCCCGACCTTCGAGAATCACGGGAATCGCCTGTGTTTGTATTGGCGTAGGTTCGCTATAGCCCTGTTCGGCGACAGCACGGAGCAATTCGGCTGACAAGCCGAGTGATTTAAATGACATTAAATGTGTTCCAAAACCGGCCTACCGGGGCAAAACGCCCGGATCGGTCTAGGCGGGATGTATTGTTGTGTTCGAGGTAAACCGCAAGGATGACCGCGACGAACTGAAGGAGGTGCAGACCGAGATGCTCCAGAAGCGGCGACTATACCACACAAAGAGTGCCCGCGTTTGAATATTTACCCTTTGACGCGAGATACCCTTACTGTGGGAGCGGGTTCCGATGCACATGGATGTGCGAATACCCCAGGAGGGCACAAGTGTCGCGAGAGGGCAGGATGCCCGTAGCGACTACCGCGATTTTTATGTTGACTCTTCGAGCCAGCCCGTCTCCATCGCGGAATAATCCGCTCCCACAAATGCCGGCCCAGTGCCCTGTGGGAGCGGTTTCCGATGCACATGGATGTGCGAATGTCGCGAGAGGGCAGGATGCCCGTAGCGACTACCGCGATTCTTCCCCCAATCCGTCGGCGGTCCTACACTTCCACAATTTTCTCGATCACCCCCGCGCCCTCGTCCTGGAGAAAACGCAAGAACGCGCTCGCCGCCGGCGGCATGTGCCTGTCTTTCGGGTAAACGATGTACCAACGCTCCATGAGCGGAAAGCCTTTGACCTTGAGCTCCACCAACTCACCGCGCTCGCACTCGCTGGCAACGCAGTACTTCGACAGGACGGACAACCCCATATTGCTCGCCACGGAGCGTTTAAGCGCCTCGTTGCTACTCAACTCCATGCTGACATTCAACGTTAGCGACTGGCTCTCCAAAAAGCGCTTCAAGGCGATGCGCGTCCCCGACGTGGCCTCGCGCAACAGAAACGGTTCGTTCTTGAGCGCCTCCATCGTCAGATTTTTTCGTCGCGCCAAAGGATGATCCGCTGACGCGACGATGACTAACGGATTCTTGATAAACGGAATGGTCTCGACTTCGATGTTCTTGGGCACCTGGTCGATCAAGTAAAGATCGTCGAGATTACCCTGCAACCGCCGGAACAGATTTTCCCGGTCGAGAATGCTCAAGGCAAAGTTTACGTCTGGATAAAGCTGCTTGAACACCGCCAACAGCACCGGCACGAAGTACTCGGTGGTGGTTACGCCGGCGAAAGTGAGCGCGCCCCCCACCGTCTCGATACGGTTCGAAACGAGTTCCTCGAACTCAACCACGCAAGCGAATATCTCGCGGCATGACTTCAGGAACGCGCGGCCCTCATAGGTGAGATGGATCCGCCGCCCCACCTGTTCGAAGAGCCGTGTATTCAGCGCCTCTTCCAACTTCTTCATCTGCATGGACACCGTCGGCTGCGTGATATGAAGTTCGCGCGACGCCGAGGTGAAGTTTCCCAATCGCGCGACGCACTCGAACACTTGCAATTGCCGAAAGGAGGCGTTTCGCAAAATGCGCGGCGATAAATTTATCGGGTTTGTCGGCTGTTGTTCATTCATAGACGAATGGTGATAGGTCCGATACGTATTAGTGATTGGATATTAAACGCCACAACGCGCAATCTGAGTGAACTTGCTCAGATGAGCACCTGCAACACTACCGCAATGGAGAATCCAACATGAACACCACCCACTGGCACTTTGACCTTCATCCCAATGTAACAAACACGGACAAGATCGTCCGGTATGTCGCGGGCGCTTTACTTATCGGCGCAATACTGGTCGTCGCCCCGGCACCCGTCGGCTGGGTAGCCCTACTTCCCTTGATCGCAATACCTGTGGTTATCAGCGCGATCATCGGATGGGATCCAATCTACGCGCTATTTCAGAAACTGCCGATTCCGCGCTTGTCGTCTTTCAAGAAAATCCGGACTATTAAAGACCAGCGCCTTTTGACTCACAAGGTAATGGAGCCTCCAGTAGCGCACAAAGCCGCGTAAGCGCATGCGCGTGAACGGAAACAAGATTGCCCCGCCTGCTCGCCATGTGCCCAGGTGGGGATTTTCCGTTGGAGCTACTAGAACTTAGTTAGACGAAGCGAGTGTCCGCCGCTATCGTCCAAGAACAGCAAGAATGCCCTGCGGATTGTAACCGCGCACCACCGTGCCGTTAATGACGATAACGGACACCCCGCCACCGCCTAACGCTTGATGCTGCTTCGAAGATGCTCCCACACCGCGCCTTAAATCGGCGTCGATCCACCGGATGAATCGAGACTGATGATGCCGCCGAACGCGCGGCGGGTCGGCAATTGCCGGCGATCGCCAATGGCAGGTTCGGACAGATAAATGCCGCGACGGTCTCGACCGGTGCGTCGACTCGAGATGCGTCGTTCGGGTCCTGCATAACGCTGATTCGTCGTCATAACGTCCTCCGCAGCGTAGGCTATTTCCAGCGATTCTAAGTCCAGTGTCGGGAGCCGACAACTTAATCTTCACCGTACCCAAGTTTAATGCTTAGGATATTTGGCAAGTCCATTGTCCTGATTGAACAACTGGCACGTGTCATGAAAACAATTGCACTGCGGTTTAATTCCGCGGGCGATTGACTTAAGCTGCACAGCCTGATGTAAGAAAACTGACGGAGACCGCACAATGGGATCTGCTTCACGCGCGCTGCTTGGATTGCTCATGTTGGCCGCCTTTCCCGCCATCGCCGAGTTGCCGGTTGTGGAATATCCCGTGCCCGATGGCGACCATCCCCACGACGTCGCACCGGCGGCGGACGGCTTTGTCTGGTACACGGCTCAACGTTCCGGCGCGTTGGGCTGGCTCGATCCACGCACCGGCGCGACACGCCATATCCAATTGGGCAATGGTTCCAGTCCGCATGGCGTAATCGTCGGACCGGACGGCGCGCCCTGGATCACTGACTCGGGCCTCAATGCCATCGTGCGCGTCGACCCAAGAACATTTGCCGTGCAAGTGTTCGCACCGCCCGCGGACACGCCCTACATGAATCTCAACACCGCAACATTCGATTTGAACGGCGTTCTGTGGTTCACCGGGCAAACGGGCTACTACGGCCGCGTCGATCCGTCGAGTGGAAAAGTGGAAGTGTTCGACGCGCCGCGCGGCCGCGGGCCCTATGGCATCGCCACGACGCCCGACGGCAGCGTGTATTACGCCTCACTCGCCGGTTCGCATATCGCCCGCATCGACATCGCGACCGGCCGCGCCGACGTCATTGAGCCGCCCACTAAAAAGCAAGGCGCGCGACGGGTCTGGGCCGATTCCCGGAACAATATCTGGGTGAGCGAGTGGAACAGCGGACAGCTATCGAAGTACACGCCGGCAACCCAGGCATGGCAGCAATGGCGACTCCCCGGTGACGATCCCCAGGCTTATGCGGTATACGTCGACGAGCAAGACATGGTGTGGGTGTCCGACTTCGGCGCCAACGCCATGGTACGTTTCGATCCGTCGACCGAAAAGTTCACGGTCATTCCTCTGCCAAGCCCCAGCGCCAAAGTGCGTCAAATACTCGGGCGGCCGGGAGAAGTGTGGTTGCCCTTGTCCGGTGTCGACAAACTGGCGGTTATTCGCACCGGACCCGTAGGCGAAGTGGTGATGCGCAACCCGACGAAAGCGGAATGAGCCGTTTCCACACTAGCGTCGTTGTTCCACCTGACCCGTCTCTGCGGCGACGCAGCGCGCACAAGTGGCTGCGAACCGCTCTGTTGATTCCGTTCCTTCTCGCCGCCGCGCTGTTGGGCAAGGAAGTAACAAGTCAGGAAGCGGGCGGTCCGATTCTGCAATTGACCATCGATGGCGCCATCGGGCCGGCCACGGTCGACTATATCGAGCGCGCGTTGGAAACGGCGACGGACAGGCAAGCACATCTCATCGTGATACGCATGGACACGCCGGGCGGTTTGGACTCCGCCATGCGCGACATCATCAAACTGATCACCAGTTCCACGGTGCCGATCGCGACATTTGTCGCCCCGAGCGGCGCGCGAGCGGCCAGCGCCGGGACCTATTTACTCTATGCCAGCCACATCGCCGCCATGGCGCCGGGCACCAACTTGGGCGCGGCCACACCTGTGGAGGTCGCCGGTTTCTCGCCGCCAGGAAGCAAAGAGAAAGAAAAAGACCAACCAAGCAGCGACGAGAAGGGAGCCGATTCCAGCGATAACGCCATGCGGCGCAAAGTGGTGAATGACGCCGTGGCGTACATCCGCGGTTTGGCCACGCTGCACGGTCGTAATGCCGACTGGGCCGAAAAAGCAGTGCGGGAAGCGGCCAGCCTGCCCGCCGAGGAAGCGTTAGCCCTGGATGTCGTCGACATCGTCGCCGGCGGCCTGCCCGACCTCTTGAAACAACTCGACGGACGCGACGTACAGGTGCAGGGCAAACCTTACGCGCTGCATACGGCGGGTCTGACCGTCGAGCCCTACGAACCGGATTGGCGCAACCGCCTCTTGAGCGTGATCACCAATCCCAACGTCGCCTACATCCTGCTGCTCGTGGGCATTTACGGCTTGATCTTCGAGTTCGCCAATCCCGGCGCCGTCGTGCCGGGAACGGTCGGCGCGATTTGTTTATTGTTGGCGCTGTATGCGTTCCAATTGCTGCCCATCAACTATGCCGGCGTCGGCTTGCTGCTGCTGGGCGTGGCCCTCATGGTCGGAGAAGCGTTTCAACCCAGCTTCGGCATCTTGGGCATCGGCGGCGTCATTGCCTTTTTGTTCGGCTCGATCATCTTGATGGAAACGGAAGCGCCCGGCTTCGGCATCGATATTTCGCTGATCGTTACCTTCACCGCCATCAGTGCTCTGGTGTTCATCTTCGTTGTCGGCATGGCGCTCAACGCGCGCCGCCGGCCGGTGGTGAGCGGTATGGAGCAATTGGTGGGCGGCGAAGCCCTGGTATTGGAAAATTTTTCCAGTGAAGGACAGGTGTCGATTCACAGTGAAATCTGGCGAGCCACCACGGCCGTTCCCGTCCGCAAGGGTCAGCCGGTAAAAGTGACCGGCATCAAAGGCCTCACCTTGCAGGTGGAACCGGTGGCCACAGCACACAAGGAGTCCGAACAATGACGGCATACGTCTTCTATACCATAGGCATCCTCGCGGTGCTGTTCTTCACCAGCGCCATTCGCATTCTGCGCGAATACGAACGCGGCGTCGTCTT
The DNA here is from genome assembly GCA_021821045.1 of Pseudomonadota bacterium. Taxonomy (GTDB): domain Bacteria; phylum Pseudomonadota; class Gammaproteobacteria; order JAADHS01; family JAADHS01; genus JAKACW01. The sequence goes on from JAKACW010000046.1 coordinate 21,902, forward strand.
CCTGCTCGGCCGCTTCTGGAAGGTGAAAGGCCCCGGGTTCATTATCATCATCCCGCTCATTCAACAAATGGTACGGGTCGACCTGCGCACCGTGGTCATGGACGTTCCGACCCAGGACGTCATCTCACGGGACAACGTTTCGGTGAAGGTAAACGCGGTGGTTTACTTTCGCGTGATTGCGCCGGACAACGCCATCATCCAAGTGGAAAACTTCTTCGACGCCACCAGTCAACTGGCGCAGACCACCTTGCGCTCCGTGCTAGGCCAGCACGAACTGGACGAAATGCTGGCCGAGCGCGAACGCTTGAACGCGGATATTCAGAAGATTCTCGATGCCCAGACCGATGCGTGGGGCATTAAAGTGACCAATGTCGAAATCAAGCACGTCGACCTCGATGAGAGCATGGTGCGCGCCATCGCCAAACAAGCGGAAGCCGAACGAGTGCGGCGCGCCAAGATCATCCACGCCGAGGGGGAAATGCAAGCGTCGGCGAAGCTGCTGGAAGCGGCGAAAATTCTCGCCCAGCAACCGCAAGCCTTGCAGTTACGCTACCTGCAAACCCTGACCGAGATCGCCGGCGAGCGCTCCAACACCATCGTGTTTCCCTTGCCGATGGATGTCGTCGCCACGTTGATCGAGAAGCATAAAGGGGGGTAAGAATCGCGGAATGATCCGCTCCCACAACTGTCCGGCGCTGTGGGAGCGGTTTCCGATGCACATGGATCCCAGCCCCTTCACACGACTCTACTGAGCTTCCTTGTGCGTGCTCGACTTGATCGCGTCGACAGCGTGTTCGACCTGCTCTTTGACGCTACCCGGGAAATCGCCGGGGATGTTGGTCTCGGACGTGTGGTGACTGACATCGAGAACCGGATCCCAGCCCAGGATCGCGGTCAACGCCGGATAGATGCCGAGTAAAGGCAGCACCACCCACCAACCGCTTGCGGCGAAGACGCCTTCATCGAGGTAGAACACCGATCCGATTAACGCCGCCCCGAGCACGAATCGAAAGAGTCGGTCGAGCGTGCCGACGTTTTGTTTGCGGAAGTGGCGATTCATCCATCGGAATCGCCGCTCATAGCGCGAGGCTTCTCTGGCTTGCTCGCGTTCATATCCACGATCATTCATTGCTATGTGTTTCATCGCGACCTCCTTTTGGGCACGTCTTGATTGACATCACAGCAAAGCGAACCTGCACACCACACAGTGGAAAGCAATCACAACAATTGCGCGGCTTTGAAGGCTGCGCTTCACTTACCTGTACCATTGGTGGGACGGTGATGGATACCGAAAGTTCAAATAAACTTTTCCTGCGCTTTGTGCGCGGAGTTGAAAAAAACAATGTATTTCATGCCGGAAACTTGCACGTTCCTTCACCCGGTGGCGCGCCTAACAATGCGCAGCGGGACCGCTGCTCCGACTGTAAAGAAAAAGGTCGCGCCCTGGCCGGGCCGACTCTCCGCCCAAATCCGACCGCCATGACGATGAAGGATTCGCGCGACAATGGCCAATCCCACACCTGTGCCCTCGAACTCCTCTCTACTGTGCAACCGTTGAAAAGGCTCAAACAACTTTTCCGCGTACGCCATATCAAAGCCGACACCGTTATCCCGTACGCTGTAGACCGTTTCGCCGTCGATCTGCGCGACATCGATCTCGATTCGCGGTTTCGCCGTTCGGCGCGTATATTTCCAAGCATTACCGATCAGATTCTCAAGCACCAGTCTCAGCAAACGCGGATCACCCCGACACACCAAGCCAGGCTTAACCGAAATCTGCACCGTCCGCTCACTCTCCGCGGTACGCAACTGCTCTACCACTTCGGCAGCAAGCCCGCTGATGTCGACGTGCTCGATTTTCAGTTCACCGCGCGCAACGCGCGAAAACTCCAACAAATCGTCGATAAGCTGGGCCATACGCTTCGTTGCGCCGCACACGCGCTCGAGATAAGAATGCGCCTCGGGCGCCAGCTGCTTTGAATGATCCTCCAAGAGGATTCGACTGAAGCCGTCGATCGCCCGCAACGGCGCCCGCAGATCGTGGGAAACCGAATAGGCAAAGGATTCCAGTTCCTTATTGGAGACCGATAGCTGGCGGGTGCGTTCCTCGACGAGCCGCTCGAGGTGCTCTTGATATACCCGCAGTTGTTCCTCCGCCCGCTTCGCCTCGGTGATGTCTTGCACCGTGCCCACGGAGCGAATTGGATTCCCCGCATCGTCATAATCGGTATGACATACCTCACGAACGAACTTGACGCGCCCATCGGGCATGAGCAGTCGATGCACGATGTCGTACGGTTCTTGTTTCGCGACTGAACTCGTATAGGCTCTATTGACCAAATCCCGGTCGTCGGGGTGCACCGCCTTAAGAAACGCTTCATATGACGCTTGAAACTGATCGGGATCGATCTCAAAAATGCGATAGATTTCGTCCGACCACTGTAATTTATTGTGTACGATATCGAGTTCCCAACTGCCGACGTGCGCAAGGCGTTGCGCCTCGGCGAGACGCGCTTCGCTGGCGCGCAGAACCTGTTCAATCTGTCGCCGCGAGGAAATGTCCCTCATCAGGGTCGAGATGAAATCCACGCGACCATCGGAACCGATGTGGCGCAGAATAACTTGGGAAACTGGAATTTCGTTTCCGTCCGCTGAAAGCAATGCCGTCTCTCCTGACCAATTGCCCGTTCGCAGTGCCGTCGGAATGCCTTCATTGAGAATTATGTCGCTCGCCCACGCCGGGTGCACGTCCGGAATGCGCAGCGTTGAAACCTCCCGATCGCCGATACCGATCAGACGCCGCCCACCAGCGTTCATATAGAGAATATTGCGATCAAGATCGGCAAAGCTGATGAAGTCGGGCGTCGCCTCGACGATGGCAATGAGCCGGTCCCGCTCCCCCTCGGCGTCGCGGCGCTGCGCTATCTCCGCGTTCAGTCGTTGGTTCTTATCCGCCAGATCAGCCATTTGCGTTCCGATCGCGTCGCGCATGCGTAGAAAGCTCTGGCCAAGTTCCCTCAGTTCTTGGGCACCTTGCGGGTGAAATCTCTCATCCATTTTACCGACCGCCATGGCCCGGGCCGCCTCGGTCAACCGCTCGATCGGTCGCGACAGAGCGCGGGCGAAGAAATACATCACCACAGCCAATCCAAGCAGTGCCGCCATCGAGACGATGATCAGTTCGTCGCGGGACTTGCGCAGACGATTATCGATACTTGCCGTGGAATAGACGACTTCGACTACACCCAGCTCTTCGGCCCCGCGGTTGACCTCAAGCCGATAAACCAAACGTTCGCCGTCGCCGACCGCCGGGGTACGCTCTTGCGACATGACCATGCCGTCACTGCGGCGAGTAAGCTTCAACAGGACGATTTCGGGGTTCACAAAAAATGCATCGAGATCGCTCTGCACACTCTCCACGTCGCCGCGATAAAGCGGCCCCGCAAGAAGTGAACCGATAAGCCGGTTGGTTTCCGCGATGGTTCTATCCAAGCGCGCTCGCGCGGCGCGTTCCTCCCGCTCGAGAAAATAGACGGTGTAAATCCCATTTGCGACAGCCACCGCCGCAAGCACAGCTCCGATAATTCGACTTCGTATCTTCATGGCCGAGGCACTCGATGTCCTCCAAGCAATGCGAATACAGAGACACTCCGTGCGCATCAGGATAGATAGCGCGTCTTGTACTGGCGACAATGGCGAGATATGTTAATCGATTTCCGGAAATTGCACAGCCGTCTACATTAGGCGCGCCGGCAGCATGGAATACGAATACACAACGACCGACAGACGCAGTTACAGTCTGGAAATGATTCGCGCGTGCGGCTTGCTGGGAACGGAGGAAAGATAGTGAACACTGAATAGGTCGGCCGAATCGGTCCATACTCGCCGTGGGTGGAAACCGGCGGCACGGGCCAACGCGTGGAACTGCTCGATGGAGTATTTGTATGAGTTCTCAGTGTGAATACTATCGCCGCGCTCGAAGCTGAAGCGTCGACCGAGCACGTGAATGTCCTGGCGGCCTCGGCTGACCAGGTGTATCTCGATGCGTCCCGGCCCACCATTGTAAAACGCGCGATGTTGAAATCCGTCGACGTTCAACGTCGCACCGAGTTCGCGGAGTATGCGTTTCAGCAGATTCCGATTGAATGCGGCGGTGATGCCCTGGCTGTCGTTATAGGCGTCGTGGAGAATCCGCGGGTCCTTCTTCAAGTCGACGCCGATAAGCAAACCGCCATTCGGCTGCGCCACGCGCCGCAGGCGTTGCAGCAGCGTCAATGCGTCGTGGGGCTCGAAATTGCCGATGGTAGATCCCGGAAAAAACAACACCCGCCGCTCGGACTCCGCGAATATCGGCAAGTCGAACTCCTCGGAGAAATCGGCGCACACGGCATGGGTCTCGAGCCACGGGTAGTCGCGTGCCAAACGCGATACCGAGTCGTGCAAAAACGCCTGTGAAATGTCAAGTCCGGCATAATGGCGCGGCCGCAGCGCCTCAAGCAGCAACCTGATCTTGCGCGATGCACCGCTGCCCAGCTCGATCAGCGTCGCATCCTTGCCGATCAGCCCCGACAGCTCCATCGCACACGCCTGCAGAATCCCCATCTCCGTGCGCGTCGGATAGTACTCCGGCAGATCGCAGATTGCGTCGAATAACCGCGAGCCTTCCTCGTCGTAGAAGAACTTCGGCGAAATGCGCCGCGGCCGACGGGTCAAGCCCTGTAGAACCGCATCGCCCAGGCATTGCGGCGATGGGGCTGTGCCATGAAAACGGATCGATTGCTTTTTCATAGGTCGCGCGCCAAGCGCAGACCGGAAAACTGCCAGCGGTCCGCAGGGTAGAAAAAATTGCGATAACTGGCGCGAATGTGCGCCGTCGGCGTCACACATGAACCGCCGCGAAGGACAAGCTGGTTGACCATGAACTTGCCATTGTATTCGCCGAGCGCTCCGCTCGCCGGGCGGTAACCGGGATAAGGCGCATACGCACTCTGCGTCCACTCCCAAACATCGCCGAACATTTGGGCGACAGGTTCGTCGCCCGCGGCGGCCGGAACAGGATGCAGATGGTCCGCTTCGCGCAAATTGCCCGCGCATACGTGCTCGTTCGCCACGGCCTCCCACTCCGCTTCCGTGGGCAGGCGCGCCCCGGCCCAGCGCGCGTAGGCGTCGGCCTCGTAGTAGCTGATGTGACAGACGGGTTCGAGTTCGTCCAGCGGGCGCAGACCGCCAAGCGTAAACATGAACCACCCGCCGTCGTTTTGCTGCCAGTAAAGCGGGGACTGCCATCCCCGTTCATTGGCCGCGCGCCAGCCGTCGGACAACCATAACTCGGGTCGCCGGTAGCCGCCGTCGTCCAAGAATGCGAGATACTCGCCGTTGGTGACAAGCCGCGACGCAACGGCATGGGGCGACAACAAAACCCGATGGCGCGGCGTTTCGTTGTCGAACGCGAACCCATCCCCGTGGTGACCGATGCGGTATTCCCCGCCTTCACGCGAAAGCCATCTCAACGGGGTTTGGACGACGGCAGCGGCGCGCTTAAGATCGTCGCGATATGCCGGCGCAAGCGGATTGAAAAAGAGGTTGTATTTGATATCGGTTAAAAACAGTTCCTGGTGCTGCTCTTCGTGATGGCAACCCAGTTGCGCGCGCGATTCGATCGCCGCCCACTGCGCTTCCGGCGTGTTCGTGAGCAGCGCATGCATGGCTTCATCCACATGGGCTCGATAGCGGTATACCTCGCCGATGGTGGGCCGCGATAGGAGTCCGCGCTGAGATCGGGGAAATTGAGCGCCGACGCCGTTGTAGTACGAGTTGAACAGATAGGCGAACTGCGGATGAAACTCGCGATAGTCGGCAACAAACGGTTTAAGCAGAAACGTCTCGAAAAACCAGGTGGTATGGGCGAGATGCCACTTGGCCGGGCTGACATCGGCCATGGCCTGTAAATTGTAGTCGTCCGGAGCAAGCGGTTGCGCAAGAGATTCGCTCGCGGCGCGCGCGCTGTGATATCGCGCTTCTGCGTCATTGCGCAATGAACGATCGTCTCGCGTCGCGCCGCGTTGCAGAACGGCGCCAGGGGTTCGCGTCACATTACCGCTCCCGCCAAAAAAAAACGATATTGAATCACAAGCGTCGGCGATGGCCAACCGGACAAATCGCACGCGAGCTGCGCGGAATTAAAGTCATCGCTGATTGAGATTGTCGGCAATCTATTTGTCCAGCTCCGGATAGCGCCGAAAGATGCCGTCCTCGTTAAACGGGATGCGCCTCTCCGACGCCAAATAGGCGGCGATATTTGCGCGCTGGGCGATACGATCGTGCAGCGCGACCAATCGCGGCGTCTTTGATTCATGTCGCGCGGCCAGGTTGGGAAATCCATAGCGCATGCCCGCAACGATTTGAAAAAGCGACAAGTCGACATACGAAAAGCGCCGCCCCAGAACATAATCGCCGCCGCTACGCTGCAACAGACGCTCGAAATAGAGCAAAAATTGCGGCGCGCGCTGCGCCGTGAACCAAGCCGCCCGCCGCAGCGCTTCGGGTTTTTGATCGTGATAGTAAAGACCGCTGCCCACGGGGTGGTGGGTATCGTGAACTTCGACGACGAAATCCGCGATCGTCAACTGCAACTGATGGGCCCAAAGTCGGGTGGCCTCCGCTTTGGGCACCAATCCCAGTCGCGGCCCGAGATACTGCAGAATATTCGCCGTCTGCGCGATCACCAATTTTCCAGCGCGCAAAAAGGGCGGTGCGAACGGCGGACGATCGAACTTCGGATCGTTCCAAACCTTCATCATCGCCGCTTCCCCCATGCCCCGACCGCGCTCACGTGCGACATCGGTGTAGTCCGCGGCCGCCTCTTCCAGCGCCAGGCGGATAAACTCGCCACGTCCTTGAATCGTCGGCCAGTAGAACAATTCGTAGCGCATGGGTACTTTCTCCCTCGCAGGTACCGATTAATTGTAGTCCATCTCCCGATGGCCGTTCTGGCGACAACAGCAGGCAGCACATGCGGTAAGATTGAGTCTCACGACGGTCATCGATATTGAGGAGCGACCCATGTCCGAACACCCCAAACCAACCGAACCCGATCATGTCGCGTGCGACGTCTGCATGACGGAAATCCCCCGGTCCGTCGCGACCAATTTCGAGGCGGACGACTACACGCTCCATTTTTGTGGCCTGACCTGTTACGAGAAATGGCAGAAAACGCGTTCCTCGGGGGATTCCTCCGCTGCCAAGGATTGACCGGAACCATCTGAATGGCAGCGTGAATTTGTCACACCCCAGTGGCGCAGTGCGGCACACCGCCGGTAGTGGCGACGCCGTAGACTAAGGCCCTATACAAAACGCATCAAGGAAATCATCAAATGCGCAAACAGGACAATTCAGCGTTCCGCACTTGCGTCGCCCTGATCCTCGCGGCGGCCTCGCCCACGACGTTCGCGCAACATATCCAATCGCCGTCGATCCGGCTGGCGCCGAATGTCCTGTACACGACCACCTATCAGAATCCGGGCGCGCCCGACCAACTCCTTTTGGATGCGCCGGACGCGACAAGCGACAGTATTACCGTGAAAATCTCGGTGAGAAACAACACCGTGTTTTTGCAGAGACCCGGAGACGCGATCGGCGCGCCCGCCTCGTTGGCGCCTTTCCGGCCATTGCGCGGCACGGATGCCGAACCGCTGCAACTCAATGTGAACACCCTTCCCTTCGAATTATTCGTGGATAGCCCGCCGGTCGCTTTGGCTGAGTGTCTCGTCGACTTCAATGATGAGGGCGCACTGACGCTGAGCGAACCGTCGCTGTGGTTCGATCGGATTTATCTGCCGTGGTTTCAGTCCTGCGACGGCGCCGGTTATGTGGATATGCGGCCCCTGGTCATGGAACATTTTCACCTCGGCTATGCCAATCCCGATGTCGTTCCCTGCTTCAGCAACGATCAAGCCTATCCCAGCATCATGCACGAGGACGGCTCGTGCGACTACGTCGACGTTCCCACCGAGCCGCGCACCCATCTGACGACTCACACGCCTGCCGAGTACATTTGGATTCGCGTTTATGGCAATAACAGTCAATGGAAGAACTTCGCCCTGAATCAAATTCACATCAAAGGCAGCAACTCCGTTCGACTTTGTTACCGCAAGGATGAAGAGGTCGATCTGGGTTGGCTCACCAGCGGAAAGCAGTCGGGCACGGTGCCCGGCATCTGGCTGTGTTGGAGTGAACTCAGCCCCGGTGCTTGGGACCTGTCCAACTGGGTGTGGGACGTGACCGACGTGAAAGTCACCGGTGCCGACGGCGCGCCCGGACCGTTCTCGCTCGATAGTCTGCAATTCGGCGTTCAATAAAAACGAGGCCGCGTAATGCGGCCAAGTTTGCTTCGGTTTCCCCGGTTGGCGAAAGCCTCGGGGGATTCGGAGCGAGTTTCGCGTCGAGCTAGTTTTGTTTTTTTGTTACCACAACAAGCCGGGCAGCCTACATGCCGCCGCCCATGCCACCGCCGCCGCCCATGCCGCCGCCGCCCATGCCGCCGCCGCCCATGCCGCCTCTCATTCCTCCGCCCATAGCATTTCTCCTTCGATGATTGATTGGAAAGACCCAGAACCGCCGCCGACTCAGTTTCACCGTACGGCGTCTCCGGCACGTGAAAAACTCTACCGGGATCAACGCAAAGTAACTTCAAGACGACGTAAAGTTATGTAAAGGAAGAGCTTAGGGAAATTGCGTACTCGAGTCGTGCCGGGGGGATATGGCAGACTGCGGCGTGTATTTCCACGGTTTGCGCGAGCAAGCAGGACCAAGGCTATGAATCATAAGTTGCTGTTGATCGACGATGACAGAGCCCTCTGCGGTATGCTGCAAAACTACCTGTCGCAAGAGTCCTTCGACACCGATGCCGTCTATGACGGCGAATCCGCCATCGAAACCGTGTTCGGCAACGCATACGATCTTCTCATCCTGGACATCATGCTGCCGGGGCAATCCGGTTTCGATGTATTGAAGACCGTGCGCGAGAAATCATCCGTGCCGGTATTGATGCTTACCGCCCGCGGCGAGGACGTGGATTCGGTGATCGGTCTCGAACTGGGCGCCGACGACTACCTCGCCAAGCCATGTAACCCGCGCGTGCTCGTCGCCCACATCCGCGCCATCTTACGGCGCAGCCAACCCGACGCTTTCACCCACGGCGCCGACGAGCCGTTGAGTGTCGGGGATATCGAACTCCACCCGCAATCCCGCACGGTGCTGCGCGAGCAACAACCGATCGGCCTCACCTCCACCGAATTCACCATTCTTGAAACCCTCATGCGCAACGCCGGCAACGTGGTCAACAAACACGATCTGTCGCAAATCGCATTAGGCCGCAAGCTTGCCCATTTCGATCGCAGCCTGGATGTGCATATCAGCAACGTGCGCAAGAAACTCGGCTTCGTCGCCGAAGAACACAATCGCATTAAGACGGTGCGCAACGTCGGCTATCTTTTCAGCAAATAATCGGGCAGCCTCATGTACTCGTTTTTTTGGAGAATATTTCTCACCTTCTGGCTGACCATCCTCATCGTCGAGTTGTTCACCGCTTGGTTTGCCGTGCGTCTGAGCGAAAGTGAAATCCACCCGATTCTGGAGAAGCAAAACCAAATATTCGTCGCCGATTCAAATCGCGCCGTGGCGGTGCTCGAAGCCGAAGGCCTGCGCGGATTGCGCGAGTGGCTGCAACGAGCGAGCAATCTGCAGGCCATCGACGAGATTTTCGTCGTCAACCAACGCCGCGAGGAGATTAACCACAAGCCCCTTCCCGACAACATCACCGACATACTGGGTGATACCCACGCCGACCCGCCGCTGCCAGACTACAAGCCCATCAAGTACATTCTGACATCCAAGGCCACGGCGCCGGACACCGAGGAGTATTTGGTCATCACCACGTTTCGCGACCCGCACCGGGCCAGTTACCTCTTCGCGCCGCAACGGGTTGCCTTCGGCGTCATCGTCAGCGGTCTGATTTGTTTCCTGTTGGCGCGTTATTTCACCTCGCCCTTGAACAAGCTGCGCCGCTCGACGCAAACCCTGATGACCGGTGAATTCAATACCTCCAGTATCCAGAATCTGCGTCACCGCCACGACGAGTTCGGCGCACTGGCCGTGGATTTTGAAAAGATGGCGGCGCGCTTGAGCGATCTGTTAACCGCCAAGCGCCAGCTTCTGCGGGATATTTCCCATGAGTTACGCTCCCCGCTGGCCCGCATCCGGGTCGCGCTGGGCCTGGTGCGGAAAAAACACCACGCCGATGACAGTGACGAACTTGACCGCATCGAGCGGGAAATCGAACGCCTGGAATCGCTGATCAGCGAGCTGATGATGTTCGTGCGAATCCGCTCGAGCAACACGGCCGAGTCCATGACGAACGTGGATATCCGCGAACTGCTCGATCATATCGTCGAGGATGCCCAATATGAGAAGCAGCAGGATCGAAGCAAAAACACCATCAAGCTCCACTGCCCTCCCGGCATCGAAGTCTGGGCCGACGCCCATCTGCTGCATCGCGCGATCGAGAACATCGTCCGCAACGCCTGTTACTACTCTCCCGAGCAATCCGTGATTCACATTCGCTGCGAGCAGGGAACCGATGACGTTCGCATTGTCGTTGAAGATTTCGGCCCCGGCGTGCCGGACGACATGCTGGAGCCCATCTTTCAGCCCTTCGTGCGCGTGTCGTCGGCGCGGGAAGAGGACACCGGCGGCAGCGGCATCGGCCTGGCCATCGCCAAACAGGTCATCGACGTCCACGGCGGCACCCTCACCGCGCAAAACAAAAAAGAAGGCAGCGGGCTGATCGTCACCCTATCGCTGCCGGTGCGGCGGCGCGCACGCGGGGCGAATTCTTCCTCACAGGCCGCATGATCTGAGGTCCGTGCTTGCACCCACGGTGGCAACGTCGGCACTGGTCGTGGAAACGAAACATAGCGCTTTTTCAAAGCTCACCTCACTCGAACATTTTGAGCAGGCCGCGGCGACGTTCGTCGCGGGCGACGCAACTTTCAGCGCAATGAGTCTGATAAAATTGACCACGTGACGGAAGCAACCACAACAACAGCGAGAGGTTGAAGAAAAATGATCGACTTAAAGGGATTACTCAGTCAGGTTAACCAGCAAATGAACAAGAACCCGGGCCTAGGTGGCGGCCTCGCCGGTGGACTCGCGGGCGGATTGATCGCGGGACTTCTGGGCAGCAAGGGCGGCCGCAACATCGCCGGCAATGCGCTCACCTACGGCGGATTGGCGGCGCTCGGTGGTCTCGCCTACAAAGCGTGGCAAAACTATCAGCAGGGCATTCGACCCTCGGCAGCCGATGCGACGATCACGCCCCCCGCGCCTGAAACCGGATTTCTGCCGGCGGCCGACGACGCCGCGGCCCAACGCGACCTTGGCTTGCTGTTACTGCGCGCGATGATCTCGGCGGCGAAAGCGGATGGACAAATCGACACCGCCGAGAACCAGAGAATTTTCGACGAGATCAATCGTCTCACCCTGTCGCCGCAAGATAAAGGGCGCTTGCTGGAGGAGTACTCCCGGCCCAGTAGCGTCGATGCCGTTGTTGCCAGCGTCGCCACCCCCCAACAGGCGTCGGAAGTTTACGCCGCCTCCGCGTTGATTATCGGCGATGCAACGCCGACCGAGCAGCGTTATCTGGAGGAACTGGGGCAACGGCTGCGACTCGATCCGGCGCTGACCCAGCAATTGCAGTCGTTGGTGGATCAGGCGAGGTCATAACCAAGCGAATCTGGCCCATTCGAATCGCGGAATGATCCGCTCCCACAGGGAACTGGCCCGGCATTTGTGGGAGCGGTTTCGATGCACATGGATGTGCGAATGTCGCGGGAGGGCAGGATGCCCGCAGCGACCACCGCGATTCTTCGATTGACTCACCGCTGCTGTCCAACGCCATCGCGGAATGATCCGCTCCCACACTTGCTCCCACGACTAGTGTGCGGTCGCCGGCGACAACCCCTGCGTTTGCGCCGGCGCCGGAGCGGCCTTGGCTTTCGCCTTTTTCTCCAGCAGCGCCGCGAGTTCTTCGGGCGTGCGCCCGTATAAACAGTTCTCGTCGTGTTCCTTGTCCCGCGTCTTCTCGATGCTGCCTTCAAAACGCGGATCCGCGCCGCGCTCATTGCTATTCATAAATAAGGCCACGTCCCACGCTTCCTGATCGGTCAGCGTGCCGCCGCGGCCATACGGCATATTCATCTTGATAAAGCCCGCCGCCGTGTTGATGCGATGCATGCCGGCGCCCCAGTTGTATGACTTCTCGCCCCACAATGGCGGAAAGGCGTACGCGCCGTTGGCCTGCGTTCCCTCGCCGTTGGCGCCGTGGCAGATCACGCAGTTGTTTTTATACACTTCCGCGCCGCGCGCAATGTCGGGCGTTTTGGGCGGTTTCGCCACTTCAACGAATCCCTGGCCCGGCAACTTAACCCCCGTCGGCGCGCCGCTCGCCAGCCAATAGTGATAGGTCACCAGCGCTGTCATTTCTTTGCTGTCCGCCGGGGGTGCCTTGCCGTTCATGCTGTAGAGAAAGCAGCCCTGAATGCGGGTTTGAATGGTGTCCACCTGTCTTGTTTTCGTGCGATAGGCGGGATACAGCACATAGGCTGCCCACAGCGGTGCGGAGTCCGCTTTGCGCCCATTGTCGAGATGGCAGTTGGCGCAATTCAGGCCGTTGCCCACATACTGCTTCGCGAAATTCTGCGTGTTGGTGAAAATGCTTTTTCCCATCATGACGGTCTCGCCGAACTCGTTCTTGGGAATCGCGCTTTCGGGTGGCGGTACGAACTTGGCGGGTTTCGCCGCGGCAGTCTCGCCTTTCGCCGGAACGTTGCTGCGGTAGGCGCCGCTCTGAGCCGGCTCCGCGCCGGTGAGCGTCGCCAGATACTGCGCCACAGCCTGCATGTCGTCGTCGGTAAGATTTTCCGCCAGGGTTTTCATCAGGCTCTGCGGATCGTTGCTGCGTGTGCCGCTCTTCCATGCCTTCAATTGACTGACCGTATACGATGCATGCTGTCCGGCGAGCGGCGGAAACGCGGGCGCCACGCCCACGCCGCCCGGCCCATGACATCTGAAGCAGGGCGCAATCTGTCGATCCCACGCGCCGTTGTTCGCCAGCTCTTCGCCGCGCGCAATGATCGCGGGATCGCCCGCGGCGGGTTTTGTTTTCGGACGCGGCAAGCTCTCATAGTATGCTGCGGCGGCTTGCGCATCCTCCGCGGTCATGGCCTGCGCGATCATCGACATGAGCGGGTTCTCGCGCGTGCCCGCTTTGAAATCATCGATCTGCTTTACAAAGTAGGCCTGGGGCAATTGCGCGAGCATCGGAATTCCGCTTTGCGGATTGCCCGCCCCATCTGCGCCGTGGCACCCGACGCACGCCATCGCACCGCCGCTGCCCTGGGTGACAATAGCGGGTGGCGCCGCGATTGCCGCCGCGGTGACGATGAACAGCGTGATGATTGCCACTACTAGAGTATTGATAGATCGCATTGAACCCCCCAAGCTTGATTAACTCGCCTTCGGTTTGGGTCGCGGTTCCGCACTCCGCGACGTTTCGGGACGTAGTTTAGCTTGAAATCCCGCGGATTCGTGTCCAGGGGACGTTCTTTGTGGAGTTAGACAAACTGGACAAACGATAGCGCACCGGGGCGATCAAGCATGCTCGTCACAGCGCGCGAGG
>JAKACW010000117.1 GCA_021821045.1 Pseudomonadota bacterium
CCACAACAACGAATGCAGCCATCTGTGGGAGCGGATTATTCCGCGATTGAATTGGCGCTGGCGACGAGTCAGGCGAAGAATCGCGGTAGGAAACCGCTCCCACAACAAAGAATGTGCTCACCGGTGGGAATCGCGGTGGGAAATCGCTCCCACAGCCGCCCGGCTAGATCTTGAATCGCCGCACGGTCGACTGCAGTTGATCGGCCAGTGCGGCAAGTTTCTCCGACGATTCCGCCGTCACGTTCGATGACTTCGCGGTTTCTTGCGCCACGATGCGGATTTCCTCGACGCGGCGGCTGATGTCTTCCGTCACCGTGCTTTGCTCCTCCGCCGCGGTGGCGATGTGATTGTTCATGCTCATGATCTTGCTCACCGACGCCGCGATGGCCCCGAGGGTCTCGCCGGCGTTGGCTGCTTCGCTGACGGTGCGGTCCACCGTTCCGCGACCGGTCTCCATGGCGCGCACCGCTTCGGCGGCGCCCTGCTGTAGTTGTTCGATCATCTGGCGGATTTCATAGGTCGATTTCTGCGTGCGCTGGGCCAGCGTGCGCACTTCGTCCGCCACCACCGCGAAGCCCCGGCCCTGTTCGCCGGCCCGCGCCGCTTCGATGGCGGCATTCAATGCCAGTAGATTGGTTTGATCGGCGATGTCGTTGATCACATCGATCACGCCGCCGATGTTCTGGCTTCGCGCGGCCAGTTGCGCGATGGCCTCGGCCACCCGGCTGACTTCCTGCGCCAGCGATTCGATCGTGAGGATGGTGTTGGCAACCACTTCACGGCCGTGGGCGGACTCGCGGTCGGTTTCCTGCGTCGCCTCCACCACCAGCGCCGCGTTGGTAGCCACTTCCTGCACCGACGTCGACATTTGGTTGATGGCGGCGGCGATCTGACTGAGTTGATCCTCTTGCTTGCGCACATCGGCGCTGGCTTGCTCCGCCGTCATCGCCAACTGCCCCGCTTCGGCGCTGAGCGCCGAGGACGATTGGCTGATTTGGCCCATATCGCTGCGCAAACTCTTGGCCATGCCGTAGGTCGTGGACATCAGCTGACCCATTTCGTGAGCAGCGAATTGACCGCGCGACTCCGCCCGCAAGTCGCCGTCGGCGATGCTGCGCAGGGTGCCCACCGCCTGCTGCAAGGGATCGGCGATGCTGGTGGCGATAAATCGTGCGCCCAACAGACACACCAGCAGCGCAACCAACCCGACCAGCAGGCTGACGTTACGCGCCGCAGCGAGATTGTCGACAAAGCCGCTGCGATCCATGGCCACTTCGAGCACGGCGATCGGCTTTCCGGAGTAATCGTTTACCGCGGACGCATACACCGCCATGGGGCGCTTGTCGCCGGCACCCTCGTACTTCATTTGCGGCGCGCCCTTGAGCGCGCTGGTCATTTCGCCGTCGTTCAAATAGGTTTTGCCGGCGATTGTCGTTGCGAACTGTTTGAACTTGGCTCCATCGGGAAAGTGCAGCGCGACGTCGACGCCGTGACGCTTTTTGAAACTCTCGAAGAATGGGCCGCCGAAAGACATGCCGAATTCCACCGAGCCGATGTGCTGGTTCTGATAAACCATGGGAACGACGCCGCGAATGCCCAGACCCGCCACGCCCAACTCCAACCCCACGGTCGGTCTGCGGGACTCATTGGTCTCTACCACGGTGAATCGAAATGAACTGAGATCGTCGCCGAATTTATCCGGCTGGTGCACGCGCAGATAGGAAATGGCCGGCGGTTTGTGAAACTGAAACTGACTGGCGGCGTATTGGCTCTTCAAGTTGGCAAAACCCGAGACGAACATCGACTTGAGGGTTTCCCGGTCGTCGTTGGCGAACGCCTCTTGCACTTGCGGCATGCTCGCCACCAACGCGCTCAGCGTCTCGGCCAGGCGCGCTTCAGACTCCATTGCTTTTTCTACGGCGGTGACGTGACTCTTCAGCGTAGTCTCTTCCATGTCATGCAGCAGAGACTCCATGCGCGTGGCGTTAACCAGCATCAAGATGCCGATGACGACCACCAGCGCGCTGCCCGCACCCCACAAGATCCGCTGACCGATGCGTAGGTTTTTGAACATGGATTTATCCTTTGAAGCGAATTCAGATAGCGTCCGGACGTCGCGCCGCAGTCGTTGTATCGACTGCGGGACCCCGCTTTTTACTCACTCAATCAAAGGTTCCAGACGCAGCGTATGACGCGTGTCCTGCGGCAGCAGCGGCGCGGCGCGTCCCGTTACCCAGTCATCATGGCCGTAGCGATAAAAAGGAGATAAAGGGTGGCCACTTTGCCCGCCCGGCATTTGGAATATGCCCTCCTCCTCGCGCCCCGGCGCCACTACCATGCGTTGCGATGCGCCGAACCCCGGGCCCTGCACGCGCGGCATGTGATCATCACCCGGCAGCGACGTATTAGGCATATCGAGCCAGCGACTGAGCAACGGTAGCGCGCCGCTGAGGGGATGGCTCATGTTCAATCGGTTGAAGTCACCCCATGTCGCGTCGTTCAGCGCGAGGTGCTTGTCGGAAAAATAGGTTTCGACCCGCGTCAGCGCCGCGTCGAATTGCGCGGACCATGAGACGAACTTGGGATTGAGCAAATGTTCCGGCCGCGCCGTAACCATCGCCCACAGCGGCGCTTCCCACTGCACGAAGCGTTGATACGGCAAAGACTTGTCCAACGACCGGCACGACGCGAACAAGAATCCGAACGCCTCCTCGGCAAGAAAGATGCGAAAGGCCCGCACCAAACG
Organism: Pseudomonadota bacterium; assembly: GCA_021821045.1. GTDB lineage: Bacteria > Pseudomonadota > Gammaproteobacteria > JAADHS01 > JAADHS01 > JAKACW01. The sequence goes on from JAKACW010000117.1 coordinate 2,747, forward strand.
GTAGCCAACGTCCTCCACGTCGGCGCGTCCGCGCCACTGCTCGACCAGGCGCCTCATCTCTTGGCGCGCCGGATTGCCGCGTTGCGCCGGCTCATCGAGGACTGTCAGCAGCAACTCGCGCCAATGGGCTAGAAAGCGCGCCTCGTCATCCAATTGAATCGCCAGCATGGCATCGACATCGAACACATCGCGACTCGCGAGGCGATCTCGAATCTGCTGCGCTCTCGCCCCAAGCGCCAAGCCCGCGTCGCCCAATTCGAGGTAGGATCGCTCGCCCATGACGCGGTTGTTCGCCGTCCACAGCGGCTGCTCGGCATCGGCCCGCACTTGCGGGTAGTTCGCCGGATCGCGCCAACTTTGCCAACGTTGCGCCGCCTGCGCGAAACTCAGCGGACCGGATTGCGCGTTGCCCGCCGGCATCTTGCCGCCCACGGTCCAGCCCAACTGTCCGGCGGCATCGGCAACGAGAATATTCTGAACGGGGATGCCCAACGCCGGCGCCGCAATCAAAACCTCATCGACGGAACGCGCCGTCTCAAACGCGACCAGCGCCAACGGATCGATCGCCGCGGCGAACTGTCCCGCCCACGCGACAGCCCACGGCCGCCCAATCGCATCGTTGTCCAGTCGCGGGCCGAGGCGCGTCATTTTCACGCGCAACGTGATCGGCTCGGCGCCGCGCACTTCGATCACTTCGTCATATGTCGCATACGGCTGCCAGTTCCCGTTCGCGCGATATGCGTCGCCGTCGGCGGATTCCTCCAACAACACGGCGTCCGAGTGATCGAGATAGCCGTTGGTAAATGTCCAGGCCACATGGCCATTGCTGCCGACCACAAGCGACGGCACGCCCGGCAGCGTAACGCCGACGATATCGCTCGCGCGCTCGCCCTCGTCCCACAGCATTCTGGCGCGATACCAAATGTTGGGCACGCCGAGTTTCAGATGCATATCACCGGCCAGCAATGCGCCGCCGTGATCGGTCATGCCGCCCGGCACGCCCCACTGGTTGCTGCCTATGCCGGAGGGGGAAACATCGGACGTCATAAGCGCGAGCGCCGCGACTTCGCCGTCATCGGACAACTGTCGCGGATTGAAATCCGCGGGCGCAGGCAGCGGCGCCCGATCGAATTGGGAATCATCCAAGGCCGCGTCCCATTCGGTACCCGATGGCACCAGAAAACGCACGGCGGATTCGGGCAGGCACAAGCCCAGATTGCCCAGAAAGCGGTCGCGATCGGCTTTGTGGTCCTGCAATTCGAGGAACATGGCCAACGTCACCAAAGCGGAATCCTCGACGCGCCACGGCTGCGGCGCCTGACTCAACAGCCAATACTCAAACGGTTTCGCGCCAAGGGACGTCAGGCCTTCATTCACGCCCCGTGTGTACTGTTCGAGCAGCGCCCTTGCTCCGACCTCGAGCCGCGCGCTCACCTCGTGCGCCACCGCGCGCAAACGATGCCGCCGAATGTCGCGGTCGTAGTCCAGTGCCTGCGAACCAAACAGCGCCGCCAACTCGCCGGCGGCCTTGCGGCGCAAGAGATCCATCTGAAAGAAACGCTCTTGGGCATGGAGAAAGCCCAGGGCGTAGGCCACATCGCCACGATCGCGACCGCGAATCGTCGGCACGCCCGAACCATCACGATCGATGCTCACCGGCGCAGACAATCCGGACGCCGCGCGCTGTCCGTCCGTCTGGGGCAGACTGGCGCGCAAAATTGCGTAGCTCCCACCAACCATGACCGTCGCGGCAACGAATACCACAACAAAAATCCGAACGAGAAGTTTCATCGGAGAATCGTCACCATTCCGAGACATCTCGTAAGGAACAAGCGGCACGAATCGGACAAACTGTTCATTTCTTCACACTGTATAAGTGAACACCTATGAACCGTAAGCGCGCGCCCTAAACAATTTACGTATGGCAAAAGTATCAAACGCGACTCTCTACTGATTTCTCTGACGAAAACCCGAACAACGCTGTTGCGTCATTGCACGTCACGCATCGTCACAGCGCTGATTTTACGGCACTGCATATACCAACAACGAATACTGCGAAAAAATATCTTATGAAAACCGTTGGACATCGCAACGCGTTGCGCCTATAAAATAAACGCAAGGGCATTAATTCATCCAGGCCATGTCGCATGTTGACTCCGTGCAACGATCCGTGGCCCCAGACCAGGAGATCCACAATGCCTAGTCAATGTTCGATCACCCTGCCGTCCGCTTACGATGTTCCGGTGCCGCCGACCCGTTCGTGGGACACGGTGTTTCACCGCCAATCCGTAACCCGGCTGGACCCGGATAATTTCATGCTGCGCAACGGCGAGCCGTGTCAGCACTTGTTCTTGCTGCTGGAGGGCTCCATCCGTGTCCAGAAACTGTCGCAGTCGGGGCACGAGATCGTGCTCTATCATGTCTGCCCCGGCCAAATCTGCGATCTCGCCGCGGCCTGCATCCTCGCCGAACATCACTATCCAGCCGATGCCATCGCGGAAACGTCCGCATCGCTGGCCATGTTGCCGCGCAGTCAATTCTTCCATGCGCTGGAAACCGTGCCGGCCTTTCGCGACCATATCTATCACCGCGTCAGTTTCGGCGTCACGCGTCTCGTCAACTTGCTGGAGGAAGTGGCCTTCGGCCCCATGGACGGCCGTCTGGCGCAACGCTTAGTAGCGTTCGCCCACAGCTCGCCGATGGTGCGCACAACCCATCAACAACTGGCTGTCGAACTGGGCACCGCTCGGGAAGTGGTGAGCCGCCTGCTGAAAAACTTCGAGCGCCATGGCTGGATAAAATTGCATCGGGGCAGCGTCGAGATCGTGAACGCGGTGGCGTTGCGCGGGATCGCCTCGCGAACCGAGCAGGCGACGCCGGCCGACTGAATCGATTAATCAACCGCCGCGGTGAGCAAGCGGCTGAGCGCGTAACGCGCTTGGGCATGACCTTGTTGCGCCGCGCGCTTGTACCAGCGCTGCGCGCTGGTCAGATCACGGGGCACGCCACGGCCGAAGTGATACATCTGCGCCAAGTGAAACTGCGCGCTGGCTTCGTTCTGGCGCGCCGCGGCGGCGAAAAAGCTGGCGGCGACCACATCGCTTGCACCAACGCCATTGCCATCACGATAGAGCATGCCCAGCCGCAGTTGAGCATGCGCGTTGCCGCGCCGCGCCGCCTTGTACCACCAATACACCGCGCGCGATTGACTGCGGGCCACACCCTCGCCGCGAGAATAGAGAAAGCCAAGACTGTATTGGGCATAGGCGTGTCCTTGTTGCGCGGCTTTTGCGTACCACTGCGCCGCCTGGGTTGCGTCTTTGGTCACGCCCTGGCCGTAGTAGTACATGTCGCCCAGCGCATATTCGGCGTTGACCTCGCCCTGGGCCGCGGCTCGGAGGAACATCGCTCGGGCGGCGGCGAAATCGGGCTCGACGCCGTGACCGTGCAGAAGAACGAAGCCGTAACTGAATTGACCGTATGCATCGCCGTCGCTCGCGGCCTGCGCATACCATGCGGCCGCCTGCTTGTAGTCGACGGGGCCGTGATCCCCGTAGAAATAGCTGTCGCCGCGCAGTGCCGCTGCACGCCCCATCGGCAGGTTGCCGTTTAGAATGCCGAATGATGTGGCGGCGGAAGTGCGTTGCGCCGCTGAATGCGCAACCGACGCCGTCATGGCGCTCGACGCAAACAATGTCGCAAGCAAAACGACGCTGGTAAACGCGGTACCCATCCGTGGTCTCGCTGGTCGTGGCCTAGGTAACTATACGTATATAGTAGCGAAAATTTACCTAGACACAACGGAAGCCAAGTCGGCTCGCGGAACTTGAGGCGTACGTTTAACGGATCATTTAGTTGCGGAGGCTTTTTGAAGTTTTTTCGCAATTGCCGCATGGCCCGTGCTCGCGGCGAGCATGGCGGGCGTTATGCCGACATGATTGGCCAACTCGGGATTCGCGCCATTGGACAGCAGGACATCCACCACGTCGGCGGCACCCGCCGCGACGGCCACCAGCAAGGCCGTGTCGCCGAAACGGGTGGCGTTGTTCGGATCGACGCCATTGCTCAGGAGATACTTCACGCTGGCGGCTTGGCTCGCCGCCGCCGCCGCGGTGAGCGCGGTGAAGCCGGCGCTGTTGGCCGTGCGCCAGCTCGCACCGTTGCCGAGCAGCAACCCGACAATATCGACGTAGCCCCGCGCCGCGGCGAATATCAATGCGGTATTGCCCTCTGCGTCCGCCAGACCCACATTGGCCCCGCGCTCGATCAACAGTTCCACCGCGTCGCGGTTGCCGTACGCAGATGCGATCACCAGGGCCGGACTGCCCGCATTGTCCCGGGCATTGGCGGGCGCACCCTGATCCAATGCCACCTTTAGGGGAATAAGTTGATTCTCTCGCGCGGCGCGGACCACCGTGTCATAGGATTGAACGGAAGCGCACCCGCCGATAGCGAGCAAACACGCTGCGATCCACAGCAATGGAAATTCGGCGCGTCGTGCTGGTCGATGTTGTGTGTTGCGAGCCATGGATTGCCTTATTGTTCCTCAGGGTAAAATGTAAAGCTTGTTATCGTGGGGAGTTCCTGCTTATTATACGGGTCACGCCGCAAGACGCGTAAAAATCAACAGGCTAGGGAGGATCGATCTTTGGTTATCACCGAATCACTCATAACGACAATGGTCGTCGTGGTTGGAGTCATCGCTGTCGGGCTGATGATTTTTCTGACGGTCAAGATTTATACGGCCGAGAAACCGAAACAGCGCGCTTCTGTCGAGCCCGAGGTCGATGACAGCAAGGAAATTACTTAACCTCCAACGCTGAATTCCGAGAAAAAGCGCCGCCCTGAGCGGCGCTTTTTTTTTAACAATCGCGGTAGGAAACCGCTCCCACAACGAACCCAGGCTGATCTGTGGGAGCGGATCATTCCGCGATGGGAATCAACGCCGCCGTCGCATCAGACGAAGAATCGCGGTTGAAACC
>JAKACW010000004.1 GCA_021821045.1 Pseudomonadota bacterium
TCCGCTTACTCCAGGGTGTCCAATATGGCGTCAATTTTTTCCGGCGTCAGATACTCATGGTACGTCTTGTTGACTTGTATCATCGGCGCGCCGCAACAGGCGCCGAGGCACTCGACTTCCTTCAACGTAATCTTGCCATCGGCGGTCGTTTGGCCCAGACCGACGCCAAGGCGCTTTTTCAGATGGCTCACCACTTCATCGCTGCCGCACAACATGCAGGAAATGTTGGTGCAGACGGAAATCTTGTTGCGCCCCACCGGCTTCATTTCATACATGCTGTAGAACGTCGCCACCTCGTAGACGGAGATGGGCTCCATGTCCAGATATTCCGCCACTGCATCCATCAACGGCTGATTCAGCGAGCCGCCGTTCGCATCTTGAACGATTCGCAGCGCGGACATGACCGCCGAGCGTTTGCGTTCGGGCGGATACTTGGCGACCCATTTGTCGATTTCGCGGCGCGACGCGTCCGATATCAGATTCAAATTGCTCGTGGCCATCAGCGGTCTACCTCGCCGAAAACAATGTCCTGTGTTCCGATAATGGCAACCACATCGGCGATCATGTGGCCGCGCGACATCTCGTCGGTGGCTGCGATGTGAGCGAAGCCCGGCGCTCGCACTTTCATGCGGTAGGGCTTGTTCGCGCCGTCGGAAATCAGATAGATCCCGAACTCGCCCTTGGGATGCTCCACCGCCGCATAGGCCTCTCCCGCCGGCACGCAGTAGCCTTCGGTAAACAGTTTGAAGTGGTGAATCAAAGACTCCATGTCGCCCTTCATGGTTTCCCGCGGCGGCGGAACGATTTTATTGTCGCTCACCATGACGGGGCCCGGATTCTCGCGCAGCCATTTGATGCATTGACGGATAATTCGATTCGACTGACGCAGTTCCTCCACCCGAACGAGATAGCGGTCATAGCAGTCGCCGTTGACACCCACCGGGATATCGAAATCCAGTTGGTCGTAAACCTCATAGGGTTGTTTCTTGCGCAAATCCCAAGCGATCCCCGAGCCGCGCAGCATGGGGCCGGTGAAACCGAGCTGGAAGGCGCGTTCCGGCGAAACCACGCCGATGCCGACGGTGCGCTGCTTCCAGATGCGATTGTCGGTCAGCAGGGTTTCATACTCGTCGATGTAGCCGGGAAAGCGCTGGGTGAACGCCTCGAGAAAATCCAGCAGCGAACCTTGGCGGTGTTCATTCAGCTTCTCGACTTCGCGGGCATTGTGGCGCGGCGAAACCTCATACTTCGGCATTTCGTTGGGCAGATCGCGATACACGCCGCCCGGACGGTAATAGGTCGCGTGCATGCGTGCGCCGGATACCGCCTCGTAGCAGTCGAGCAAATCTTCGCGCTCGCGGAAGCAGTACAGGAAGACCGTCATGGCGCCGATGTCCAGCGCGTGGGCGCCAAGCCACAGCAGGTGGTTCAGCACCCGCGTCACTTCGTCGAACATAACGCGGATATATTGCGCGCGCAGCGGAGGCTCGACCCCGAGCAATTTCTCGATGGCCATGACATAGGCGTGCTCGTTGCACATCATCGACACGTAGTCGAGCCGATCCATGTAGCCGATGCTTTGATTGAACGGTTTGGTCTCCGCGAGCTTTTCCGTGGCGCGGTGCAGCAACCCGATATGGGGGTCCGCCCGCTCGACCACTTCGCCATCGAGCTCCAACACCAGACGCAGCACGCCGTGAGCCGACGGATGTTGCGGGCCAAAGTTCAGCGTGTAATTACGAATTTCCGCCACAGTTATCTACCTTGTCCTACTTGGCCTGCTTTTGAATGCCTTCGTAACGATTGTCATGCCGTATCACCCGCGGTACGAGCACGCGGGGCTCGATCTGAACAGGCTCATACACAACCCGCTGCTTCTCCGGGTCGTAGCGCATTTCCACGTGACCCGACAACGGAAAGTCTTTGCGGAATGGGTGTCCGACAAAACCGTAATCGGTAAGGAGACGACGCAAATCGGGATGCCCTTCGAACAGCACGCCGAAAAGATCGAACGCTTCGCGCTCGTACCAATTGGCGCATGTCCACACGTCGGTCACCGACTCGACCCGCGGAACGGGATTTTCGTCGATGAATACTTTCACGCGCAGGCGCTGGTTGTGGCGCACCGACAACAGGTGATAGACGACGGCAAAGCGCGGCTTGGTCCATTTCGTTTCGCCGAACTCGGCGTAGTCCACCGCGCACAGATCGATCAGCTGCTCAAAATGGAACGGCTCTTCGTCGCGCAAGGCCAGCACCGTTTCTTTGAGTTTCGGCGCGGCGATATCGATGGTTACTTCGCCCTTGTCCAAAACGCATGATGCGTCTTCCAAGTCGAAACGGGATTTCAGAGACTGGGCAAGTGTTTCTATGCGGCTAGCCATGCTCAACCTCAACGGGCAATGGTGTTAGTGCGGCGGATCTTCTTCTGCAACTGGATCACACCGTAGAGCAAGGCCTCGGCTGTCGGCGGACAACCGGGCACATAGACATCCACCGGGACGATTCGATCGCAGCCGCGAACCACCGCGTAAGAATAATGGTAGTAACCGCCGCCATTGGCACATGACCCCATGGAGATAACCCAACGGGGTTCAGACATTTGGTCGTACACCTTGCGCAGCGCGGGCGCCATTTTATTGACCAGCGTTCCGGCCACGATCATCACGTCCGACTGGCGCGGACTGGGGCGAAACACCACGCCGAAGCGGTCAAGGTCATAACGCGCCGCGCCGGCGTGCATCATTTCCACGGCACAGCAGGCCAGCCCGAAGGTCATCGGCCACAACGAACCGGTGCGCGCCCAATTGATCAGCTTATCCGCGGTCGTCGTGACGATGCTTTTCTCGAGTACGCCTTCTATTCCCATTCCAAGGCCCCCTTCTTCCATTCATAGGCGAAGCCGATGACCAAGATGCCGAGAAAGATCATCATCGCGAAGTAGCCAAACCAACCGATGTTGTCCAGGACGACAGCCCAAGGGACGAAAAACGCGATTTCCAAATCGAAAATGATGAAGAGAATGGCGACGAGGTAATAGCGAACGTCGAACTTCATGCGGCTATCCTCGAATGCCTCGAAGCCGCACTCGTAGGGCGACAGTTTCGCATCGTCCGGTCGATTCGGCGCAAGCACCCGCCCCGCCAGCACAGGAACGACACCAAACCCGATGCCTAAGCCCAAAAAAATCAAAATGGGCAAATAGTTTTCCAGCATATTTCCCTGACCCCTACTCCGTTGTGGCCGAACCCACAAGCGAGCCCCACAGGACCGACTGAGTCACTCGCGGTGTCGAGAATTCTTGCGTCCCTTACACTCGCACGAAATGCCCGTCAGGCGCTCCATACGGAACGATGACGTACATTTATGAGTCACCCGGTAAACAAAAAGGTTGCAGAGCGAGTCGGAGCCGCGCTTATTGTGCGCAACATCCTATGCCGCAAACCTGCCTTTTGCTCCCCAATTTTTATGGCCAGCGGGACTACGAACCTTATTCGCAAGCCGTTGTATTTTCTTCATTTGCGCTGCCGCACTCGCGGTAGCAGGTTTTGGAGTCTAGGCTAGAACAAAGTGTTTCGTCAAGCCATCCTTGCTCTATTGATTACTCGCATCAACGTAAATCAAAAATGCCGTCCGCGCAGCAACTCGAATCGTCGCCGCGAACAGCATCGCAATTCGCTATGCGACACTTTTTCCTCGTATTTTTTCGTGCGGCGCACAACAAGCAACGCCGAGACATGACTTCATCGGCGGCGCCACAGGTGACTCCGCGGCAACGAGGAACAATCGATCAAGGAACATGCAGGATTTCGCTGCGCCCGCGGGGTCAGGCGCTGCCTATTGAATGGTGCCGACGGAGAGACTCGAACTCTCACGGCTTTCGCCACTACCCCCTCAAGATAGCGTGTCTACCAATTCCACCACGTCGGCAATATTTTTAGAACTGAACTCGATCTGGAATCACTTTACGGCTCAACACCCTCGGTCGCTGGCGCGGGAACGTCGGCTGGTGCGCTCTCGCCGGTCGGTGCGGTCGGAACATCACTGGCAGCAGGCGGCGTCGATGCGCCCGGCGGAAGATCCGTAACCGGTGCCGCTGGCGCGACCACTTCCGTGACGCTCTTTACTTCTCGCGAACCCACAGCCAAATAACCAAGCACCAGGCTCGTGAGAAAAAAGATCGTTGCCAAGATCGCGGTAGCGCGCGTCAGAAAGGACGCCGAGCCCCGCGACCCGAACACAGTCTGCGACGCGCCCGAACCGAAAGCTGCGCCGGCATCGGCGCCTTTGCCGTGCTGCAGCAAAACCAACCCGATAATACCGGCCGCAACAAATATATGAACGGCGATTAAAATATTGTAAAGCATATGTGACTCGAGGCCGCTTTCCGATTTGCGGGTGCATATTACTACACCCCTTGGCAAAACGCTCTATTCAACGCGATTTTGCACAATTTCCACGCGGCAGCAGATTAACGCGCCGCCCCCTTTTCCATACTCGTCAACCGCGACTATTGGCCGCTTCGCAGATGGCGAGGAAGTCAGAGTCCTTCAGTGACGCGCCGCCAATCAGGCCGCCGTCAATATCGTCCATGGCAAATAATTCGCCGGCGTTGTCCGGCTTGACCGATCCGCCGTACAAAATCTGAATCTTTGCCGCCAACGCGCTATTCCGCGTCGCAATCCGTGTGCGAATGAAGGCGTGCACCGCTTGCGCCTGCTCAGGACTGGCCGTCAATCCCGTGCCGATCGCCCAAACCGGCTCGTAGGCGATCACTGCCGCCTGCAACGCCCTCATGCCGCCATCCGCGTCCATCAGCGCATCAAGTTGGCGGCCAATCACCGCTTCGGTACTGCCGTTTTCCCGTTCCTCGCGCGTTTCGCCGATGCAAACCATGGGAATCAAACCCTTGGCGTGCGCCGCAACCATTTTCCGTGCCACCACCGCATCCGTTTCACCGTGGTAAGCCCGCCGCTCAGAGTGACCGATGATCACGCCGTGACAGCCGACGTCCTTGAGCATTTCCGCGCAAATGTCACCGGTATAGGCTCCGGGAGCGCGGTCAGACAAATCCTGCGCGCCTAACTTGATGGCTGAACCCTTGAGCGCATTGGCGACTTGGGAAAGGTAAACGTAGGGTGGGCAGACCCAGACTTCGACTTTTGGCGCAGAGCGCACGCCGGTCAGGACGCCGTTGGTAAGCGCTGTCACGCTCGCTTGGGTACCGTTCATTTTCCAGTTGCCCGCGACCACCGGCTTCCGCATTTACCCTTCCTCCAATATCAAAATTGAGCACGCAAGCTTACCTTCCCTCGCCCAATAAATCAAACAAAGGAACAGTGAAACAAGCCCTTGCCCGTGGTGTCGGCGCAACGACGCACGGACCACCGCCCGGACCTGCAGGTGGGGCGCGGGAACACATAACCGGCTCAAAAAACGAGGAGAAACGTTGCGATCGTAACGACTGATTGCGTTCTAACTGCTTTGACTCGCATAGGCCCGCCGCACGGCGTCGGCGAGCGCTTCGGCGGTGGAGTTGACCAGGGCTTCGTCGGCACCCTCCACCATGACGCGAATAAGCGGCTCCGTGCCCGAAGCGCGCAACAGGATGCGCCCCTGATCGCTGAGACGCCGCTCCGCTTCCTTGACGGCTTCTTGAACCACGTGGGACGCATTGAAATCAAATTTCTGCTCGGTTCGAACATTCAGCAACACCTGCGGGTATTTCTCCATCCCGCGCTTGAGTTCATTGAGCGATCGGCCGCTTTCGACCATCGCGGCGAGCACCTGCAGCGCCGTAACGATGCCGTCCCCGGTGGTCGTCTTGTCCAGGCACAGCACATGGCCCGACGACTCGCCGCCGAGTTTCCAGCCGTTCTGTTGCAGCATTTCCATGACATAGCGATCGCCGACTTTGGCACGATGCAGGACCAGGTCCAACCGTTTGAGCGCGACCTCCAACCCAAGGTTGGACATCAGCGTGCCCACCACGCCCCCGTGTAGATTGCCGGCATTGCGTCTGGCCTGGGCAATGATGAACAGGATCTCATCGCCGTCCACCAACTCGCCTTTTTCGTCGACCATAATGACTCGGTCGCCGTCGCCGTCGAGGGCGATGCCAAGCTGGGCGCCGTTTTCCACCACCAACCGCTGCATTGTTTCCGGATGAGTGGAACCGCAATTCTTGTTGATATTAAGCCCATTGGGATCAACGCCGGTCTTGACGACGTCGGCCCCCAACTCCCGCAGCACGCTGGGGGCAACGTGATAGGTAGCACCGTGCGCGCAGTCCACGACAATCTTCATGCCGCGCAGTTCGACGCCGTAGGGGATGGTCGCTTTGCAGAACTCGATGTAGCGACCGGCGGCGTCGACCACCCGTTCCGCCTTGCCCAGCAGGGCGGAATCGACGGTATGAAGGGGCTTGTCCAGTTCGTCCTCGATGGCCAGTTCGACATCGTCGGGCAACTTGGTGCCATTGCCGGAAAAGAACTTGATGCCGTTGTCATAGTAGGGATTGTGCGATGCGCTGATCACGATGCCGGCCTGGGCATGCAGCGTTCGGGTAAGGTATGCGATGGCCGGCGTGGGCATGGGACCCAACAATTTGATGTCCACCCCGGCCGACGACAAACCGGCTTGCAGTGCGGATTCGAACAAGTAGCCTGAAATACGGGTATCTTTGCCGATGACAACGGAACCCCGCCCGCGCCGGCTGGCCAGCACGCGTCCGGCGGCCCATCCCAGCTTCAACACAAACTCGGCGGTGATGGGGCCTTCGCCGACCCGGCCGCGCACGCCATCGGTACCAAAATACTTTCGCTCACGTTCCATCGGTCTGTTTCCTCGCAGCGCGCTCATGTCATGGGATATTCGAAATTATAGCCGGGAAACATCACTGCCCATCACCCCGGACGGCCTGCACAAAGCGCAGCGCATCCACCGTCGCCGCCACGTCGTGGGCGCGAATGATCCGTGCCCCGGCCCACGCCGCCAAGGTCGCCGCCGCGACGCTGCCGTGAACGCGCTGATCCAACTCTCTGCCGAGAATCGCGCCGAGCATGGACTTGCGCGACAGGCCGACCAGCACCGGACAACCGAGGTCGACGAACTGGCGCAGTTCGCGAATCAAGGAAAGATTGTGCTGCACGTTCTTTCCAAAACCAAATCCGGGATCGATAATGATGCGCTCCCAGGGAATTCCCGAATCGACCGCGGCCGCGATCCGTTCGACAAGAAAAGCCTTCACCTCCGCCACAACATCCCCGTAGCTCGGCGCGTGCTGCATATCGCGCGGCGTTCCCTGCATGTGCATCAAGCACACCGGAACGCCCAGCCGCGCCGCGGTTTCGAGCGCGCCTTCTTTGCGTAACGCGAACACATCGTTGATCATTCCGGCACCATGAGCGACGGCTTCACGCATCACCGCGGGCTTGCAGGTATCGACGGATACCAACACGGGAATTCGTCGACAGATCCCCTCGATCACGGGAATAACGCGATCAAGCTCCTCAGCCTCGCTCACTTCCCGCGCGCCAGGCCGCGTCGATTCGCCGCCGACATCGATGATCGCGGCGCCCTCATCCACCATGCGCTCGGCGTGTTTGAGCGCGGAATCGAACGGCAGATGCAGCCCGCCGTCGGAAAACGAATCCGGCGTGACATTCAATATGCCCATGACCTGGGCGACGAAGAAATCGGGGGAGGCCTTGCTCGGCATAAAAAGCGCGGATCACCAAACGAGGACGGCGCTCAAGGCGCCGTCCTTTTATTAACTAGGGCGTCTGCCCGGCGGGCCGCCCATCCACCACGTCACCGCCTCCTTTTGACGGCCTCGGCGCGGATGATGCTCGCGTGCCGGCGGAACCGGAATCATCCCAGTCCTTCGGCGGGCGGGGTTCGCGACCGGACATGATGTCGTCGATCTGCTCGCTGTCGATGGTTTCGTACTTCATCAGCGCCTCAGCCATCGTGTGGAGCTTATCCATATGGGTGGTCAGAATGTCCCGTGCGCGCTGGTAGTTCCGATCGACAATGGAGCGGATTTCCTCATCGATGATGTGCGCCGTTTCCTCCGACACCACCTTGTGCTTGGTCACCGAATGACCGAGGAACACTTCGCCCTCTTCCTCGCCGAAAGTCTGCGGGCCCAATCGCTCCGACAACCCCCACTTCGTCACCATATTGCGCGCCAGATCCGTGGTGCGCATGATGTCGTTGCTGGCGCCGGTAGTGACCTGCTCCGTGCCGAAAATCAACTCCTCGGCAACACGACCGCCGAACAAGCTGCAAATCGAGCTTTCAAGCCGCTCTTTGCTGTAGCTGTGGCGATCCTCTTCGGGCAAGAACATGGTTACGCCCAAGGCGCGCCCGCGCGGAATGATCGTGACTTTGTGTACCGGATCGTGGGCCGGCACCATACGGCCGACGATGGCGTGACCGGACTCATGATATGCCGTCAAGCGCTTCTCTTTCTCGCTCATCACCATGGAGCGGCGTTCCGCACCCATCATGATCTTGTCTTTCGCGCGCTCGAAATCGATCATTTCGACGGTGCGCTTGTTGGCGCGCGCCGCGAACAACGAGGCTTCGTTCACGAGATTCGCCAAGTCGGCGCCGGAAAACCCGGGGGTACCACGGGCGATCACCGAGGGGTTCACGTCATCCGCCAACGGCACCTTGCGCATATGAACACGCAGAATCTGCTCGCGGCCGCGCACGTCGGGCAACGGGACCACAACTTGTCGATCGAAACGACCGGGGCGCAACAGGGCCGGGTCCAACACGTCGGGGCGGTTGGTCGCGGCAATTACGATGACCCCTTCGTTGCCGTCGAAGCCGTCCATTTCAACCAACAGTTGGTTCAACGTTTGCTCGCGTTCGTCATGCCCGCCGCCTAAGCCGGCACCGCGATGACGGCCCACGGCGTCGATTTCGTCGATGAAGATGATGCACGGCGCGTGCTTCTTGGCTTGTTCGAACATGTCACGCACGCGGGATGCGCCCACGCCGACGAACATCTCGACGAAGTCCGAACCGGAGATGGAAAAGAACGGTACGCGCGCCTCGCCGGCGATCGCCTTGGCCAGCAACGTCTTACCGGTTCCCGGCGGGCCAACCATCAACACGCCGCGCGGAATCTTGCCGCCCAATTTTTGAAACTTGCCCGGATCGCGCAAGAACTCCACCAGCTCGGCCACTTCTTCCTTGGCCTCTTCGCAGCCGGCGACGTCGTTAAACGTGATCTTGACCTGGTCTTCGCCCATCATGCGGGCTCGGCTCTTGCCGAAAGACATGGCGCCACGACCGCCCACACCGCCCTGCATCTGGCGCATGAAGAAAATCCACACCGCGATCAACAGCAACATCGGGAACCACGAAATGAAGATCTGCATCAGCAAGCCTTGCTGCTGCTCGGGACGCGCGCGGATCATGACGTTGTTGGCGAGCAAATCGTCCACCAAGCGGTCATCGCCCGGATTGTAGGTAACCACTTTTTCGCCATTGACGCGGGTGACCTGAATCGTGCGCCCTTCAACCAGCACGCTTTCGACCTGTCCGCCTTTGACTTCGGCGATGAATTGGGAATAGGGATACGGTTGGCTAGCCGTTTGAGGCGGTCCGAAGTTATTGAAAACCGACATCAAAATGACGGCTATAACAACCCACAGGATCAAATTTTTCGCCATGTCGCTCACGTCGATTGTGCCTCTTTGTTGGCCTTCCCAAAAAAAGAAGTGCAGCTTGAATGTGCAGTCGCTATTAATTCGTTAAGAGCGTAATTCTTGACTGCGGTTCCCGGAAATTACTGAGTTTCTTCGGATTCACTGTCCGCTGCATCACGCTGCCGGGACAACTCTCAACTCGTTGAAAAGTTTATACCACATTAGGCACCGGAGATGCACTTATAGCCTTTGCCCAATATGTAGTGCTCGCGGCTCTCGGCGCGCGATGCCGGCGGCTTGCGAATTACCACTTTATCGAATGATTTGCGCAAGCTTCGCACAAAATCTTCGAAACCTTCGCCTTGGAACACTTTGATCAAGAAGTGCCCGCCGGGAGCTAGCACCTCCTGAGCCATTTCCCACGCCAACTCGGCCAACCGCATCGACCGCGGCTGATCGACCGCCCGTATACCAGTGATATTGGGGGCGATGTCCGACATTACAATAGCAACTTGGTGATCCCCGAGGGCTTCGCGAATGCGCGCAGCGGTGGCGTCGTCCTGGAAATCGCCCTGAATGAAAGTCACCCCGGCGATGGCCGCCATCGGCAGCAAATCAACCGCCACGACATGGCCGCGGGGGCCGATCCACTGGGTCGCCATCTGACACCAACCGCCCGGCGCCGCGCCAAGATCCAGCACCCATTGCCCCGGGCGGAACAGACGGTCCTTTTCCTGCACCTCGGCCAATTTGAACGACGCCCGCGATCGCAGGCCTTGCCGTTTGGCGGCTTTCACGTACGGATCTTTGGCTTGACGCTGAAGCCAACGACGACTGCTACTCTTTACCATGGCGGTATTGTACCCCGCCGGCCGGCACGTCGGGCGAGTATTCGGGCTCGAACTGGTATACTACGCTCCCTTTTTTGTCCGGCACCAACCATGAATGCAATCTCGAAACGCGATAAAACACTCCTGCGCCAGAAAGGCCACCGCCTCAAACCCGTCGTCATGATTGGCCAAAACGGCTTGACCGAGAGCGTTCTGCGCGAGTTGGATTTATCCCTCGACCATCACGAACTCATGAAAGTGAAAATCGCCGGCGCCGAGCGGGCGGACCGCGACGCGCTCATCGCCCGCATGTGTGAGCAGATGAGCGCGGAGTTGATACAGCGCATCGGCAACATCGCGCTGATTTACCGCAAAGCGCCGGACAAAGCCTAACCCGCTAACATGCCGCGCCCTCAAGATGGGGCGCGTCCCTCGGGGCGCAAGCCGAAGATCACCAGCACGAGTCCCAAAACACTCGTCACCATATACATCAGCGACGATACGCCGTGCAGTCGGCCGAACTGGGCCGCCGCGTCGCTGCCGGGCGCTAATCCGGCGGCCTTGAGATCCTGCATCATCGGCTGAATAATGAAGAACGCCGCCGCGATCAACACCAACGCACCGATCATCACCCACGTCCGCCACGCCCGCACGGCGCGCGCGCCGGAGTTATAGAACGCGCCGCCGAGAAGCGCGATCGTCGCGACCGCGCCCACAACGTAGATCGCAGTGAACATGTTGCCGGCGAGGGCACCGGCCAGTTGGCGGTCATCGAGCGCGTGAAACAACGACGGCACGGCGAGATATCCGATAGCCCAAGTGCCACCGACCCACAGCGTCAGGAGGATGCGCTCCCCAACGGAAAAAATTTTCCCCATGGCTCGTTCTCTTTCGAATTCGGAAGGACAGCCATTATAAGGGAACCGGCTCGATACCGGGCGGGAAAAACGTAGGGGGCAAACGAATTGAAATGGCTAAAAGGTAGCGCGATCGCGGCGATTGGCCAACGTCCGCCAGGCCATGCCCACGCCCACGACGGAGAATGTCCACTGCATGACCAAGAACGCTCCGCCCGCGGTGATGGGCTTGTCTTCCCAGAACGGCGACATTTCATTGAATGGACTCTGGTATGCGCGCAGCAGCGTATCGAACAACCACGTCGGGCCGGTACAGTGGATCGCATGACTCACGTAGGTCGAGGAACCGATCAGAAGCAAAATCGACAGCGCCACCACAATCCAGCCCGTCACATCGGCGGATTTAACCCAATGCCAGGCCAGGACCAGCACCGCCGCGGCGATAACATGGGCGCTCAGGCCCGGAACATAGTAATAGATGCGCCACAGGTTGAGTTCCGTTTCTGGGTCGACATGGGCGAATTCCCAGGCCGACTGCTGCAGCAAATGCTTTGCGGCCTCGCCGGGATTCTGTTCCCACAAAATCTGGAACAGCCCCCAAAACTCGGCCATGGGCGACCGAACCTCGTTCGGCCAGCGGCCATCCGACAGCGCGAAGACAACCACCTCGGTGGCCATAAACGCCGCCGCAATTACACACACCGCAGCCAACCAAGCGAAGGCCGTGCGAAGGGCGGATGAGAGGGAGCTTAATGCCATGAGGTTCGCGCTAGTGTGCTCAAATTCAAAAGGGGTTAGAATTCCTACCAGGTTATCGACGCAACCCGCCGTGTTCTCAATTTAACCCGATCAACAACTTAACGATATGATAACTAGATATTTTTTTATCGCTTGCCTGACTTTGGCGAGCGCCGGATGCGGCTTCGACCCCACCGCCCCCGAGCACGATCGGGTCCGTTACGATGAATTGCAGAAGGCCGATTGCGACCAAATGGCTCAACTCGGCTCCAAGGAGCTGATCGTCGAAAAGCCGGACGACTACGCCGTTGTGCTCGAGCGCTGCAAACAAATGCAGGCGTTGACGTTCGAGCAGTATCAAATGGCGGCCGAGTACGCGCGAAGGCATGGCGAGTGGAATTTGGAAGCAGCGTTGGCCGAGCGGGACTAACGCTAACGGTCGTTGGGTTGTGTCGCAACGCGGGCAATTGCGGCTCCGTAGCGTTGTCACAGAACTGTCACATTAGCGTCATGAATGCGTAATAAAAATGTCACACACTTTGGCGCAAGCATCACGATGGAGATGGAAAAGTCACTATGGAAAAGAGAATGAACCTCAAAGCACGTGTCACCGCGGCAGCCCTCGCGACCGCTTTGGCCGCACCCGCAGCAAGCCATGCACAAACAGCCGTCGACCCAGGGCTCAGCGATTATCAACGGGCCAGCGGCGTCTCGGGCAACCTCTCCAGCGTCGGCTCCGACACCCTCGCCAACCTCATGACGCTCTGGGCCGAAGAGTACAAACGTCAATATCCAAACGTTAACATTCAGATTCAGGCGGCCGGCTCGTCCACCGCGCCACCGGCACTCACCGAGGGCACATCGAACATCGGGCCGATGAGCCGCAAGATGAAAAGCGGCGAAATGGCCGCGTTCGAACAGAAGTTCGGCTACAAACCCACCGAGATTCGCGTGGCCATCGACGCGTTGGCGATCTTCGTCCACAAGGACAACCCCATTAAAGGGCTAACCATCGCCGAGGCGGACGCCATCTTTTCCGCCACCCGCAAATGCGGCCATCCGGAAGACGTCACGCGATGGGGCCAATTGGGGTTGGCTGGAGCGTGGGCATCGCGCGATATACAGCTGTTCGGGCGTAACTCGGTGTCGGGCACCTACGGCTATTTCAAAGATCACGCGCTGTGCAAAGGCGATTTCAAATCCACGGTAAACGAGCAGCCGGGCTCGGCGTCGGTAGTGCAATCGGTAAGCGCCTCGCTCAACGCCATCGGCTATTCCGGAATCGGATACACCACGGCGGGGATCCGCGCCCTGCCGCTGAGCACCAAGGGTCCCGGCGACTACGTCGAGGCGACGACCGAAAATGCAATGTCGGGGAAGTACCCGCTGGCCCGCTTTCTCTACGTCTACGTGAATAAAGCGCCGAACAAGTCGCTTGCGCCGCTCGAAAAGGAATTCATCAAGATGGTCCTGTCAAAGTCGGGGCAACGGGTCGTCATCAAAGATGGCTACATTCCGGTGCCGGCCAAAGTCGCGAAGGCCGAACTGGCAAAGCTGGAATAACGCGGAAAAACCAGACGCCCCCCACCGGGGGCGTTGTTTAACACGATCCAAGTTCTCGCGCCCTACTCGGCGCCCCGTCGGCGGCTGCGCGCGGTTATTTCGGTCTGATGCTGTCGAATGTGTTCCGGCCATCGGCTCTTGATATACGCCAGCACATTCCAAATGTCGACGTCGCTCAACACTTCGCCCCATGCCGGCATGTCGCTGACATAATCGGGCGGACCATAGGGCGGCACCAGTCCGAACTTAGTTATGCCGAACAACACGTCATCGGCGTGATGCCAGGTGTGGCCCGACTCATCATGGGGCGGCGCCGGAAGCCGGCCGTCGTCGTTGCGTTGGCGCCAGTTCGGCTGCCCTTCCAGGTTCGCCCCATGGCACAGCGCGCAGAATTTTTGGTAGACGCGTTCTCCGCGTTCGATCGACGGCGACTCACCCGGCGTGTCGGCGAGTGCGATCCCCGCAAAACATAAAGCGTTGCAGATGACCGCGCTGAATCCCGTTCTGCACTTTCGCGAAACCACTTTATCAACACCCCCTTGATGCTTGTTTTATATAACAAGTGTTCGACCGCGGCAAAACGCATCGAAGATTTTCATCATCTCGCCTCCAGTTTTGTAACAAAACTGTCATATTTCGCCCCTATCCTACCGCGATGCGCGCAACCCAATCCCCTCACGTTCTGGCAAAAAAAGACCCTCACCTGCGCTGGCGCCTGCTCAAAGACCTCATCGCGCGGCGCGGCGTCACCCTCGGCGGTCTAAGTGTCATCTTCTTCATCGTTCTGATTTTTTTCTACCTTGCCTACGTCGTGTTGCCGGTGTTCAAACCGGCAAGCATTGAAAAGATCAGCGACTATCCCCTGCCCGGTGACGGCAACACCTTGTCGTTGGCGATCGAGGAGCAGTTGGAGGTTGGCGCTCGCTTCACAGGCGTCGGGGATGTGGTTTTCTTTCGAGTCCCCGATGGTGCGATCATTTCGCAAACCCATGTCATCCCACAGGGTAGCGAGGCGACCAGTTTCTTTGCCGCCGACCGAGCCCGAGGCACGCTGACCTACGGTCTAAATGACGGCCGCGTACTCGTTGCCCGCCATGCCTACAAATCGGTCTTCACCGAAGATCGGCGGGAAATCCAACCGCTGATCGACTACCCCCTTGGTGAGACCCCTTTGGTTCTCGACCCGCGCGGTCAAGCCATCAAGAACATCGCTTTTCAAGATAACGAGAACGAATCGTCTTTCTTGGGCGTGACGGCGGACGACCGTCTCGTTCTGCTCCACATCGCCAAGGAAGTCTCTTTTCTCGATGAAGAAGTCACCCTAACGGAAACGCGCCAGGAATTGCCGCCGCTGGTCCATGACGTGGATTACATCCTTTTAGGCAAAACGCAGGCCCGCGTCTATTTACTCTCACGCCATGGCGATCTCACCAACGTCGACATTTCCAATAAGAGCCGACCCCAGGTTATCCAACATATGCGTGTCGTGCCGCAGCACGTCGAAGTAACGTCCGTGCAGTTTCTCACCGGCCATATTTCGATCATGATCGGCGATTCCGCCGGAACGGTGACCCAGTGGTCGTCCGTGCGGCAAGAGGACAACATCAATCGACTGGTAAAAATTCGCTCGTTTAACGAAAGTCCGGCCGCCGTGACCTCGCTCACCACGGAGCTTAACCGCAAAGGGTTGCTGGCGGGCGACAATAACGGCGTGATGAGCGTCTTTCACTCAACGTCCGAACGGACGTTGCTGCATGAAAAGGTCAGCGACAGCGCCATCCTCAAAATGGCCGTGGCGCCCCGTGCCAACGGCGTAATCTTCGAGGACGCTGCTCAGCGCGTGCATTTCTACCGCGTTCACAACGAGCATCCCGAAGTCTCATGGTCATCGTTGTGGGGCAAGGTCTGGTATGAAAATTACGCCGAACCCGATTACATTTGGCAGGCGTCGTCCGCCTCGGACGATTTCGAGCCCAAGTTCAGTCTAGTGCCGCTTACGTTCGGCACAATAAAAGCCGCTTTCTACGCCATGCTGCTTGCCGTCCCGCTGGCATTGATGGGCGCGCTCTACTCCGCCCAGTTCATGGCCCGCCGCATGCGAACGTACGTCAAACCCAGCATCGAGATCATGGAGGCGCTGCCAACGGTAATCCTCGGCTTCCTCGCCGGCCTTTGGCTGGCGCCGTTCGTCGAACAGAATCTGCCGGGGATTTTCTCCATATTGATTGTCGCGCCCATCGGCGTGCTGCTCACGGCGTTGCTGTGGAACACACTGCCGCGCGCCGTTCGCGAGCCGGTGAGCGACGGCTGGGAGGCCGCTTTACTGTTGCCGGTGATTGGGGTGATCGTGTGGCTGTCAGTGGAGGCCAGCCCGCTCATCGAAGCCGCGTTTTTTGGCGGCGACGTCCGGGTTTGGATGACCAACGAGATGGGCATCGGCTTCGATCAACGCAATGCGGTGGTGGTCGGACTCGCCATGGGTTTCGCAGTCATCCCGACGATCTTTTCCATCGCCGAGGACGCCATCTTCGGCGTTCCGAAACATCTTATTCAAGGCTCGCTGGCCTTGGGCGCGACGCCTTGGCAAACCATGATGCGCGTGGTCATGCTCACCGCGAGTCCGGGGATCTTCTCCGCCATCATGATCGGCATGGGCCGGGCCGTCGGAGAAACCATGATTGTGCTCATGGCGACGGGCAATACGCCGGTAATGGACTTCAGCCCCTTCGAGGGACTGCGCACGCTGTCGGCCAACATCGCCGTCGAATTGCCCGAATCCGAAGTCAACAGTACGCATTTTAGAATTTTGTTTTTTGCCGGGCTGGTGCTTTTCTTGTTCACCTTCGTCGTTAATACCGTGGCCGAATTGATCCGTCAAAACCTGCGCCGCAAATACAGCACCCTGTAACCGATGACCACGAACATAAAAGATTGGTATAAATCCGGCGCGCCGTGGATCTGGCTGGTGGCCGGCGCCGTGAGCGTTTCGCTGCTCATGGTGTTTGGCGTCCTCGCTCTTACGGCGGCGCGAGGACTGACCTATTTTTGGCCGGCCACGGTGGTGCAGCTCGAATACCAAACCGCTGACGGCCCGGCGCAGCGACTGGTCGGCGAAATCCAAGACAGCGAGGAAGTGCCGGCGGCGCGCGTTACCGGCGCGGGCGTGCAACTTCCCGATGATTCTCCGGCAGTGGTCCGCCACCTGCTCAAAACGGGTAACCGCGACATTTTCGGCAGCGATTTCCGCTGGATCCTGCAACCTTTCGTCGTCAGCCGAGAAGCGCCCTCTGACTTGGTGGTCATCGAGCGGAGGGAATGGGGCAATTTTTACGGCTATCTGGTGAGCGTGAAAGAAAACGGCGCATTGGTCGCCGAGGGCGATGAGGCATGGTCGGCGTTTCAGACCCACGCCGCGGCGACAGCCGAACTACATCAGCGTATCAAGCAAATCGAAAAAGACGCGATTGGTGATGTAAATTACGCCATCGAACAATTGCGCCTGACAACGCGCGGCTTGGAGCTGGAGGGTGAGTTGACCCCGGCCGCGCAGGCGGATATTGAGCAACAGCACGCCGTGTTGTCCGAGGAGTTCGCCGCGCTCGAACGGGAACTCAATGAACTGTACCAAGAAATCGAGCGCAACAGCTACGTCGTCGAAACAATGGACGGCCGGCAAGTTGAACTACCGTTCTCCAAAGTCGTGCGCGCATTTAAACCAAACAGCATGTCATTGTTACAAAAAGTCGGTCATTATTTCGAGAAGCTCTGGGAATTCGTATCCGACGAACCGCGCGAAGCCAACACCGAGGGCGGCATCTTTCCCGCGATCTTCGGCACCGTGCTCATGGTCATGCTGATGTCCATCATCGTCACGCCGCTGGGCGTGATTGCCGCGGTGTATTTGCGCGAGTACGCCAAACAGGGATTCATCACCCGCCTCATTCGCATTGCCGTTAACAATCTGGCCGGCGTGCCATCCATCGTTTACGGGCTGTTCGGTTTGGGCTTTTTCGTCTATTTTCTCGGCGGCACGCTCGACCAGTTGTTCTATCCCGAGGCCCTTCCCGCGCCCACCTTCGGCACGGGGGGAATTATTTGGGCCTCGCTCACGCTGTCGATTCTGACCCTGCCGGTGGTGATCGTGGCCACGGAAGAAGGCCTGTCCCGCATCCCCAGGGCGATTCGCGAAGGCAGCTTGGCGCTGGGTGCCACCAAGGCGGAAACCCTTTGGCGCACCGTGATCCCCATGGCCAGCCCAGCCATCATGACGGGTTTGATACTGGCGGTTGCGCGAGCGGCCGGCGAGGTCGCCCCGCTCATGCTGGTCGGTGTCGTGAAACTCGCACCATCGCTGCCCTTGGATTCCAACGCGCCGTTCTTGCACCTTGACCGCAAATTCATGCATCTTGGTTTTCACATTTACGACGTCGGTTTTCAAAGCCCCAACGTGGAAGCGGCGCGCCCGTTGGTTTATGCGACGGCACTGTTGCTGGTCGTTGTCATCATGGTGCTCAATCTCGCCGCGATCACCATTCGAAATCACTTGCGGGAAAAGTACCGCAATCTGGAATCCTAACGCTTACCTCACGAAGACACCGCAATGACATCGCAAAAATCGACATCCGATTCCGCCGCAGGACGCACCCACGCCGTTTCCATGAGCGGCCCCAACCGCGGCCAACCGGCGCTACGCCTAGACAAGGAGGAGACCGCGCTCCAAGTCTCCAACTTGAATCTGTACTACGGCACCAGTCACGCCTTGAAGGGGATCACGATGGTGATTCCAAAAAATCGCGTGACGGCGTTCATCGGACCAAGTGGCTGCGGCAAGTCTACGTTGCTGCGCTGCTTCAACCGCATGAACGACTTGATCGACAATGTTCGGGTCACCGGCGAAATCACGCTGGACGGACAGAACATTTTCGACCGCAGCGTCAACGTCGCCACCTTGCGCCGGCGCGTCGGCATGGTCTTCCAGAAACCGAATCCGTTTCCCAAGTCCATATACGAGAACGTCGCCTACGGCCTGCGCATCCAGGGCGTCAGAAACCGACGAGTCATCGACGAAGCCGTGGAACGAGCGCTGCGCGGCGCCGGTTTGTGGGAAGAGGTCAAAGACCGCTTGAGCCAAAGCGGACTGGGGTTGTCGGGCGGCCAGCAGCAGCGGCTTGTTATCGCCCGCGCCATCGCCATCGAGCCGGAAATCCTGTTACTTGACGAACCGGCTTCCGCCCTGGACCCCATTTCCACCTTGAAAATCGAGGAACTCATCCACGAGCTCAAGGAGAACTACACCATCGTCATCGTAACCCATAACATGCAGCAGGCCGCCCGCGTCTCCGACTACACGGCATTTATGTACCTAGGCGATTTGATCGAATACCGCGATACGGATACATTGTTCACCAATCCTCGCAAGAAGCAGACCGAGGATTACATCACCGGCCGCTACGGCTAACCTCCTACCGCTTGGAGCCGCACCATGGACAAACCTACGATCGGGCACCACATTTCCAAACAGTTCAACGTCGAACTGGAAGACATACGCAATCGCGTTCTCACCATGGGCGGTCTGGTGGAGCAGCAGCTCGATGATGCCATGCGTTCCTTGGTGAATGGCGACGTCGAGCTGGCCGCCACCGTCACCTCGCGCGACTATCAGATAAACGCTCTGGAAGTGGCGATCGACGAGGAGTGCACCCAGATCATCGCCCGCCGTCAACCGGCGGCGAGCGACTTACGCTTGATCATGGCGGTGATCAAAACCATCACCGATTTGGAACGCATCGGCGACGAAGCCGAGCGCATCGCGCGCATGGCCATCGCGTTCGCCGAAGCTGAAGGCCAGAAAAAGCATTTTTCCAGCATCGAGCAACTAGGCGAGCAAGTGAAGCGCATGATTCACAATGCCCTCGACGCCTATGCGCGGACCGATCCGGAAGCCGCCGTGCGGGTTTGGGGTGAAGACGGCAAAGTCGATGCCCAGTATGAAACGATCACGCGCGAGCTGATCACTTACATGATGGAAGACTCCCGATCCATTCCCTGGGTCCTCGACGTGCTCTGGTCCGCCAGAGCGCTGGAGCGCATTGGCGACCGGGCGCGCAATATCTGCGAATACGTCATTTACTTCGTCAAGGGCAAGGATGTGCGCCACACGAGCCTGGAGCACATGCAGGAAGAAATTAAATAGCAACTAGGCGACGATGTTGCGCCGGGGAACGCTCTTTTGATCGCAGATGCGCTCCGCCGGAAACACGCAGGTAAATGTGCTTCCCCGGCCAAGGACGCTTTCCACTTCCAACTCCGCATGGTGCCGGTTGAGCACGTGTTTGACGATGGCCAACCCAAGACCCGTTCCGCCGCTTTGACGAGAGCGGCTGCTGTCGACCCGATAAAACCGCTCGGTCAGGCGCGGGATGTCGCGCGCCGGGATGCCGACCCCCTGGTCGCTCACTGCCAGATACGCGCTCTTGCGATCGCGCCACCAACGGACGGTGATTTTGCCGCCGTCGGGTGAATAACGAACGGCGTTCATGACCAGGTTGGAAAACGCCGAGCGCAATTCGTGTTCATCGCCTTGCAGCCACAGCGAGTCGTCAACCTCGAGCATGATCTTGTGTTTGCCTTCTCCGGAGCAGGCCAATGCCTCGGCCTGCAATGAAGCCAACATGGTCGGAACATCAACCGGCGCGCGCTTCACCGTATCCTGCTTCGTTTCCAAACGGGTCAGGAACAACAAGTCGTCCACGATGTTGCGCATGCGCTCGGATTGCTGGCTCATTAGAGACAATTGCCGGCGCCACTGATCCGGATGAACGATCGGCGCGTCTTCCAGCGTTTCGATCAGGCCACGGATGACCGTCAGCGGTGTTTTCAGTTCGTGGGATACATTGGCGACGAAGTCGCGGCGCATTTGCTCCAGGCGGATGATGCGCGTCACATCCTGAGCGACTAGCAACTTCTGCTCGTTGCCGTAGGGTACGATCTTCACCGACAAAATGACATTGCGATCCTCCGGCGAGGGAATCTCGACATGCTCGGCGTAATCGGTCTGGTGAAAGTAGCGCGAGAAAACCGGGTATCGGATCAGATTGTCGATGCGGTTGCCAACGTCCTGCGGAGTCTTCAATCCCAAATAGCGAACCGCCGCCTCGTTCCACCACTGGATTTCGCCGTTCTTGTCCAGCACCACCGTAGCATCCGGAATGGCGGCCGCCGTCTCCTGAAACCTGTTCAGAATGGCGACCAGCTTGTCCTTGCGCCGCAAATTACGTTGATAGAGCCGGTAGAAATGGCCGTAGGGCTCACCCCACACGCCGTCGATATCCGGCGGCGCCAGCCAATCGCCGCGGCGCGCCCACTCTTCGAATCGGCGCAACTGAAGCAGTTGCCAGCCCAACATGGCGGCGAACGCCACCGCCAGTGCAACCGCGACGTAGCCGGTGACCAATCCGACAATTAAAGCGATGAGCAGAATGCCCGTCATTCGCCATAAGTCGGTTGACCACGGATTGAACATGCCTCGAACCTAGCCCTTGGTGGAAAAGCGATAGCCCGCGCCGCGAACGGTTTGCACCAGGTTTTCATGCCCGCTCGGAGTGAGTGCTTTGCGCAAACGGCGGATATGCACGTCCACGGTGCGCTCTTCGACGTAAACTTGGTCACCCCAAACCTGGTCGAGCAACTGGCCGCGGTTGTAAACCCGGTCGGGGTGAGCCATGAAAAAATGCAGCAAACGAAACTCCGTCGGCCCCATCTCCAGCGCTTGTCCGCCGCCCATCACCCGATGGGCCACTGGGTCTAGCCGCAACCCGGCAATCTCGACAGCCTGATTCTCGCCCTCGGGGCCAACCCGCCGCAGCACGGCACGAATGCGCGCGATCAGTTCCCGCGGCGAAAACGGCTTGGTGACATAGTCGTCCGCGCCGACGTCCAACCCCTTGAGCTTGTCGGTTTCGTCGCCTTTCGCGGTCAACATAATGATGGGCAGTCGGCGCGTGACATCGGCCTTGCGCAGATAACGCGCGAGTTCGATACCACTCATTCCGGGCAGCATCCAGTCCAGGAGAACCAAGTCGGGCAGCGTTTCCGAAATACGCAGTTTTGCCTGAACGGCATCCCCGGCTTCGATGGACTGGAAGCCCGCTTGGCTGAGTGCAAATCCGATCATTTCGCGAATCGCCGGTTCGTCATCGACTACTAGTATTTTTGGCTGGGTCATAGTGTAACTTCGGAGGAAGGAGAAATCTTCAATTAAAAGATTTGACGTATCATATAGTTAAGTCATCGACCCGACAAAATGGGGGGCTCGCTAAGCACAACTTTATAACAGTCACGTGAAGTTTTTGTGACATTTTCACCCCATCGCCAGCGGTAATTTTACTCTGGCCCTCTCGTGGCCCGTACGTATCCCCGCAAGTCACCCGCAAACGTAGACTCGAAAAACTTCCCGACCGCAGCGTCATTCATAAATACATGAGGGGATTGAGCCACATGACAAGCGCCCAATTGAACAACGCTGACTTGCCCACGATGCTGAGAAATACGGCTCGCCAGTTTCCAAACCACATCGCGATCCGCTTCATGGGTCGGGATACGGACTTCGCCACGTTTGATGCCCTGAGCGACCGAGTGGCCGCCAATCTCGCGGCGCAAGGCATCGCCAAAGGTGATCGGGTCGCCCTTTACTGTGTAAATTCGGACGTTTTCGCCCTGGCCTATTTCGGTATCGTCAAGGCGGGCGCCACCGTCGTGCCGTTGAATTTGCTCTACAAGCCTAACGAAATCGAATACATCCTCAACGACGCCGAGGTCAAGGGACTCATTTACCACGAGCTGTTCAGTCAAAGCGTCAACGCTTTTCGCGGCCGAGTGCCATCGCTCGAAATCGTCGCCTGCATCGGCGAACAGCGCGCTAGCCCGGACGATCTGCCGTGGCACGACCTCATGCTGCCCGCGGCGAATCCGCCCCATTTCGATTTCGACGTCAAAGAAGACGTGGTGTCCATTCTGTATACCTCAGGCACCACGGGCAAACCCAAGGGCGCGATGCTCACCCATTACAATCTGGCGAACAACACCCAAAGCATCAAGGAAGCCATGGCGTTCGTGCCCGGCCGCGAAGTGTTGCTCGTTGTGCTGCCCATGTTTCACTCGTTTGCCGCCACGGCGGGCATGTTGACGCCGCTGCTCCATGGGCTGACGTTTCTACCGGTACCCAAATTCGACCGCAACTTAGTTGCGGACACCATTGCTCAGGGCAAAGCCACCATCTTTCTCGGCGTGCCCAGCATGTTCAACGTTTTGCTATCGCTGCCCGACATTGAAGTGGAGAAATTCAAAAGCCTGCGCTACTGCGTGGCCGGCGGCGCCTCCATGCCGGTGGAGTTGATGAAACGGTTCGAGGAGCGGTTCGGTCTCGCCATCTACGAGGGTGATGGACCGACCGAATGCTCCCCCGTGACCTGCGTCAACCCCATCGGCGGCATCCGCAAACCGGGCGCGGTGGGTCTGCCGGTGCCGCGGGTGGAAATGTCCATTCGCGACCGCGACGGTCGGCTGCTCGCCGACCGCGAGGTAGGCGAAATCTGCGTCCGCGGCCCGAACATCATGAAAGGCTATTGGCGGCGCCCCGAAGAAACCGCCGAGTGCTTTTTCGACGACTGGTTTCGCACCGGCGATTTGGGTTATCGCGATGAAGACGGCTACTTCTACATTGTCGACCGCATCAAGGACATGGTAATCGTCAACGGTATGAACGTGTATCCGCGGGTTGTGGAGGAAGTGCTGTATCAAGACCCGCGAGTTGCCGAAGCGGCGGTTGTCGGCGAGCCGAACGAAACCCACGGCGAAATTCCCGTCGCCCACATTGTTCTCAAACCAGGGATCGCGGCGACCGCCAGCGACATTCGCCGATTTTGCGGCGAGCGCCTCGGTGCCCACGAAGTTCCGCGCAAAGTCATCTTTCGCGCGGAGCTACCCAAGAACGCCGCCGGCAAAGTCCTCAAACGCGAACTGCGCAAACACGGCGAAATCGAGCGCGGCGTGGATGGCCGCGCGGCCGGGGCCTAGCAACGATCGGAACGCATTGCGCCGCCGATCATTGCGGTTGAAACCGCTCCCACAAAGGAGGAGGAGCGGATTCATCCGCGATTCGACTCGGCACCAATTAGACGTCAGGCTGAGAATCGCGGTAGGAAACCGCTCCCACGGCAATTAGAACACGGCGTGGACGCGGAAGCCGTAAATGGCCAGCGCATCGTTCGTCGCGTCATTCTCTGGATTGACGACAAACTGCAAGTGCCCCGAGAGGGCAACGGTTTCATCCAGCGCGAAGCTCAAGTAGGTTTCGACCCAAGAAATGTTGTCGTACGAGTCGGAATCGCCCGGCTGCTCCGTCGAATACGCCAAGGCCGCGCGGTGGCCTTCGCCGAAATTGAATTGCCCACCGAGACTAAACGCGAACGCGGTGTCTTGATCAAACGCATTGGGTGTGGAACCAATCCGCGAGAACATTCCGAAATATTCGCCCATCTCCTGGTCCCAGCTTAGGGAAAACCCGCCGGCATCCGCCGAACCGCTGTTCCAGCCGGTCAAACGCAGATTGCCGTCTTCGAGGAAAATGTCATAGTGCAGTCCGACCTCACCGATCACGAATTTATTGGCGAATTCGCCGCGAACCTCATTCCCCATTTCATCGCCGTCCATCTGGTCCACTGGCATCACATCCTCGAACACGCCCAGCATGAACGTGAACATGTCGCCGCCTTTTGCTTCGCCTAAAAAGCCGAATTCGTGCATTGGAAACATTATCGTCGGATTGTTCACGAACGCGCTGGCCATGAACTGACTGGTACCGTCATTAGCCAGAGCGTTGGCGTCGAAATACGCCGAGGGATCGATCTTGCCCACCGTAACCGCGAGAAAGTCCGTGATGTTGCGCGTCAGTTGGGCAGCAACCAATTCGATCTCGCCCGCGCCCATGTTCAAGGACGGATCGCTCGATCCGGCGTAGACGCCGTCCCCTTCACCGCCCCACAGGTGAACGAAGATGAAGTTATCGCCCCAGCCCTTTTTAACCTTCAGCTCAAGCACGAAGTTGGCGCGGTCGCCTTCACCTTCCTCGGTAAACGCCGGATCAGAAATGGCTTGGCCGGCAAAGTGCAACGACCCGCTAACCCATGCCGCCGGATCGTCCTCGCCATGGCTAGGAGCGACCGGCAACAGGAACCCCAGCGTGGATCCAAGAAGAAGACCAACAGTACGGTACAACCGCCCGCGAACGCGGGATGTCAAGAATAGGTTACTCACAGGCTGGCTCGTTCGGTGTACTACTTATCGCACCTG
The DNA here is from genome assembly GCA_021821045.1 of Pseudomonadota bacterium. Classification (GTDB taxonomy): domain Bacteria; phylum Pseudomonadota; class Gammaproteobacteria; order JAADHS01; family JAADHS01; genus JAKACW01. The sequence continues at coordinate 25,003 of JAKACW010000004.1, forward strand.
GCGAGGGCGTCGATCCTGCGACTGCCCAAACCGCTTTCGTTGTCGTTATCCGGTAATGGGACGCCCATTATGCCATGACCCTATCACGAAAGAAAATGGATCGTTGCCGTGTTCCGTCGACACGGCGCCGTACCATCGCGCTCGATTCGCAAGGCCTGCGCGAGCACTCGGTGACAGTCACATCGGGGCAGAATAGGCCGCGCAACGCGACAACATAATCCACCTTCGCATGTCTGCCGTGACAGGATCGATAAACCTCGGGAACCACCCAATTCCCGTACGAAAATGCATGCGTAATCAATGCGTAAAATTCCGTGTTCTTACTTATAGCCCGGCGTTGACAAAAGCGTTTAGAGTCATTGCTCAATCTGGCGCCAGGGATACCCGTGCCGGGTCTGGGGAGAGCAGGACAGAACAAAGGGGGACTCTTATGCACCACGCCACCGCGTTGCGCAAGCAGTACATCAATTGGGAATTCCGTAAACAACTCGAAGACGCCTTACACAGTCACAGCACCATCGATCATCCGCTGCTGGGCGAACTCGCCAAGCCCGAAAGAAACAACACGCTCATCCGACTCATCGCCCTTCAAGGCTATCAGCTGACCATCAACTTCGCTTGGTATGTCGGATCGCTTTACCGCTACTGCCCGCTGGCCTATTACCGCAAGCGGCTGGCGATCAACTTGTACGAAGAAGAAACCGGCAAACTGTCCAAGACCGCGAACCATGAAGTGTTGATGCAACGCTTCATCCGCGCCCTTGGCATTACCGATGAGGAACGCGACTCCGCGGTTGCGCTTCCGGAAACCAAAGATCTCATCGACTATCGCTGGAACTTGGTCGACAACCCGAAAACCTTTCACATGGGCGCCGCCGCCATCATGATCGCCAGCGAAGGTCAGAACCTGGAAGAAAAGGCCGGCAAAGCGCGCCATGAAATGTTGCCGAGAGTCTACAACCTCAAGCCGGAAGATCTCGCTTTCTTCTCGGTACACGCCGTCGAAGACGTCTATCACGTCCGCGAGGGTCTCGACTTGGTGTCCGAGATTTGCACAACGCCGCAGATGCAGGCAGAGGCCCTCGAGGCCGTCCACGGCACCTGCGAACGCTTTTGGCGCTTTTATGATGGCATTCAGCGGGAATACAACCGGCTCACCAAGTAACGCAATCCCGGTGTAATACGAGACTTCAGCGACGCGACATAAATCGCCGCACAGCGGCACTAGGGGGAAGCATGTACGTCGAAACATTACCGGCTCAAAATCTTTCCGTTCCAGGTTTGAGCGCAAGGCTCGGCCACAAAGCCGACAATCTCGCGACCATCGTCCGCGACATTCGCCGGCGATTGGATGGCAGCATCGGGGATTTCCCCCAGATGCACATGGCCATGAGAGACCTGGAACGGTTGCTGCTTCGCGGCGATGAATACCGCGACGAATTCAACCGCCTGTTGAAGATGTTTCCCGCCCACGAGATGGATCACTTCAACAATCTCTATTGCTATTGGGAAACACAACTGGAGAAACGCTTTGTCCAGCATCTGGAGCAAGGCGTTTGCCGTCATGTGGTCGACTATCCTCTGTACGCCCGGTTCGAGCGACTCATCGAACGGGAAGTCAGTCTGTTGGATGGCTATCAGCCGCGACGACTGCTGTTCATCGGTAGTGGGCCGATGCCGATCACCGCGTTCTGCATGCAGCACCGCATCGACGCGCCCGTGGACTGCCTGGAGCGCTCGCCAGAAGCGGTGGCCGAATCGCGCTCCGTCATCGACATCCTGGGATTCCGCGACAAAATCCGGGTCATCACCGGTTTGGGCGAATCCGTCGATGTCGAAGACTATGACGTCGTCCTTGTCGCGCTGCTGGCCAAGCCGAAAAAGCTGATTCTGGAAAACCTGCTGCGCACCTGTCGTCGGGACGTCAAGATCATTTGTCGCACGTCTGAGGGCTCGCGCTGTTTCGTTTACGAACCCACGACCACGGACGACATTCCCAAGAGTTTGAAGGTCGTCAGAACGGAGCGCGCCGGCATTGACGACACCATTTCGTCCAGCCTGCTAATCCGATCCAACAGCTAAACCGCGGAGCGCTATGAGTCCCTACGCCACAACCGAAACTTCTGCTCCACGCGCCAGGCCGCTCAGCGGTCTGGCCAAACCCATCCGTCTAGAGTGGGTGAGGGAGTTTCCCCAGCCGCTGCAGGAAGAAGTCCTCGCCCTGATGAATGCGGTGCTGGCACGGGAGACGACCATCGGTTTCGCGGGCCCGCTCACCTACAACGAGGGCATGCGCTGGATGGCGGGAACCGCCCGCGCCGTCGCCAACGGCGACAAACATCTGCTGCTGTTTCGAGACACCGACGACAAGGTGGTCGGCCACGTGCTCATGACGCCGAATGCCCTGCCGAACTGCCGTCATATCGGCGAAATCTCGCGCACATTCGTCCATCCCGACTACCGCGGGGTCAGCATTGTTCGCATGGGCTTGCGCTCGGTCCTCGATCGCGCCGACCAGATCGGTCTCGAAGTGATTCAACTCGACGTGCGCGACGGAACGCGCATCGCCAAGCTGTGGCAGGCGCTGGGATTTCAAGTCGTCGGCAAAATGGAAGATTACGCCCGGGTGAACGGCGAATCCTTTCCCGGCCTGTTCATGTACCAACACGTCAAGGTACTGCGCCAGCGGCTGGAACGAACGGCGGACGATACACTTTCGTAGCCATTTTCCGCGCGTTCACACCAAGCCAATCGCGGCTTTAGCGGCGATACTTCGCCAAACACGCTACTCCACTTTGCGCATCAACTGGTAAAAGAACGTCACCATCCGCTGATAGTTCTCGACCGCCAGCCGTTCGTTGACGCCATGAAAGCGCGGCACATCCGCGGGCGTCACCCATAACGGCCGAAAGCGGTATATGTTCGATGTCAGCGGCGCGTAGTGCTTGCTGTCCGTGGTTGCAATCAGTAAAGCAGGGGCCGTGAGCACCTCTGGATACACCGAATTCACCGCTGATTCGATTGACGCGAATCCCTTGCCGGAAACATCGGACACTTTCGATGCCTCGGTCGCCTCACCGATAACGCGAACCTTCACTTGCGGGTCAGCGACGGCTGCTTTGACGTAGCGGATGACATCGTCCACCGAATCCCCCGGCAGCAAACGGAAGTTGACGGTAGCACTGGCCAGGCGCGGCAGAACATTCTCCTTATTGCTGCCCTTCAGCTGCGTCACGGCAGCCGTGGTGCGAATCATGGCATTGGTGCTGGTTTTGCCTTCGAGCTGTTTAATCAGCAGCGGTTCGAACAGCCAGCGATTGGCGAACAGCGCCTTGGGCACGACCGGCATGGCCGGCGTTAGTCGATCAAACATGGCCGCCGCCGCCCCGTCGAGCCGGGCGGACATCGGGCTGTTTTCCAGCCGCGCCACCGCTGCGCTGAGCACACCGGCCGCAGTGTGGTGCGGCGGACTCGAGGTGTGTCCGCCCTCGCCTTCAACGTAAAGCTCGAGGGTGAGGTAGCCTTTCTCAGCCACGCCGATTAAGGCAATGGGCTGGTCGATGACGCTGATCACCCCGTCGGTGATCACCATGCCTTCATCAAGCATCCATTCCGGGCGGATATTGCGCGCTTCCAGTTGGGCCGCAAGCTTGGCCGCGCCGCTGCGCCCGCCGATCTCCTCATCGTGTCCGAAAGCGAACACCAGCGTTCGGTGCGGAACAAAACCTTCCTCCAGAAGCTTCTCTGTCGCGCTGAGAATGGAGATGACGGCGGCCTTGTCATCCATCGACCCCCTTCCCCAGACATAACCGTCGGCAAGCTGACCGGAGAACGGCGGGTGGTGCCACTCCCCGTTATCATCAACCGGAACCACATCATAGTGGGCGGTAAAGAGGATCGGCGTGGCATCGACCGACTGCCCCGACCAAGTGTAAAGAAAACTGTACTCGTTGATGATTTCCCACTTCAATCGCTGATGGGTGCGCGGAAACGCCTCCTGCACGAACGCCATCCAGCGGTCGAATGGCCCGTGGTCGATGACGTCAGCATCGTCATACGAAACCGTCGGAATGCGCACTGCCGCGGCCAAAACGGCGGGGTCGGCGGCGAGGGGCGCAACCGCTTCGATCGGAGCGGAGTGAGCAGCGACAGTCGGCAGACGCGCCACGTTCCATGCGAACACCGCACCGGCGGCCAACAGGGTAACGCCCAGCAACGACAGGATCTTTTTAATCATGAGATACGGTTTCCCGTCAGGCAGAGAATGCAGAGTATAGAAGCGACGACCCTTGGTAGGCGTCCGTACTATACCGTACTGCGCACGCGCGACCGATGGCCCACCATGCCCGAATAACTTAACCATACCGCCATTTTCTGCAGCATCATGAAATCGCCTCGCGTTGAACCATCCGACCGCCGCCGAATTCTGTTGCTGGCGACGCCGGTGATGCTCGCCATGGGATCGCAGAATCTCGTCAATCTGATCGACATCCTTATGGTCAGCCGACTCGGCGAGGCCGCCCTGGCGGCGGTAGGTCTCGGCTCGTTTCTGATTTTCACCCTCCAGGCGCTTACCCTGGGCGCGGCGACGGGCGTACAGACCCTCACCGCCCGGCTGCATGGCGCGCAGGCGTCGGCAACCCTGTGCGTTCCCTTGGTCAACGCGCTTGCGCTTGCCGTCATTCTGCTGCCCGCGGTTTCCCTGGTCTTGTTCGCCATTGCTCCCTTGGCGCTGCGAGAAATGCACGCAGACGCTGTAGTCGTGAGCCATACCACCGACTACGCCCAAGCGCGCATCTGGTCGCTCACCTTCATCGCCGCCAACTTCGCCTTTCGCGGTTTCTTTACGGCCCAGGACCAAGCCCGCGTCTTCCTGTATGTCATGGGCGCCATGCATCTCACCAACATCGTTTTGAACTATGGGCTGATCTTCGGCCATTTCGGCTTGCCCGCCCTGGGCGTCGCCGGCGCCGGTTGGGCGACCACGCTGTCGGCCGCACTGGGCAGCGGGGTTTACGTTTATCTGACTCGCCGTCAGTTGCAGAGCGTCTTGCGACAATGGCGCGCGCAGTGGACGCCACTGCTTACCATTGCCCTGCCCTACAGCCTGCAGCAGTTTCTGATCACGCTGGGCGCCGCCGCGTTGCTGTGGATTATCGGCCAGTTGGGCACTTCCGCCCTCGCCGCCGGGACGGTGGTGATGAATCTGATGCTGCTGGCGATCCTGCCTGCCATCGGCATCGGCATCGCGACGGCTTCGTTGGTGAGCCAGTCCGTCGGCGCGGGGGAGCCGGCCCGCGCCGCCTATTGGGTGCATGAAACCCTTAAACTCGGCACGCTGGTGCTCGGCTGCGTCGGCGCGCCGCTATGGCTGCTGCCCAATACCATCGCCGCCCTATTCATCGCCGACCCCGCGACGCTCGCATTGACCGAATGGCCACTCCGCATCGTCGGCATGGGCATGATTTTCGAAGCCAGTGGACTGGTGCTCTTGCACGCGCTGTATAGCACCGGCCGTTCACGCCACGCGTTGGCCGTAACAACCGGTTTGCAGTGGCTGGTGTTCCTGCCGGCAGCGTACCTGCTCGGCCCGGCACTCGGCCTCGGCCTCGGCCTGACCTCCATCATGACCGCCTATGTCGTTTACCGCGCCGCTCTGGCCGCGACCCTGTGGCTGGTTTGGCGCCGTCGCCCCAACCCGCATCCTACCTAGACGGTATGGAGCGATTTCTATATAGTCGGCGCAGCTCCTGTTTCGGTAATTCACTATGGCAGACAACGCCGCACTCCTCCCTCCTGAGCCGGCAATCGAGTCGGACAGTCTCGAAAAAATTGTTGATCGGCTCGCCACCCAAGGTTGGGCGGTAACGCCGCACTTTGTTTCCGGCGACGTGACAGAGGGACTGGAACGCAACATCGCCGAGTTGGAATCCTGCAACCGCCTGCAACCGGCCGCGGTCGGGCGAGGCGCGGGCAAGGTCATCGAGCCATCGATCCGCGGCGATCGAATCTTTTGGCTCGACGAAAGCGCGACCAGTGCGGCCCAACAAGAATATCTGGCGCGCATGGAACGGTTGCGCACCCTGATCAACCAATCGTTGTTTCTCGGGCTGAACGAGTTTGAGTGTCATTTCGCCGCTTATCCACCCGGCGCGTTCTACAGCCGACACATCGATCAACATGCCAATCAGGACACGCGGGTCGTAAGCGCAATCTTATATCTCAACACCGGGTGGATGCCGCAGGACGCAGGCGAATTGCGGATCTATGTTGACGACGACGATTCCTATTTTGACGTCCCACCGGTAGCGGGCACGCTGGTCACCTTCTTGAGCGACCGTTTCTATCACGAGGTGCTTCCCGCCGGCCGAACCCGGCACAGTATTACCGGCTGGTTTCGCCGTCGCACCCTGAGTCCCGTTGTCCAATGAAGCGTCCACCGCACAGAGGGGCGCGCTCGAGCCAAGCCCGGCCCGTTCCCGCCGGCAATCCGCGATCCAGCGCGCCAAGGCAGCCCGTCGTAAAACCGACCCGACGCGAAATCAAATACCATGGCTGGCATGCCTGTCTCGCGCTGTGGCAACAGCGCCCCGCGGATGTGATTCGAATCTATCTGACGGAGAATCGTCTCAAAGGCGCGGCAAAGCTCTTATCCTGGGCCGCAAGCAACCGTCTTGCTTATCACGTGGTCGATGACGCCGAATTGGAGCGCGTGACCGAGACGCACCATCACCAAGGGATTTGCGTGCTAGCCTACGAACACCCGCGGACCCCCTTCCAAACGTTTGTGGGCGACGCCTCCGAATCGGATAGGTGCCTCGGTGTGTACCTCGATGGCTTGGGCAATCCGCACAATACGGGCGCCATATTGCGCACGCTGGCGTTTTTCGGCGTGCGCTACGTGCTGGGCGACGGCGTCAACCGAATCAACCTGGCGCCCTCGACCTGCCGTGTCGCCGAGGGCGGGGCCGAATTTGTGAAAATCGTCGATCTCGAAACGCCCACGCGCCAGCTTGAACTGCTGAAAAAGCGCGGCTTCGTGCTGGCGACAAGTGATGTCAAGAAGGGGCACTCCCTCGCCCGCTACACCTTCCCGCCCAGAACCATTCTGATTCTTGGCAACGAGGAATCGGGCGTTACCCCCGCAATCGCCCAGCTCGCCGACGCCGTTCTGCGCATCGAGGGCGGCGGAAACGTAGAGAGCCTCAATGTGAGCGCGGCGGCCGCGTTGTTTGTTTCGACTTATTTTCGCCAGCACCCGGCCGGTTGAGGACGGTCGCCCGGCTACTGGTACAGCCATTGAGGCGCTTTTTTGTCCGGAGCTTGCACCACCCCCCCTTCGTCGTTACACTTTTCCCTTTCCCAGGCTCCCGCGGCATTTCCGGTCGCGGCGGGGTTTATTGTTTTTTTGTCAATGTAACGGCTGCCAAACCCAATTGTTCGTCCAATGACCGATTCACTAATGAATACTTACAAACGGCTGCCCGTCGGCTTCATCCGCGGCGAAGGTGCTTGGCTATGGGACGAGGCGAACACCCAATACCTGGACGCCATTGGTGGCATTGCAGTGTGCGCGCTGGGTCACGCCCATCCCGCCCTGACACGCGCCATTAGCGAACAAGCCGCAACCCTGCTCCACACGTCGAACCTGTTCCGGATTCCGTTGCAGGAGCAGCTCGGCGATCGGCTAACCCGCGCGTCCGGAATGGAAAAGGCGTTCTTCTGCAATTCCGGCGCCGAAGCCAACGAGGCGGCAATCAAATTGGCGCGCCTGTACGGCAACAACAAAAAATATAAGGCGCCGACCATCGTGGTCATGGAAAACAGCTTTCACGGTCGCACGCTGGCCACGTTAACCGCGACGGGCAGCCGCAAGGTTCAGGCCGGATTCGAACCGTTGGTCAAAGGATTTCTGCGCGTGCCTTTCGGCGATGTCGCGGCGCTTGAAACCGTGGCGCAAAACGCAACGGAAATCGTCGCTGTGATGGTCGAACCGATACAAGGCGAAGGCGGCATTCGCATCCCTGATGCGGGCTATTTGGCGCACATTCGCCGCATGTGCGACGAACACGATTGGCTGATGATTCTCGACGAGATTCAAACCGGCGTCGGCCGGACCGGACGCTTTCTCGCAGCTGAACATGACGGCATTCTGCCGGACATCGTGTCGCTCGCCAAAGCGCTGGGCAACGGGATCCCCATCGGGGCCTGCCTGGCGCGCGGCAACGCCGCAACCCTGTTTCATCCGGGCAACCATGGCACAACTTTCGGCGGCAACCCGTTCGCGTGCCGCGCCGCGCTCACTGTCCTGGACACCATCGAAAAGGAACAGCTGATGCCGCGCGCCGCTGCGCTAGGCGCCAAGATTACGGATCTGTTCCGTGCCCGTTTCGACGGCCACCCGATGGTGCGCGAAATTCGCGGCAAAGGACTAATGATCGGCATCGAGTTGACTCAAGCGGCCCCCGAACTGCCCGCCTTGGCATTGCAGCACGGCGTCGTCCTGAACGTGACCGCCGATAAGGTCATTCGATTGCTGCCCCCCTATATTTTGACGGACCAAGAGGCTGGGGAACTGGTTGACCGAGTCTGCGCCGCCGTCGACGCCCTGACGGCTCAGCGCCAAACCGCTACCGCGTAAGCCACGAACCGCCCCATGAGCAGCACAAAGCACTTCTTGTCCCTATTGGACCTCACCTCCGAGGAACTCAACGCCCTGACGCAGCGCGCCATCGAGCTCAAGAAAATGCTCAAGGCGGGGCGCCACTACGAGCCGCTGAAGCACAAAGTGCTCGGCATGGTGTTCGAGAAATCATCGACCCGCACGCGCTTGTCGTTCGAGACGGCCATGATTCAACTGGGGGGGCACGCGATATTTTTGCTTCCCGCTGACATGCAACTGGGCCGAGGCGAGCCCTTGGAAGATACGGCGCGGGTGTTGTCGCGATTCGTCGACGCCATCATGATCCGAACCTACAGTCATCACAAACTTGAAGTGTTTGCGACCTATTCCACCGTGCCCGTGATCAATGGCCTGACCGACTTGGTTCACCCTTGTCAGCTGCTCGCCGATGTCCAAACCTTCGTCGAGCACCGGGGCAGCATAAGCGGTCGTACCGTGGCGTGGATCGGTGACGGTAACAACATGTGCAACGCGTACATCGACGCCGCGCGCCAGTTTGGCTTTCACCTTAACATTGCGTGCCCGCAAGGGTACGATCCGGACCCGCAGCGCCTCGCCGACAACAAAAACCGAACGACCCTGATGCGCGACCCGCGCGAAGCCGCCGCCGGCGCCGACCTGATCGTGACGGATGTGTGGGCAAGCATGGGACAGGAGGATGAGCACCAAGCTCGGGCGAAGGCATTCGCCCCGTTCCAGGTAAATGCGTCCCTTATGGCATGCGCCAAGCCGGACGCGCTGTTCATGCACTGCCTGCCGGCCCACCGCGGGGAAGAAGTTGCGGCCGAAGTCATCGATGGACCACAGAGCGTCGTTTGGGACGAAGCGGAAAACCGGCTTCACTCGCAGAAAGCACTATTGGAACTTCTACTTGCACCTCGCCCATGACCGGCTTGCTCGCGGTAAACGACATTCAATGCCGCTACGGCGCTCAAGTCGTCGTCAACAACCTCAGCGTTCACATCAATAAAGGCACGTTCGCCTGCCTGCTCGGCCCCAGCGGTTGCGGCAAAACCACCGTCCTGCGCGCCATTGCCGGCTTCGAACCCATCACCGCCGGGGAAATTCTGCTGCGCGGCGTCACCGCCTCGCGACCCGGCTACACGTTGGCGCCGGAAAAGCGGCGTTTAGGAATGGTGTTTCAGGACTACGCGCTTTTTCCCCACATGACCATCCTGAACAACATCGGCTTTGGGCTGCGCGCCATGACGCGCTCGGCGCAGCGGGAAACCTCCGAGCGACTGCTGGAGATCGTCGGCATGAGCGGCATGGGCAAGCGGTTTCCCCATGAACTCTCCGGCGGCCAGCAGCAGCGCGTTGCGTTGGCCCGAGCACTGGCCGCGCGTCCCGATCTCATCTTGATGGACGAGCCGTTTTCCAACTTGGATGTGGAGCTTCGCGAGCGTATCGGGCTGGAGGTTCGGCAGATTCTCAAGGATGCGGGCATCGCGGCGCTGCTGGTCACCCACGACCAACAAGAAGCCTTCGTGTTGTCCGATATGGTCGGGGTGATGCATCACGGCGGCATCGTTCAGTGGGACACGCCCTTCAACCTGTATCACGAGCCGGCAAATCGCTTCGTCGCGGACTTCATCGGCCAGGGATCCTTTCTCCCGGGCACCTTGGTCAGCCCCGACACGGTCGAAACGGAGATCGGGAAAATCAAGGGTGACCGCGCCTATCAGTGGGACGTGGGAACGGCGGTGGACATCCTGCTGCGCCCCGATGACCTAGTACCCAACCCGCAAAGCAACCTGCGAGCCCGGGTCGTCGCCCGCGCGTTTAAGGGCGCCTCTATTCTATATACCCTGCAGCTCGACACCGGCAGCCGCCTTCTTGGCCTGTTTCCCAGTCATTTCGATTACGGAATTGGGGAATTGGTGGGCATCGATGTGGCTGCGCAACACCTCATTTCGTTTCCGCGAAACGCCGCCTAGCCCGGCAAATGTGATCGACATCACACTTTTTACGGGACGCAGATCTCAAAATCGGCCTGTCGCTTGGACAAGCTTGCGCGCCACGTCACATACTGTCGCGAACTCTTACAGACGGCATTCCGTCAAGCGAGGTGCCTTGTGACACGCCAACAGACAACCAACATCAAACGCGCCAGCATTGGCGTCCTGGTTGCCGGGTGCCTGTTCGCGGGCTATCTGAGCAGCTCGCCGCTGGGCAACGTTGAGATTCGGCCAGACGATCCCAACACGCCGGCATTCACCATTATCGAACGCAACATGATCCTGGACACGGCGATCATCTCCGTGAAAACAACCTCTTTGCGCACCAACGACGTACGCCGCATCGCCCGCTACTTGACCGAAGAACACATCAAGGACAGCCGCGACGCCGCGTCGATTTATTTCTACAAACCCGACAGCGTCATGAACAAGGACGAGCCTGTTCACAAAATTGCCTGGAAACGTCAAAGCGGATACGAACTCGAATACTGACACGAACGGCGGCGGCCGCCGAGCTCAAAATAACAAAGCGGGCATTGCGCCCGCTTTGCGTTACCTATCCCAAACCCAGTCGCTTACAGACTGGACAAGTAATTGGCCACTGCCTCCACTTCCTGGTCGGAAAGTTTCTTGGCAATGTCAGTCATCATATTCGCGGGATCGTTGGAACGACGGCCTTCCTTGAAATCCTTCAGCTGCTTAACGATGTAGTCTTTATGCTGACCGCCGATGACCGGAAACACGGACACATCGGGTGACTTGCCTTTGCCGTTCTGGCCGTGGCAGTTTACGCAGCCATACACGCCGGTTTTCGGGTTGCCTTCCTGGAATATCTTTTTGCCTTGATCGACCAATTTCTTGTCCACCGGCGCAATGGGCTCCTTGGCCATTTTTTGACCTTGGAAGTAGGCGCCGATATCCTTGGCGTCTTGGACATCCGCGATCGTTGCGGCCATTCCGGCCATGGTGTCATTGTTGGCGCGGTGGCCCTTCTGGAAATCCAACACTTGCTTAACAATATATTGCTCATACTGACTGGCCAAGCGCGGGAACTCGGCCACCATGCTGTTGCCGTCGTCACCGTGGCAGCCGGCACACAACGCCGCTTTGTCCTTACCTGCCGCGGGATCACCCTTGGTGCCCGCCGCGAAACCGTTTGCGGCCCACACCGTGCTCCCTAAAACCGCAAATACAGTGATCAATGCTTTTTTAGTTTTCATGCAATCGTACCTTTGTGTAGACACCCCAAAAAAACAGCACCCAAATCCGGCGGAACTGAGCGATCCGCACCCTCAAAATGAAGCTCTTGTTTATAACAATCCTGCAAGAATACGTCAACGGAGAAGGGGTTAGAGAATGGCTGGCACGCTCGGTGCGGGGATTGCCCCAGCCGTTAATTTTGCGGAATAAACCGGTGGGTTTTGGCGCTAATATGCATTACGCCCCATGAAGCCCCGCAACATTGTCGCAATGATGATCTTTACGTCGAGCCACAGGGACCAATTGCGGATGTAAGCGAGGTCGTGCTCGACACGGGCGCGCATCTTATCGACCGTCTCCGTCTCGCCGCGCCAGCCGTTGATCTGGGCCCAGCCGGTGATGCCCGGCTTCACTTTGTGGCGCAGCATATAGCCGTTGATGAGTTTACGATATTGCTCGTTGTGGGCCACGGCATGGGGACGCGGTCCGACAATGGACATTCGGCCCTGCAGCACGTTGATAAACTGCGGCAGTTCATCCAACGACGTTCGACGCAGAAACTTGCCCAATGGCGTGACGCGCGGGTCGTTTTCCGTCGCCTGCTTGATATCCGAACCGTCGTCGCACACGTTCATGGTGCGAAACTTCCACACCTCGATCGGCTGCCCCATCAAGCCATAGCGCTTTTGACGAAACAGAACCGGCCCCGGCGAAGAAAACTTTATCAGCGCGGCAATGATCGCCATCGGCAGCGCGATGATCGCCAAGATGAACGACGCGATCACGATGTCCTCCATCCGCTTCACCCAACTGTCTACACCGTAAAACGGCGTTTCGTGAATACTGACCGCCGGCAGTTCGCCGATGTGGGTCCAGCTCGCATTCATTAAATCGAACATAAAAAAATCGGGAATCATGTACACCGAAACGGTGGTATCCGAGAGCCGCGCCACCAATTGCTGAATACGCTTCTCCGCCCGCATGGGCAGCGTGATGTAAATCATATCCAAGGCGCCGTCGCGCGCCTGCGCCACCACGTCGTCGAGATTTCCCACCACCTTGACTGGTTTTGTGACCAAGGGACGCGAGCCGGCCGGCGCGCGATCGTCGTAGAACCCCACCACTTGAAATCCCATCCACGGCGCGTCGAGAAATATGCTTGCCAACCGGGCGCCCAAATCCCGCGCGCCGACGATGGCGACCGTTTTGGTGTTGACGCCCCGTTGACGCAGCGCCCCCACCACCAGATGCAAGCCGGTGCGCCACACCGTCAAGACCACGGGGGTCACCACGAACCAGGTGAGCATAGTGCGTCGGGAATACTCGGCGGAGGTTTTGGTGGCGTAGGCGAACAGCAACAGCGCGAGAATCACGCTGACCCACACCCACCACAAGCGGATGCCTTCCTGCCACAGCGGGGCCCCACGCCACGAGCGGTAAAGATCGTGAAATTGGGCGAAGAAGATGAACAGGCCAACCCCGCTGACCATCACGAGACTGTAGCGTTCATTGAAGGGTTGACCGTAGATCAGCGTGATCAGCCAGAAGGTGGCCCCGACAATCAGGGCATCGGCGAGACGCGTTAAGATCACCAATTTGGAATGGCGCGTCTTGGTCATGCCGTCCACCAAACTGGTCAAACGGCCGTCTCTTCGGCTATGCACGTTCATTCGGCGTTTACGTACGTCCTTGCCCGTTATGCCGCCAATGGGTTCGCTGGCACTGAACACATCGCGAACTGGGGATTTTGCCCGGTTGGCCTTCGCCTCGCAATACAAGCGCAAAAATCGCAATGAAAAAACGCGTCGTTATCCAGTGACAAGTGATCGCCGCCGGATATTTCTCCGCGCTAGGGGGTGTCCATCAACTCGCGCAGCACGCACGTAGCATAGGCGCCGCTGGCCAGCTCGAATTTGAACATAACGCTTTCGGGTCCCCGCCGCTCGCACTCAGGCGAACCGATACTCAATACCAGCGGCCGCCGCTCCTGTTCCAACCCCGCCGCGCTCATGGCAGCAAACCACGCTTCCGGCGCGCTGGCAAGAACCGCTTGCTCGAAGCGGGCCGCGGCATCGCGCACCGGCGTTTCGCCGCGTCCCCACAACGGGCCGCTGGGCGCGATGTCAAAGCGGGCGCAGCGCTCCGCGATTTCATCATCGCGGTCAGTGACGATGAAGAAACTGCGGCTGCCGCTGAGCATTGCCGCGTCACCGCTTATCATCTTGTTCCAGCATCCGGCCAGCACACGCGTCGCCAGCACACGGTTGAACAACACGGACCGAAGCGTGGATAACCAAATGCCCCGCGTATGGGCGTCGGGTGGCATGATTGTGCCGCGCGCCCAAGCGTCGGCGTCCGCGATATTGTTGTGCCCAAAACGCTGCTCGCCGAAATAGTTGGGCACACCTTGGCGTGCAATGGTCGCCAGGCGCGTTTCAGCGGCGTCGCGCTCGCCTTCCACGTCGCGCGCCGTGATACAAAACCGGTTGGCCTTGATCGCCCCATGGCGAAGTTTCTTGTTGTGCCGCACCGCGCGCAGCACACGCCATTCCGTTCCTTCGAGCCCTTCGATGTCGGGCAATTCGCCGCGCGCGCCGCTGACGCTGAACCATTGCCTTGTCACCGCATGCCGATCCTTCATGCCGGCATAGGCCACATCACCGCGCCTTGTACCGAACGCGCGTCCAATCTCCCGGGCGACCCATTCGGTGTTGGCGCCGCGCTTTTCGACCCACAGAAAAAGGTGCTCGCCGGCCCCGCTGGGCTCGAACTTCAACACCTCTTCGACGATGAAATCCTCGGGCAATTGACGCAGGACGCCGCGCAATGGCGGCGCGCCATGGGCGCGGGGTAGGTGGTCGACGTGATCCAATGCATACGCATCGTGCGCCTGCCGCGACGGCTCAAACGCACTCATGGCAGTGCTTCGATCAGACAAACGGCGAACGCGGCGATGCCTTCGCCGCGGCCCGTGAACCCCATTCGCTCGGTGGTGGTGGCTTTGATGTTGATCTGCCCCGACTCGATTGCCAGATCCTGCGCCAGCAGCGCTTGCATCTGCGCCGCGTACGGTTTGAGCTTCGGCGCCTGCGCGACCACGGTGAGATCGACATTGACCACGCGCCAGCCCGCGTTGGCGATCGCATCGCGCACCCGGCGCAACAGCACACGGCTGTCGATGTTTTTGTAGCTGGCGTCGTTATCCGGAAAATGACCGCCGATATCACCCAACGCCGCGGCGCCCAGCAGGGCATCGCACAAGGCGTGAATGACCACATCGCCGTCCGAGTGTGCCTCCAGTCCGCGATCAAACGGAACGGTGACACCGCCCAATATCAGCGGGCGCGGCGCGCCGAAACGGTGGGCGTCGATCCCCTGACCGATGCGAATGTTCACGTTTCTCCCTCCTGGCGGCGCAGCACATCCGCGGCGATCTGGAGATCCGCCGGGTGCGTTACTTTCAAATTATCCTCGCTACCCGGCACTAGGCGTGGATTGAATCCGAGTAACTCCATGGCCTGCGCTTCGTCGGTCACCACCGTGTCGCTATCCAGAGCCTTGCTCAGCGCATCCACGAGCATGCCCAGCCGAAACATTTGCGGGGTCTGCGCCCGCCACATGTTTTGCCTGCTCACGGTTTGCGCTACCCGCTGGGCCTCGTCGCCGAGCTTGAGCGTATCCGCGACGGGCACTGCCAGCAAACCGCCGACCTCATCGTTCCAAACCGTATCGATCAGCCGTTTGAGATCGGCCGCGGGCAGGCAAGGACGGGCAGCGTCGTGGACCAACACCCAGTCGGAAGGGCGCGCGCCCTGCTCGAGCAGCTTGTGCAAGCCGTTGCGCACCGAATGGCAGCGCTCGAGGCCGCCCAGCGCGACCCACAAGGCGCAACGCAACGACGGCAACGTCAGGCGCGGCCAATGTTCATCGCCGGCGGAGATCACCACAACGATGCCGCGCACCCGCTCATCCGCCGCCAAGCGCGCCATACTTCTTGTGAGAATCGGTTCACCGCCAAGGGACAGGTATTGCTTCGGCCGGTCGCTCCCCATCCGCGCACCGGTGCCGGCGGCGGGGACGACGGCCCAGACTTTAACGTCAGCGGAGTTGAGGGCGGCCATAGGAATGGAGGATCAGCCGCCGCGCTCGATGATTTGAAAAAAACTTTCGCCGCGGCGAATCATGCCCAACTCACTGCGGGCGCGTTCCTCGACGGCATCAAGACCATGCTTGAGATCGGCCACTTCGGCCGCCAGCGCCGCATTGCGCGCGGCAAGCGTGGTGTTCTCGGTTTGTTGGGCGGCGATCGCATCGCGCAGGCGTTGCACCTCGCGTAAGCTGCCCTCGCCGACCCACAACTTGAGTTGCAGCGCAAAAAAAACCGCGACCAGGACGACAAAAAACCACTTCACCCGCGCAACCTGCTTTTTGCAGCCTCGATGGATTTAGATCGAAATGCGAAACGCCGATTTCCCCGCGTAACGACCCTTGCCGCCGACTTCCTCGGCGATGCGCAGCAATTGATTGTATTTGGCCACCCGGTCGGAACGGGACAGCGAACCGGTTTTGATCTGCCCCACGCCCGTGGCCACTGCCAAATCCGCAATCGTTGTATCCTCCGTCTCGCCGGAGCGGTGGGAAATCACCGCGCTGTAGCCCGCGCCCTTGGCCACGCGAATGGCTTCCAAGGTTTCGGTCAGCGTGCCGATCTGGTTCACCTTTATCAAAATGGAATTGGCGATCTTCCGCTCGATCCCCTGTTTAAGTAGTTTAGCATCGGTGACGAACAAGTCATCTCCCACCAGTTGCACTTGGCCGCCCAGGCGAGCCGTCAGCCGCGCCCAGCCGTCCCAGTCATTCTCCGCCAAGGCGTCTTCGATGCTGATAATCGGGTACTGTTTCACCCATCCTTCGAGCATATCGATCACTTGATCGCTGGACAGCGATTTGTTTTCCGATGACAACTGATACTTGCCGTCGCGATAGAACTCGCTGCTGGCGACGTCCAAACCGACGAACACGTCGCGCCCGGGGGTAAAGCCTGCCTTGCCGATGGCTTCGAGTATGACTTCCACGGCTTCCTGATTGGAGCGCAGATCCGGCGCGAAGCCGCCCTCGTCGCCCACCGCCGTGTTGAGCCCCTTGCTCTGCAGCAATGACTTAAGGGTATGAAACACCTCGACACCGTAACGCAGCGCTTCGGCCAGGGTCGGCGCGCCGACGGGAATGATCATGAATTCTTGAAAGTCGATGTTATTGTCGGCGTGGGCGCCGCCGTTGATGATGTTCATCATCGGCACCGGCAGCACATACTCCCCGCCGCCGTGCAGATATCGATAGAGCGGTTTGCCGGCATCGTGGGCCGCCGCTTTCGCCGCCGCCATGGACACCGCAAGAATGGCGTTGGCGCCCAGTTTGCTCTTGTTCGGCGTGCCGTCGAGCTCGAGCATCACCCGGTCAAGCGCCGCCTGATCGGCCGCGTCTTTACCCTTCAGCGCGCCGCGGATCTCGTTGTGGATGTGGGCGACCGCTTTGGTCACGCCCTTCTTGAGATAGCGCTTTGGATCGCCGTCGCGAAGTTCCAGCGCTTCCCGTGAACCTGTCGATGCCCCCGACGGCACGGCGGCGCGGCCCGAGGCACCCGATTCCAAGATGACGTCCGCTTCAACCGTTGGGTTGCCGCGCGAGTCCAAAATTTCCCGGGCGCGGATATCCGCAATCTTTGACATGGCTTACTCCACAGTTCGAATACTTATATTGTTCTCGCTGTTCTAGAACACCTAGAAAGCGCTTAAAGATGACCGCTGAATCCGTTTTCCTTTACAACGCGGTCGATGGACTGGAGGACGCGAAGCAAGGCCTCCATCTGAGCCAAAGGCCATGCATTGGGCCCGTCACTCAAGGCCCGTTGCGGATCGGGATGGGTTTCCATGAAGAGACCGGAAATGCCTGCGGCGACGGCCGCTCTGGCCAACACCGGAACGAATTCCCGTTGCCCGCCGGAGCTTGTGCCCTGCCCGCCGGGCTGCTGCACCGAGTGGGTCGCATCGAAAACCACCGGACATCCCGTTTCACGCATAATCGCGAGACCGCGCATATCGGAAACCAGCGTATTATAGCCAAAACTCACGCCGCGATCGCACACCAAAATGTCCTGATTACCCACTTCCCGCGCCTTTTCCACCACGTTCTTCATGTCCCATGGTGCGAGAAACTGGCCCTTCTTGATATTCACCGGCTTGCCTTGGCGGGCCACGTTCTGAATGAAGTTGGTTTGACGGCACAAAAACGCCGGGGTCTGCAGCACGTCCACCACCGCCGCCACATCTTCCAATGGCGTATCTTCGTGAACATCGGTCAACACGGGTACGCCGATTTGGGCACGCACCTTTTCCAGAATCGCCAACCCCTTGTCCAACCCCAGACCGCGAAAACTTTGGGTCGAGGTGCGGTTAGCCTTGTCGAAAGACGATTTGTAAATGAACGGGATTTTGAGGCGTGACGTCATTTCCTTGAGCTGACCGGCCGTGTCCATGGCCAGCGCTTCGGATTCGATGACGCAGGGCCCGGCGATGAGAAACAGCGGACGATCGAGCCCGATTTCAAACCCGCAAAGTTTCACGCCCGCGCCCTCTGGTCTTCGACACGGATCTGATACTCCCGCGCCCCATTGATGAACCCGCTGAACAGCGGATGGCCGTCGCGCGGCGTCGACGTGAATTCAGGATGAAACTGACAGGCGACAAACCAGGGATGATCCGCCAGCTCCACCGTTTCCACCAGCATGCCGTCGATGGACACGCCCGAACAGACCAAACCGGCGTCCTCGAAATCGGCGCGATAGGTGTTGTTGAATTCGAACCGGTGACGGTGGCGCTCCATAATGACATCCTTACCGTACACCTGACGGATGCGGCTATTGGGCGCCAGCACGCACTCCTGGCCGCCCAAGCGCATAGTGCCGCCCAGATCGACGTCACCGCTGCGCAATTCGCGCTCACCTTCCGAAGTCATCCATTCGGTAATCAAGGCCACCACGGGGTGGGAGGTGTCCATGCGGAATTCCGTGCTGTGGGCGTCGGACCAGCCGAGCACATGACGGGCGAATTCAATCACGGCGACCTGCATTCCAAGGCAAATGCCGAGATAAGGCACGCCGTTCTCCCGCGCGTACTGAACCGCGCGGATCTTGCCTTCGATCCCGCGCTCGCCGAATCCGCCCGGAACCAAAATGGCATCCATGCCTTCCAGCATATGGATGCCTTTCTGCACCAGATCCTCGGCGTCGACGTAGTGGATACGCACCTTGGTCTGGGTGTGGATACCGGCATGAATCAATGCTTCTGACAGTGATTTGTACGAGTCGGTCAACTCGATGTACTTGCCCACCAAGGCGACTTTCACTTCGCCATTGGGATGCTCGAGGTCATAGACCACCTGACTCCACTCGCCCAACTGGGCCGGCTGCAGATCCAGGTGCAGTTTTCTCGCCACGACGCGATCCACGCCCTGGTCATGAAACAGCAGCGGAATTTTATAGATGCTGTCGACGTCCACCGCGCTGAACACCGATTGCTCATCTACATTGGTGAACAAGGCGATCTTGCGCCGCTCGTCGTCCGGCAACGGACGGTCGGCGCGGCACAGCAAGATGTCGGGTTGAATCCCGATGGAGCGCAGTTCCTTGACCGAGTGCTGGGTCGGCTTGGTCTTGAGTTCGCCGGCGCTGCTCACATAAGGCACCAGCGTCAGGTGAATGAACAGGCAGCGGTCGCGGCCGAACTCGACCCCCATTTGCCGTATCGCCTCGAGAAACGGCAAGGATTCGATGTCCCCCACCGTGCCGCCGATTTCCACCATGGCGACATCGGCGTCATCGGCGCCCTCGAGAATGCAGCGTTTGATCTCATCCGTGATGTGGGGAATGACCTGGACGGTCGCGCCCAGATAGTCGCCGCGACGTTCCTTGCGAATGACGTTCTCGTAGATTCGACCCGTGGTGAAACTGTTGCGCCGGGTCATCTTGGCGCGCACGAAGCGCTCGTAGTGCCCCAAATCGAGATCGGTTTCGGCGCCGTCCTCGGTGACGAACACTTCCCCGTGTTGAAACGGGCTCATGGTCCCCGGATCGACGTTGATGTAGGGGTCGAGCTTGAGCAAGGTGACTTTGAGTCCGCGCGCTTCCAACACCGCGCCAAGGGATGCCGCTGCGATGCCTTTACCCAATGAGGAAACGACACCGCCCGTAACGAAAATGAATTTGGTCATTGATGACAACCGACGCCAAGAATTTCGAGGTGATATTGGGTGCCAAGACTATCAGAAGATCACCGCGCGCTCAACGCTGCGGCGCGTTTTCCCCGCACTACGTCACATAACGCAAGGGGATAATTCGACGGCCGCGATCAGTGCGCCGCAACGCGCTGGGTTCAGCGGCGCCATTCCACCCACAGACCTTGCTCATCCTGCGCGGCGGCGTACTTCGCCGCGACACACACACCGGGCACCGCCGCCAGACTGTCGCCCACGTAGACTAACGGCATGCGCTCACGCCACCATGGCGCCACGCCATGCTCCTGAAACAGCTTCTTCAAACTGTGCTTATGGCCGCGTCCGACTGGCACGATGTGTTCACCGCCGCGGCGAAAGCGCACGGTAACGTCGCTCCGTCCAGCCACCGCCCGCGACAACCCGCGACCCGGACGTTTAACCACTCGCAAAAAACCCAGCCCCGGCGGCAAAGCAAACTTTCCGACCAACGGCCAACGTTCGCAGAACGCCTCAGGCGCGTCCGGCAACGACGTGAATACAAACAGCCGATCACGGTAACGACGAAACTGTCCCCCACGCCAGGCCAGGATCGGCGCGGCGTCCGGCCCCGCACGCAGCAGCTCCGGCTCCAGGCGCTCATAGATATCCGGACTCGGCGATCGAATCCCCGCCTTGCGCAACCAGCCTCGAATGGCGTTTTTGCGTCGGTTATGAGGCAGTTGCAGCAACTTATCAATGTGTAGTCCGGCTGACTTTGCGTCCACGAGGCGGCGCAAGTCTTGATGGGCAAGGGTATCGATGAGATCGGCGATTTCCGCGAACCGCGCGGCACCTCGCGCCAGGATCGCGCCGGCCTCCGGCCAGCGGATTTCCAGCCGCGGCATGATGTCGTGGCGAACGAAGTTGCGGCCGAGCGTGGTATCGAAATTACTCGGGTCCTCAACCCAATACAGATCATGGTGTTGTGCGTACTTCTTGATGTCGGATCGCGCAACGCTCAGCAGCGGACGCGCCAACCGGCCGGCACCGAACGTTGCCAGCAACGGCATGGCGGCCAGACCGTGCGCGCCGCCGCCGCGCAACAGTTGCAGCAGCACGGTCTCGGCTTGGTCGTCGCGATGATGGGCCGTGAGAAGAATATGGGTCTCGACCACATGCCGGCGCAGGGCGGCGTAACGAGCGGACCGGGCCGCCGCTTCGAGTCCGACGCCGCTGCCGCGATCCACTCTCACCGTTTCGACGATGCAATCGATGCCCAACTCGCGGCAGGTGCCGACGCAATGCTGGGCCCACGTCGCCGAATCCGGATGCAAACCATGATCGACATGAATGGCCCGCACCTCGCTCCCGTTAAGGCGCGGCGCCAATGTGGCCATGGCATGCAACAGAACATTGGAATCGCAGCCGCCGCTGTAGGCGACCCAATACACTGCGGGCGTCGGCAAACTGCTCAGGATCTCGTGCAAGTACTGCGGAGAAAATTCGCGATGTGCCGCGCCCGCCGCCATCGCTATTTGGCGCGGCTAGTGAACTGCCCGAAAGCCATGATTTTTTCTTGCCGCTGGCGCAGCAACTCCGGAGTCGATAGGCCGCGCAATTCATCGAGCGCCGCGCATAAGGCTTGGCGCAGATTGCCGGCCATGGCATCCGGGTCGCGGTGAGCGCCGCCCAACGGTTCGTCTATCACCTTGTCCACCAAGCCCAGCTCAAACAACCGCTTCGAGGTGATACCCAGCGCTTCCGCGGCGTCTTTAGCCTTTTCCGCGCTCTTCCACAAAATGGACGCACAGCCCTCGGGCGAGATTACCGAATAAGTGCTGTAAGAGAGCATCATGACCCGGTCGCCTACCCCAATGGCAAGCGCCCCGCCCGAACCCCCTTCGCCGATGACCGTGCAAATAATCGGGGTGCGCAACTGCGACATCACCGCCAGGTTGCGCGCGATCGCTTCGCTCTGCCCGCGCTCCTCGGCGCCAATGCCCGGGTACGCCCCGGGCGTATCGATGAGCGTGATAAGCGGCAGTTGAAACCGCTCGGCCATCTCCATCAAGCGCCGCGCCTTGCGGTAGCCTTCGGGCCGCGGCATGCCGAAATTGCGGCGAATCTTTTCTTTGGTGTCGCGACCTTTTTGCTGGCCGATGACCACCACCGGCTGACCGTCGAGCCGCGCCAGGCCGCCCACGATCGCGGGATCGTCACTGTAGACCCGATCGCCGTGCAGCTCATCGAATTCGGTGAAACAGCGCTCGAGGTAGTCGAGACTGTAGGGCCGCAGCGGATGACGCGCCATTTGCGCGATCTGCCACGCATTGAGCGAGGAAAAAATCGACTCCGTGAGCGAACGACTTTTGCCTTCGAGGCGGGCGATCTCCTCGGAGATGTTGATCTCGGCGTCCGAGCCAACGTGCCGCAGCTCCTCGATTTTTTCTTCCAACTCAGCGATAGGCTGTTCAAAATCAAGATAATTCAATTTCATTCCGGCGACGCCATGCAAGCTAGGGGGGCTTTCTGAGACGGCATAGTTTAGCGACAAGCCGCTTATTTATAAACAACGCGCACGTGGGGCTCGCCCGCCAGTTCCGCCAGGCGTCCCAACAGTTCGTCGCAGGGCCGCACGTTCCATTGCGCATCCAGCGCCAGCTCCGCCTCGGCGCCGTGGGTGCGCATCCGCACCCGCACCGGCATGGCGCCGGCGCGAAACGGCGCCAACGTCTTGGCCAGGGTATCGACGATCGCCTTATCCGACTTGCTATCGGGCAAACGGATTTCCAAGCGCTTGGCATACAGGGCCCGCGCCTCCTCGATGGTCATGATCTTATCGCCGCTGATGCGAAAGCCGCCGGAATACTCATCCATGCTGACGTTGCCCTTCACCACCAGCAAACGATCCTTGACCAATAAATCACGATACTGGCGATAGCTCTCCGGAAATACCGCCAGTTCGATGCGGCCGGTGCGATCGTCCAAGGTGATAAACGCCATCCGGTCGCCCTTGCGGCTGTTCATGGTGCGCATCGCCACCACCAAGCCGGCGATCAACACTTCTTGGTCGCGGTCGGGTTTCAAGTCGACGATGCGGGCGGTGACGAACTGCGCCAATTCGTCCTTGTAACGATTGATAGGATGCCCGGTGAGATACAACCCGAGGGTTTCCTTCTCACCTAACAGGCGTTGTTCCTTGGACCATTCCGGAACTTCAACGAACTGCGGCGGTGCAACGTCCGCCACGGCGCCGCCGCCGAACAAGTCCGATTGCCCCAAGGATGCATCACGGGTGGCCTGTTCCGCCGCCTGGGTCGCCGCGGTCAGATTCTCCATCAAACTGGCGCGATTGGGACCAATCTCGTCCAGCGCGCCGCAACGAATCAAGGCTTCCATCATGCGCCGGTTCAAGCGACGCAAGTCGACGCGGCGGCACAAATCGAACAAATTTTTGAACGGTCCGTTCTTCGCGCGCTCGGCGACCAAATCGTCCACCGCCGATTCGCCGACGCCTTTGACGGCGCCCAGACCGTATTGGATCCGACCGTCGTCGCGCACCGTAAACATGGTGAAACTCAGATTGACGTCGGGCGGACGCACGCTCAGTTTCATGTCGCGGCACTCGTCGATCAGCGTCACCACCTTGTCGGTGTTGTCCATGTCCGCCGACAACACCGCCGCCATGAACGCCGCGGGATAGTGCGCTTTCAGCCATGCGGTTTGGTAAGACAACAGCGCGTAGGCCGCACTGTGAGATTTGTTAAAGCCGTAGCCGGCGAACTTTTCCATCAAGTCGAAAATGTGGGTCGCGGTTTTTTCCTCGACACCGCGCTCGGTGGAACCCTTGACGAAAATCTCGCGCTGTTTGGCCATCTCCTCGGGCTTCTTCTTGCCCATGGCGCGACGCAGCAAGTCGGCGCCGCCGAGCGTGTAACCCGCCAGTTCCTGGGCGATCTGCATGACCTGTTCTTGGTACAGAATGACGCCATAGGTGGGCTTGAGGATGGGCTCCAGCGCCGGATGGGGATAGACCACCGGCGTGCGTCCGTGCTTGCGATTGATGAAGTCGTCCACCATGCCCGATTGCAGCGGACCGGGACGGAACAACGCCACCAGCGCCACGATGTCCTCGAAGCAGTCCGGTTGCAGCCGTTTGATCAAATCCTTCATGCCGCGGGATTCCAATTGGAACACCGCGGTGGTGGCGCAGCGTTTCAACAGCGCATAGGCGGCGACGTCGTCCAACGGAATGGTGGAAATATCCAGTGGCGCTTCGTCGGATCGCGCGCGGCGTTGATTGATGTTCTTCACCGCCCAATCGATGATGGTCAAGGTGCGCAAGCCGAGAAAGTCGAACTTCACCAACCCGACGGCTTCGACGTCGTCCTTGTCGAACTGGGTGACCGTGCCGCTGGCCCCCTGCTCGCAATAGAGAGGCGTAAAATCCGTGAGCGGCGTCGGCGCGATCACTACGCCCCCCGCGTGCTTGCCGGCGTTGCGGGTCAGGCCTTCCAAGGATCGCGCCAAGTCGATCAACCCGCGAACGTCGTCCTCTTCTTCGTAGCGCTTGCGGAGGGTTTCTTCCGATTCCAGCGCCTTGTCCAGCGTGATGCCCAACTCGAACGGAATCAATTTGGCGAGCTTGTCGACGAATCCATAAGGGTGCCCCAGGACGCGCCCCACGTCCCGCACCACCGCCTTGGCGGCCATCGAACCATAGGTGATGATCTGCGCCACGCGGTCGCGACCGTAGCGCTGCACCACGTAGTCGATGACGCGGTCGCGGTTGTCCATGCAGAAGTCGATATCGAAGTCGGGCATGGACACACGCTCGGGATTCAAAAAGCGCTCGAACAGCAAATCGTATTTGATGGGGTCAAGATCGGTGATGCGCAACGCGTAGGCGACCAACGAACCGGCACCCGAACCGCGCCCCGGCCCCACCGGAATGTCATTGTCCTTGGCCCACTGGATGAAATCGGCGACGATCAAGAAATAGCCGGCAAAACCCATGCTCGAAATGACGCCCAGTTCCCGATCGAGTCGGGCGGTGTAGGTCGCTTGATCCTGCTCCGACACGCCAGCCGGGAACAGCACCGCCATGCGCTGGCGCAAGCCCTCTTCGGCCAGCGTCCGGAAATGCTGCTCCATGGTCCGTTCGGCCGGAATGGGAAAGTCAGGCAGCACGGCTTTGCCCAAGGTCATGCTGAGATTGCAGCGTTTGGCGATTTCGACGGTGTTTTCCAGCGCCTCGGGCAGATCAGAAAAAAGCTCCGCCATTTCCTGGGACGAGCGCAGATACTGCTGCTCGGAAAACTCACGCGACCGATGTGGGTCGTCCAGCGTGCGCCCATCGTGTATGCACACCCTGGCCTCGTGGGCGTCGAAATCGGTCGGCTTGATGAAATGCACGTCGTTGGTCGCCACCACGGGAACACCCTGCTCGGCGGCCAAGGCCACGGCGTCGTGCAGATACGATTCCTCGTGCTCCCGTCCCGTTCGATGCAGCTCCAGATAAAAGCGGTCGCCGAACAGGACCCGCCAGTCGGCCAAAAGCGATCGCGCCTGCTGGCCATCCGCCGCGAGCAGTGCGCGACCGATGTCGCCGGCGCGTCCGGCCGACAACGCGATCAAACCGTCGGCCGCGCCGTCGAACCATGCTTTCTCCACCCTGGGTTGCCCGAGGTGCTGGCCTTCGACGTAAGCCCGGGTAATGAGGCGGGTAAGATTTAAATAGCCCGTCCGGTTCTGACATAACAAGACAATACGATCGGGACGCGACGCATCGTCGGGATTCGCCACCATCAGATCGACACCGGCAATCGGTTTCACACCAGCCCCGAGGGCCGCGCGATAAAACTTCACCCAACCGAAAAGGTTATTCTGATCCGTCAATGCCAGCGCCGGCGTGCCTTGCGCGACAGCGGCCGCAACCAACGGTTTGATTCGCACAATTCCGTTGGCGATGGAGTATTCAGAATGGATTCGCAAGTGGACGAACTTAGGCGGCATGGCCGCTATTCTAGCCTAAGGCGGTCGCTATTCTAGCCTAAGGCGGTCGCTCTTCGCGGAGCGAAAATCATGATTAATTTTCGTTTATTAATCCGCCAGTTACGCATTTTGAGACATGAGCCCTCAAAAAACTCCCCGGTTGAACGATTTAGAGTAGGCGAACTAAGCGGAAACGGAACATGTCACAACGACGAATTTTGATCATGGACGACGACGAGGAGACCCGCGACATCCTTACCGCCGGCCTGACCCAACACGGCTTCGACGTCATCGCCACCGGCAGCGCCGAAGAGGCCGTTGAAATCTGCCGCACTCAGTCGCCCGACTTAGCAATCCTCGATGTCTACATGCCTGGCGCTTCGGGCATTGATGCCGCGATCGCAATCAAGAAAGAAACCGTGACGCCGTTTTTGTTTTTGTCCGCTTCTGATGAGAAGGATATCGTTCAGCAAGCGGTGTCGGTCGGCGCGCTCGGCTACATGGTCAAGCCCATCGATATCTTTCAGTTGATTCCCGCCGTGGAAGCCGCCCTCGTGCGAGCAACGGACATCAAAGCGTTGCGCGATGCTCAAGACAATCTCAGTCGCGCCTTAGCAGACGGGCGCGGAACCTCGGTGGCGGTAGGCCTTATCATGGAGCGTTTTCGCGTCGGCGAAGACGAGGCCTTTAATCTGCTGCGCCACCAAGCCCGCGAACAACGCCGCAAAATCTCCGAACTCGCCCAAGACATCATCGCCGCCGCAGAGAGAATCAACCTCACTCCTCTGCGCAAGGCGGAGTAACTTCATACGCGCCATCCGTTATAACGGTCGCACATAAAGGTGGCCGTCTTTATAACAATTCCAGCTAATGTACTTTTATTGACCCGATTGGTGACAATTGCTGGCTAGGTTTTATAAATATGTGCTGATACACTCATGCGAAATTATGGGTTGCACCCCCGTGCGCGCAATGCCGCGGTTACGGCGACGCTCGAATGCGGGTAATGGCAACCCACGGAAAAAAAAATAAACCCTCGGACCCTTGGCACCGAGAGCGGGCAATGGACCGGCGAAATGACGCCGCGACCATAACCCGAAATGAGCAGCGAACATCAGCCGAACCCCCGCTGAGTTCAATTGACGAAGGCCGAATCCCCGCCTTATTTGGTTCCGACAGCAAAGAAACGGATTCTTTTTGGGTGACATGGATCGTCGCTGAAGTTCAGCGGCGCGCGGTGTTTTTGCTGAAACAATAACAATCGACGCCGTTGCGAATGGCGATGCTTAATCGCTGGTAGCACGCAGGCGAGGCACAGATGGACATATCGACAATACTGATCATAGAGAAGGACAACGTCACCCGGCGCTTGATGAACCAACTGCTCACAGCGCGCGGATACGACGTGCTCGAAGCCGCCAATCCGCGCGACGCGGAGTCTCTCGTGGAGCAGAATGTGCCGCAGCTCGCCATTGTCGAGTTCGCCGGCCCGTCCGCTGACAGCCTGGACGTCGCCCGTACATTGCACAGTCGGCGCGGCACGCCCGTGCTGGCCAGCGCGACGGGCATCGACGATTTGGACGTTCCGAGCCTCGTCGCCGAGGGCGTTATGGGCGTGCTCTACAAACCCTTCGAAGCGGAGCAGTTGTATGTCGCCGTTCTCGCCGCGATACAGCTTGGCGTGCGCATGGCCCACGCGCGTCACAAACAATCACAGCTTGAAATAGCCCTCACCGCGGAGCGCAACACCAGCATTGCCATCGGACTACTGATGGAGCGTTTCCGCCTCGATGCCGACAATGCATTCGAAATGCTGCGCGGCTACGCCCGCACGCGTCGCCGCCGGCTCCCCGACCTTGCTTCGGACATCGTGAACGCGGCGAACGTTCTCAACGGGCCGCAGGGGCTCATCGACGATAGCGGGCTGGCTGGACAGAAAAAGCCCCTGTAACGAACAACGGCTTCCTTGCCGAGCGAAAGCCGCCAAGCGGGCTCGGCAAATCAACCCAGGGCTGCCGAGCCCATCAACACCTGGCGCACAGGCCCGAACGACCGCCGATGATGCGCGGTTGCGCCGAAGCGCCGCAGCGACTCAAGGTGCTGTTTCGAAGGATAGCCTTTGTGCTGGGCGAAACCGTATTCCGGGAACTGCCGATCAAGATCCAGCATCAGCGCGTCGCGCGCCACCTTGGCCAGAATGGACGCCGCGGCAATCGCCGGCTCTTTTTGATCGCCCTTGACGATCGCCGTCGCCGGACAAGACAGCGCCGGACAGCGATTGCCGTCGATCAGAACGTGGCCCGGCTGGATGTGCAAACCACTCACGGCCCGTTGCATGGCAAACAACGTTGCTTGGAGGATGTTGTGTCGGTCGATCTCTGAAACGTCGCTTTCGGCGATCGCCCAGGCCAGCGCGCGCGCTTTGATCTCGACCGCCAACCCCTCACGCTGCCGCGCAGTGAGCAACTTCGAATCCGCGACCCCCGGGATGGGTCGCGCCGGGTCCAAAATCACCGCGGCCGCCACGACCGGTCCGGCCAGGGGACCCCGCCCCGCTTCATCAACACCCGCAACGAAATTCGAAATAGCGTCGTTCACCGGTTCACCGTCCTTGGCTTGGGGCGTAAACACAAGGGGGCTAGTCTGAACAAACGTCCACGGCGGGTCAACCGCGCGCACTGGGGCAACGTCAATTTTGCTCGACGATGCGTTGAATCTGTTCACGCCATGCGGCGTAGCGCCCCTCGAGGAGACGATCCGTTTTGGGCGTGAACAGGGTGTCGGCGGCCGCGCCAGTGGGCGATGCTTCCCAGTAGTATCCGGGGCGCAGCAAACATGCGATGCCGCGCGCCGTAGCTTCCTTGTTGGCGGGTCGAACCACGACCATCGCGCACAAATTCGCGACCCGCTGGCAGAATCCATCCATCATCGCCAGGCCACCGCTGATGACCAGCCGCGTCGTGACCTGTGCCGAAGCACGGACTTCGTCCAGGTTCGCGCGCGCCAGAAATACGATGCTCTCCACGGCCGCGACCCAGCGAGCCGGCCCCGCGCCTTCGCCGATAAAACGGCTAGCCAACGGGGACACCCAGAACGGCGAACCCAGACCGCCGATGCCATTAACAAACAACGGCGGTGACCGCACCTCGTCCAACCAGCGCGCCGCCGACGCCTGCCAATGCTCTAACCCTTCCACCTCGGCAACCCAGTCGAGCGCCGCCGCCGCGCCATTAATGGTGCCCTCCACGGCATAGATCACTCGCTGTTGATCCTTGAGCACCACGCTGACGGGCAATCGCTCCACGCCCTGCGGCCGTTCAGACCGGGGATGCTGAATAAAAGCGCCGGTGCCTGCGTTCAAGAAAATGTCGCCGGACTTCGGAATTCCATCGGCGAACAGCGCGGCCGATTGATCGCCGTTGATCGCCCGCAAGGGTGGATGCCCGGGCAGTGCCTCGACCGGTCCGAAATCGCCGACGGTGGATACGCAACGGGGCAGCCAGCTACGCTGCAGCGAGAATTCGCTCAACAGCGCGTCGTCCCAATCGCCATTCGCAATACTCCACAGCAAGGTTCGCCCCGCATTGGCCGGATCAACCACCGCAGCCTGGGGGCCGCACAGCTGCACGGCGAGAAAGCTGGCCAACGGGCCGCAGGCCAACTCTCCGGCGTCCGCGGCGCACTTAACGGCGTCGATATGCTCCACGCACCAGGCCAGCTTGGAGGCGCCATAGTGGGCCGATGGAAACATTCCCGTTGTCTGGTGAATGGCCGCGCGCCGCGAAACCCAGCCCGCCAGCCGAGCGGCGGCGCGCGTATCTTGCCAACTGATTACTGGACTGAGCGGCGCCCCCGTGCGCTTGTTCCAGCACACAATGGACGAGCGCTGGGTCGCAAGACCGACCGCGACAACGTGCGCCATGCGCCTCGAGCCGAGCGCGGCTTGAACATCGTTGAGAACGTGTTTAATGGAGGACGCAACCTCGTCCGCGACGTGCTCGACGAGGTCGACGCCATTGCGCTGCGTTGAAATAGGATGCTCGGCACTTGCGACACTCTGCCCCGCCGCGTCGAAAACGATTGCGCGGCTGGCGTGGCCGCCCTGATCGAGCGCCAGATACAACCGGGGATCATCCATGACTACCCCTTGGACTTATACTGTGCCGGCCTTAGAATTTTCCTCGCTCCCGACTTTGTCGGCGATCTGCGAGAAATGGGTTACACAGTTTCGCCCATGGGTCTTGCTGTAGTAAAGGGCCGCGTCGGCGCAGTTAAAAAATTCCGCGGTGGTGCGAATCTCGAAGGGCGACGGAACCGAGGCCACGCCAAAGCTCGCCGTCACCTGCAGCGCCTCATTCTCGATGGTGAAGCGGTGACGTTCGATGGCGGCGCGAAGTTTTTCCGCCACCACCACCGCATCGATCTGTTTGAGATGCTTGCCCAACACCACGAACTCCTCGCCGCCGATGCGGCACAGAACGTCCGAGCGGCGCACGACCTTGCGCAAAATGAGCGCGATTTCCTTGAGGACATAATCTCCCGCAGAGTGGCCGTGGGTGTCATTAATCGCCTTGAAGTGGTCAATGTCCACCACCAGCAGGCTGAGGTCCTCCGAGTGACGCAGGGCCAAACTCAACTCGGCATCGATGATATTCTCGAATTGCCGGCGGTTATACAACCCCGTCAGCGGATCGGTCAGCGATAACTTCTGCAGCTCTTGGTTCTTCATCTTGAGCTCAAGGGATTGGCGTATCAATTTCTGATTCGCCTCCAGCAGCTTTTTGTCCGCCAGATTGATCTTGGATTGCAGGCGGCGGTTCGCTTCGTTCAGATCATCGCGCAGGTGATTGAACTGGTCGGCGAGCACGCCGAACTCGTCATTTGACTGTATGGGGATATGACCAACGATTTCCCCTTGCTCATTGATGCTTTCGCGAAAAGACCGGCTGATGATAGTCACGGGCCGCACGATGATGAAGGACAGCGCAATGAACTCACCAAACGCGACCAGCAAGATGATAAAACCTTCCCGCACGGTTTGGTGTTGACGTTCCTTCTTGATGTCTTGCAGCACGTTGGCCACGCTGAGCGCCACGTCCAGCTGGCCCACCTGCACGCCCTCGAACGAGATATTCTCCTTAAACTCCAGCGCCGTGGCGGCGTCTTCCGGCAGTTTTCCGGCCTCGGACATGACCGTTCCCTTGGTGTTTTCGACGCGCGCGTAAACGATAAACTCGGTGGTGACCAATTCATCCAGCAGGATTTGAATCGCGTGATAATCGTAGCCCAGCACACTGTAGGCCAAAGATGTCGAAACCATGCGCGCAATCGCCGCGCCGCGCTTGTTGGTTTCCTCCAATGCATTTCGTGTTTGCCGCTGCAACGCGAACCAACCGTTGATGGCCAGCGAAATAATCAGCACCGCCAGCAGCACCAAAACGACTTTCTGGCGGATGCCGAACTGAAAAATTGATTCGAGGGCGCGTTGTTTTTTCGCTTCAGTCACGAACAGTTATTTCCACTTTGTTGGACGCCCGCACCGCGACTTCCCAGCCTGTGCATCCATGCTTGTATCTGATCCGCTTGCCAATTCAGCCACACCGACAGTCAGCCCGAAGGGTGGTTTTCGGTTCGAATTTCACCTCTAACCGTATCGGACACAACTAAGGTTTATTGATCGAAACATCAATTCCCGGAGTGCCCGTACGCCCCAAACCATGATGCTCGGCGCCATCTACCGCGTTGAAATATGCTTGCTCGACCCTTCCCAAGCCGCGTTCCGCCTGCCACAATTACCCGGTAACCCT
Organism: Pseudomonadota bacterium; assembly: GCA_021821045.1. Taxonomy (GTDB): domain Bacteria; phylum Pseudomonadota; class Gammaproteobacteria; order JAADHS01; family JAADHS01; genus JAKACW01. Next base: position 56,895 of record JAKACW010000004.1, read on the forward strand.
GCCGTAAAGGTCTATTGGATATGGAAATTCACGCGCGACAATCGGCGGCTTACCGGGCCCGGCATGGAAGCAGTTTCAAGGTGCCCAAAGTGATCGCTCACCGCGGTTACGCTGCCCAGTATCCCGAAAATACCTTACTTTCTTTGCACCAAGCCATAAAGGCCGGCGCCTGTTTTGTGGAGTTCGACGTGCAGTTCACCGCCGATGGCGTGCCCGTGGTACTGCACGATGATCTCCTTAAGCGCACCACCGGCGCCAAGGGCAGCGTGCTGGAGCTTCCTTATAGCGAGGTCAAAACGTTTCAAGCTTGCGAAACCAAACGCTTCGGCGCCAAGTTCGCCAACCAAGGCATTGGCATCCCCGCCCTCTCCGACGCCATTTTTCTGCTCAAGGACTTTCCTCACGTACACGGCTTTGTCGAAATCAAGACGGAGACACTGGCCAAATTCGGCATCGAGAAAATCATCAAGGCGTTGATCAAAGTCATCGAACCCGCCATCGATCAAGTGTCGGTCATTTCCTACGACGCGCTGGCCATTCGCTGCGCACGGGCCATGGGTGCGCGTACGATCGGCTGGGTGCTCAAAGAATGGAACAACGACGTGCGCAGCGCGGCCACTGCACTGACGCCGGATTATCTGTTCTGCAACATTCGCAAGATTCCGCCGACCGTAGACCAATTGTGGCCCGGACCGTGGCAGTGGGCGCTGTACGACATTGACGATCCGGAGATTGCCGTCGAACTCGCGAACTACGGCGTCGACTTGGTGGAGACGTCGCTGGTCAGCGAATTGCTACAACATCCGGTAATGCGGCTCGGAGGGTGCTTTGACCAATGCGCCGCTTGATGTGGTGGTCATTGGCGGAGGGATTCACGGGGCGGGGGTTGCGCAAGCGGCCGCCGCATCGGGCTACCGTGTGTTGGTTTTGGAGCAGTCCCAGATCGCCGCGGGCACATCGAGTCGTTCGAGCAAACTCATTCACGGCGGGCTGCGCTATCTAGAACAGGCCCAGCTCCACCTTGTCCACGAGTGCCTGCGCGAACGGGCATTGTTGTTGAAGAACGCGCCGGAACTGGTGCGACTGGTGCCGTTTCACATCCCCGTGTATCGCGAATCCAAACGGGCAAGTGCAACCATCGCCCTTGGGCTATCCCTGTATTACGGCCTCGGCGGCTTCGGCGCGGCCAATCGCTTTTCCCGTGTACCCCGCTCCCAATGGGACACGCTCGATGGCATCGAAACCAAGGGATTGCGCGCCGTATACCGGTATTTCGATGGCCAGACCGACGACCGCGCATTGACCCAAGCCGTGATGAATTCCGCTTTTTCCCTTGGCGCCGAATTGCGCATGCCGGCGCGGTTCGAAAGAGCGGACATCGCGGGCGACGAAGTAAAAGTGTTTTTTCAGCACAAGGGGCGCTCGGCGGAAGTGACCACCCGGGTTGTCGTCAACGCGGCAGGCCCGTGGGTTAACGATGTGCTCAAGCAAGTCACACCGGCGACAGCGGCACTGCAAATCAAGCGGGTTCAAGGCAGCCACATTCTTGTTGCGGGCAACATCACGCGCGGCATTTATTATCTCGAAGCGCCGCAAGACCGGCGCCCCGTATTCGTCATGCCGTGGCACGAGGACACCATCATGGTGGGCACGACAGAAAAGCTTTTCGACGGCGACCCCGCGCAAGTGTACGCCAGCGTAGAAGAGAAGACGTACTTGCTCGAGACCTTGTCGGCCTATTTCCCCCGCTATCATTCGGCCGAGGCGGCGCGCATCAAAGACGCCTTTGCCGGTCTCAGAGTGCTGCCCTCCGGCCCGAGCAACCTCAACGCCCTGCCCCGCGACACCACGCTGCACGTCGATCGATCCGACCGGCCGCGCATTCTAACGATCTACGGCGGCAAACTCACCGCCTATCGCGCCACCGCCGAAGCCATCATGAAACGTTTAAGTCCAAGCCTTCCCGCACCGGCCAAAGCCGTATCCACCACAACCCTGCCGTTGAAACGCGGCCCCCTGCGCTACGCCCTCTAGGGAGTCAGGCCTCCAACCAAGCCGAATCCTTGGGGGTCAGACCCCCGATTAACTGGCTTAGTTGGAGGCCTGACCCCCGGCTAATTCGGTTGGTTGGGGGTCTGACCCCGAACAATAGTAAAATGCCCGTTCACTTGCCTTGACTGAGATAAGTTTCGCGACATGAAAAACCTATGGAATCAATCCGAAGCAGATCAATACGCCGGCGACCTGGCCAGCCGCGTCTACACGTCACGTTTACTCGGCCGTGAACCGGCGCTGGTGCTGCACGGCGGCGGCAATACGTCGGTGAAGATCAGAGAGCGCAACATCGTCGGCGAGGATGAAGACGTCTTATACGTCAAAGGCAGCGGCTGGGATTTGGCGACGATCGAAGCGGCGGGGTTCGCGCCGGTGCGGATGCCGCACTTACTCAGATTGGCGCAGCTGCCGGCGTTGTCCGACCCGCAGATGGTCAACGAATTGCGCACCCAAATGACCCGTGCCAGCGCGCCGACACCCTCGGTCGAAACCATTCTTCACGCGGTACTGCCGTTCAAGTTCGTCGATCACACCCATGCTGACGCCCTCGTGGCAGTCACCAATACCGCCGGCGGCGAAGACCGCATAAAAGAGATTTACGGCGACCGCGTCGTCATCATCCCCTACATCATGCCGGGCTTCGATCTCGCCCGCTTGGTGGCGGAACGGTTCGCAAAATATGCCACGCCGCGCACCGAGGGCATGGTGCTGTTGAATCACGGCATCTTCTCGTTCGGCGGCACCGCCAAGGAAAGCTACGACCGCATGATCGACTTAGTCGGCGCGGCGGAGGATTATCTCAAGCGGAAAAGCGCCTGGGATTTGCCGCCGCCCCAGCCCCGCGCGACGGAGCCGCGTTTGCGCGAACACATCGCCGCTTTGCGCTTGGCTGTCAGCCAGGCCGCCGGCAGCTCCATGACCCTGCGTCGCATTGATCATCCGAAAGCCCTGGCCTTCTCCCAACGCGACGACATCGCAACCATCGCGCAGCAGGGGCCGGCGACGCCCGACCATGTCATTCGCACCAAGCGGATTCCACTCATGGGGCGCGATGTGAACCGCTACTGCGCCGACTACAAGGCCTATTTCGAACGCCATGCGCCCCATGCCCGCGAGCCGAAAACCATGCTCGATCCCGCGCCGCGAGTGGTCGTGGACTCGGACTTGGGCGTGCTATGCGCCGGTCACAGCGGCAAAGACGCGCAAATCGTCGCCGACATTTACGATCACACCATCGATGTCATCCTGGGGGCCCAAATGCTGGGCGGCTATGTCGCTCTGCCGGAACGCGATCTGTTCGACATGGAGTACTGGGATCTCGAACAAGCCAAGCTTCGTTCAGGCGCCAAACCACCGCTGCTGCGCGGTCAGGTCGCGCTGGTCACCGGTGCGGCGTCGGGCATCGGCCTGGCGTGCGCCAACATGCTGCAAAAGAACGGCGCGTCGGTTGTGGGCCTGGACATCAACCCCAAGATCAACGCCTTGTTTCGAGGAGACGACGCGCTGGGCATCACCGCTGACGTAACCATTGCGGAACACATTCAGCACGCGCTGGAAACAACCGTGCGACGCTTTGGCGGTCTGGACATCCTGGTGCTCAATGCGGGCATCTTCCCAGGCGGCTGCCGCATCGAAGCGCTGTCCGATAGCGATTGGCGTCGCGTCATGAGCATCAACCTCGACAGCAATCTCGTCTGGCTGCGCGAAGCTCATTCGCTATTGAAGTTATCCCCGAGCGGCGGTCGGGTCATCGTAATCGGTTCGAAAAACGTGCCTGCGCCCGGCCCGGGAGCAGCCGCATACTCCGCATCCAAGGCCGCCTTGAACCAACTGGCGCGGGTTGCCGCCCTGGAATGGGGCCAGGACAATATCCGCATCAACAGCATTCATCCCAACGCAGTGTTCGACACGGGCCTGTGGACCGACGAGGTTCTCCAGGCGCGGGCGCGCCATTACGGCATGAGCGTGGACAACTATAAGCGGAACAATTTGCTGCGCACCGAAGTCACCAGCGACGACGTGGCCCAATTGGTGCTCGCCATGTGCGGCCCGGCGTTCGCCAAAACCACCGGCGCGCAGGTGCCCGTCGACGGCGGTAACGATCGGGTGGTTTAGCGCCTATTTTGTTGCGGGAAGAAATCGCGGTAGGAAACCGCTCCCACGGATGACGCGGTTCGGTTGCGCGGGCGGGTCATTCCGCGATTCTTCGCCGATTCGATCGCGGAATAATCCGCTCCCACGGCATGGTCGGATTTGGCAAGCCGACAGTGGTTCCGCAGCTTCACCCCGGTCACGTATAATGGCCGTCCAAGCACATTCACCAACGGACTGAGTTCAGGACACCATGGCCCAATACATCTATACGATGCACCGCGTCAGCAAGATCGTCCCGCCCAAGCGGGAGATTCTAAGCAACATCTCTCTGTCCTTTTTTCCCGGCGCCAAGATCGGCGTGCTCGGGCTCAATGGTTCGGGGAAATCCACGCTGCTGCGAATCATGGCGGGCGTCGATAAGGACTACCACGGCGAAGCGCGCCCGCAGCCGGGCATTCGCGTGGGCTTTTTGCCGCAGGAGCCTCAGTTGGACATGGCGAAAGACGTGCGCGGCAACGTGGAAGACGGCATACGCGAGATCAAACAACTGCTTGACCGCTTCAACGAAGTGAGCATGCGTTTCGGCGAACCCATGAGCGACGACGAGATGAACGCGCTGCTCGAGGAACAAGCCAAACTCCAAGATGCCATCGATGCCGCCGGCGGGTGGGAAGTGGATCGCATCCTCGACGTGGCCGCCGACGCCCTGCGCCTGCCGCCATGGGATGCGGACGTGAACAAACTCTCGGGCGGCGAGCGGCGTCGGGTGGCGTTGTGCCGTTTGTTGTTGTCCAAACCCGATATGCTGCTGCTCGATGAGCCGACCAACCACTTGGACGCCGAGTCGGTCGCATGGCTCGAGCGGTTTCTCCAGGAATATAACGGCACCGTCGTCGCCGTCACCCATGATCGCTATTTTCTCGACAATGTAGCCGGGTGGATTCTCGAACTCGACCGCGGCCACGGCATTCCATGGGAAGGCAACTATTCTTCGTGGTTGGAACAGAAAGAGAAGCGGCTGGAAGTAGAAGAAAAGCAGGAAACCGCGCGCCAAAAGGCCATGAAGGCCGAACTGGAGTGGGTGCGCGCCAACCCCAAGGGACGCCATGCCAAGAGCAAAGCGCGCTTGGCGCGGTTCGAAGAATTGTCGTCGCAAGAGTTTCAGAAGCGCAACGAAACCCAGGAGTTATACATCCCGCCCGGGCCGCGCCTGGGTGAGGTCGTTGTCGAAGCCGAAAATTTGCGCAAGGGATTCGGCGATCGGCTGCTGATCGACAACTTGAGCTTCAACCTGCCGCCCGGCGGCATCGTCGGCATCATCGGCCCCAACGGCGCGGGCAAGACCACGCTCTTCCGCATGATTGCCGGCCAGGAAAAGCCTGACGCCGGAGAACTGCGTGTCGGCGACACGGTGCAACTCGCTTACGTCGAGCAGTTCCGCGACAAGTTGGACGGCAACAAGAACGTCTGGGAAGTCATTTCCGAAGGACAAGATATTCTGCGCGTCGGCAAGTTCGAAATGCCGTCGCGGGCCTACGTCGGCCGATTCAACTTCAAAGGCTCGGATCAACAAAAACTGGTGCGCGATTTATCCGGCGGCGAGCGCAATCGCGTTCATCTGGCCTGTCTTCTCAAGAGCGGCGGCAACGTGCTGCTGCTGGACGAGCCCACCAACGACTTGGACGTGGAAACACTGCGCGCCTTGGAAGAAGCGTTGCTTGCGTTCCCCGGTTGCGCCGTGATCATTTCCCATGATCGCTGGTTCCTCGATCGCATCGCGACGCACATCATGGCCTTCGAGGGCGACAGCCAGGTGGTGTGGTTCGAAGGCAATTTCGCCGACTACGAAGCCGACAAGAAACGTCGCTTGGGTGACGACGCCGACATGCCGCATCGAATCAAGTACCGGCGCTTGGACGCTTAGTGCACGCGCGCATTTCAAACTCGGCGAAGGGGAATACGTGCGCCCCTTCGCCAACTGCGCACGCCGGTGATTTTTAACCCGGCATCCCAATAATAATATTTTCACGACGGTTTTTTGCGCGCAAGCGTCCGAGTCCCCTCCCTGTCATCGCGCACTCTCTCCTCAAAATCACTCAATTTAGTAAAGCTTCCCTCCCCCAAAGCCGATTCGTATGTCACAGAACTGACCAGTTCTGGTTCTGTTTGGCGAACCGGTTGCAGGGAGAATTCAGCGCGTGCCAGGGACATTGCCCAACAAGCAGTTCTGCCAGAGGGTTGTGCCGCCCGGCGACTATCTCATTCGAGCGTTCAGCGATCGGCTCACCGCCGTTCTCATCATCCATCTGTTAGTCGCCGCGCTCCTGCTCGGCGGCTGCAATCAGCCCTTGCTGCTTGAATCCAATGCACCCAAACACGTCGTGCTTCTCCTTTACGGAGATTCGCGCAAACCGCTGGTCGACGGCTTTGTCGAGGGTCTGGGAGAGCTGGGCTATGCGGAGGGCGAGAATATCAAGTTCACTTTTCTGAACGCCCAAAATGATCCATCCCAGCTCGAACCGATGATTCAATCGATGCTCGACAAGGACATGGACGTGCTTGTGGCCTGCGGCGGACTCGAATCGGACGCGGCCCACGCTGTTCTCCAGCATTCCGACATTCCCGTGGTCAATGCGCAAAACAGCTCGATTGTCGAACGCGGCCTCGTCGCCAGCCGCCAGCACCCCGGCTGGAACATCACCGGCGTGGACAGCTTGGGCGCGGAAATCTCCGGCAAAAGGGTCGAACTCATCCACGACCTGCTGCCCGATGCAAGGCGAGTGCTCATCCTGTATCACGACAAGATTGCCCCCTCGCGCATCGGCTACGACGTCGCGGCCCAGACTGCCGCGAAACTCGGCATGACCGTAGTTGGCCGAACCGTAGTCACGCGGCCGGAAATCGAGAACGCGATGTCGAGTCTGCGACCCGGTGAAGTCGACGCCATGCTGCTGGTTCCATCGGCGCCCGTCGACAATGCATTGGAAGACATCATTTTGCCGATCGCCGCGCGCTTGAACCTGCCGATTATGGGTCACGCGCGCGCGCAGGCCAAACAAGGCGTGTTCGCCAGCTATGGCGCCTCATCGCGTCAGAACGGCAAACAAGCCGCTCGCTTGGCGGACAAAGTGCTTCGCGGCGTGCCCGCCTCCAGCCTGCCGTTTGAAACGCCGAAGCAGTTTGAGCTCATCGTCAACAAGTCTGCGGCGCATACGCTCAACATCAAATTACCCGCTTTGGCGGAGAGTCAAGTCAACGAATTTATCTAGACCATGTCATTCCTCCGCGGCCCTAAACGCATCGCCAACAAGATCATACTGCTCGTGCTCATGATCGAGGTGTGTTCTGTCGCCTTATGGGGAACCCTCACCTACCTCGGAACGCGCAAAGAACTGCTCAGCAGTATCAGTAATCAGCTTTCCGAGGTCGCTCTGCGCACCACGTCCGAAATCGGCAACTTTTTCGTTCCGGTCGATATTCACACGGGCGTTCTCGCCGACGCTCTGTTCGATATGCCCAGTGCGGAACCTGAAACGAAGCGCCGCATGGTCAACCAGTTCATGCGTCACCGCCTCGAAGTAGAGGAAATCAGCGTCGCTGATGCGACAAGCCAGGAACTCATCCGCACGTCCCGAACGAAAGGTTTTGGTCCGGCGGACTTGAGAAACCTGTCGGAGGATAGATTGCTGCAGTTGTCCTTGAAAGGCGCGAAGAGCATCGGCTCGATCATGTTTTCCGAGTATCTGGAACCCCGCTTGCGCATGGCCGTGCCCATCGGCCCGAAGGCCGACACGACGGGAAGCTTGCTCGTCACGATCAATCTGAAGTGGCTCTGGGACGTTATCCAAGCCCAGCATGTCGGCGAATCGGGCTATGTCTACGTCGTCGACGAAAAACTCAATCTCATCGGCCACATCGACCCGAGCTACGTTCTATCGGGAACCGATCTGTCCAATTCAAGCATTCCCGCCGCGCTGTTTCAAAGCGGGAAACTGGACAAATTCCTTGTCTACAAGAATTTCACCGGTACCGATGTCGCCGGCATCAGCCGCTTCGACCCCGCCAATCGTTGGTGGGTCATTGTAGAACAGCCCGTGAGCGAAGGACTGGCGCCCCTGCGCCGGGTCATCGAGCGTTTCTTGCTGGTGTTCCTGCTGGCGGTACCCGCGACCATCACGGCGGTGCTCTTCTTCTCCCGGCTGACCATGCGCCCGCTCGAGTCATTCGAGCACGGCATCGCGCGCGTCGCTCGTGGTGAACGCGATGTACAGATTCCAATCGCAAGGAACTCGGAACTTGCTACCCTGGCCGAAGGCTTCAACGCCATGGCGGAACACTTGGACCGGCGAATCGAGGAACTGCTGGCGTCCGAATCGAGGCTCAAAGAATCCGAAGAGCGCTATCGAAAATTGAGCGCCACGTTGCAGCACAGAGTCGATCAAGCGACTCGGCAATTGCGCCTGACCAATCAGCGATTGCAGGCGGCGGCAACGTCCGCACAACAAGCCAACGCCGCCAAGAGCGCCTTTCTGGCCAACATGAGTCACGAACTGCGCACGCCGCTCAATGCGATCATCGGCTACACGGAAATGCTCAGCGAAGAGGCCAGCGACGCCGGCGCGGAGCAAACCTTGCGCGACCTGGAGAAAGTTCACCGCGCGGCCGTCTACTTGCTGGAGCTGATCAACAACATTCTCGATCTATCAAAAGTCGAGTCCGGCAAGATGGAAGTGTATATCGAACCGATGGACATTGCCGGCATGGTGAACGCCACGCTTGACACGGTGCAGCCACTGGCCGAAAAAGGCGGCAACACACTTGCTATCCGCTGCCCGGCCGACCTCGGTGAGATGCACACCGATGCGACTAAAATGCGCCAATGCCTCATTAACCTGCTGGGGAACGCCTGCAAGTTCACCCACAGCGGGACGATCACTTGCGAGGTTCGCTCGGTAACACTGGCAAAGCACGAATACATCGACTTTGTGGTGCAGGACACGGGGATCGGCATGACAAAAGCACAACTGGACACCATCTTCGAGGCGTTCACCCAGGCGGACTCGTCCACAACCCGCAAGTACGGCGGCACAGGTTTAGGACTGGCGATCAGTCGAAAGTTTTGCCGAATGCTGGGCGGCGACATCAGCGTGCGCAGCGAGCATGGGAAAGGGTCGAGATTCATATTACGGGTGCCGCGATTCGCCGATGCCGAAGCAGTCAAGCTGCATCACGTTTTGGTCAAGGTAGACCCCAGGTGCAATCCGTCCGTGCATCCCGGTAGTGCGACCACGTTATCGAACTAATCTGACACTGTACGAGCAAAGGCAACGACGATGAGAACAACACGTAACATGAACAGGCTCGACCAACTTGTGCGTCTGGTTTTCGGCTCCCTGTTGATCTACGCGAGCGTCACCCTCGTGGAGTCACTGCTTGTCGCAGTTCCCATTGCGTTATTCGGCGTCGTCAATCTGCTTTCCGCCGCATACGGCTACTGCCCTGTTTATTCCTTTTTGGGCATCACGTCCCTTTCCGACCCTTGCACCGAGGACGATTCCGCCCCAAATCAATCCGGCAGAAAATGAGTCTCATTCCTGGGGAGTCAGTTCGCGGGCAAAGACCAACGCGTCCTCACGCCCGGAGTGCGCCGGATAGTAACCTTGCCGAACGCCGATTTCATTGAAGCCTTCGTCATTGTAGAGTGCAATTGCTCGAGCATTGGACACCCGCACCTCGAGGAACAACGTGGCAAGATCCAAGCGCCGCGCGTCGTCAATTAACGCGCGCAGCAATCGACGGCCAAAACCGCGCCGCTGATACTCCGGCTTCACGCCTAGATTGAGGATATGGCCTTCGCCCGCGCCGTGAGACAAGATCGCGAATCCGATCACCGCCTTGTGCAATTCCACCACGCGGCAGACGAAACCCACTTTCAGACAGCCTCGAAAGATGCTTTCGGTCCACGGAAATGGCGTGGCGCTTTTCTCGATGGCCGCCACGACAGCAACGTCGTCCGGCGTCATGAAGCGAATGGCGGCGTCTTTAGACGTCATGCGTCACGCTCGCCACGACGCCGCGCGCGACAATGCGACAGGTGCTTTGCGAATGGGTCTTTCGCGAGCACGCTCGCTCCTACGCTGAGTTGGTGGCGTGATCGGCGGCGTTATTGTAAACGGACACCGCGAACTTCAAGTCTTCCCATGCGCGGTGCTTTTCGCCGGGCGACCGCAGCAGGTAAGCCGGGTGATAGGTAACAATGACCGGAATGTCACTGCCCGGATAGGTATGAATCTTGCCTCGCAAGTTGGCGAGACTGTCGGCCGATTTGAGCAAGTCGTGGGCGGCGACACGCCCGACGGCAAGGATCAGTTTCGGCTTGATCAACTGAATTTGGCGCCGCAAATAACCGGCGCAACTGGCCACCTCGTCCGGTAGCGGATCGCGATTCTGAGGCGGCCGGCATTTGATGACGTTGGCGATGTAGGCGGTCCGGCGATTCAGCCCGATGGCGAACAACATGTTATCCAGCAACTTGCCCGCCCGCCCGACAAAGGGTTCGCCCAAACGGTCTTCTTCGGCCCCTGGGGCCTCGCCGATGATCAGCCACTCGGCCCGCTCGTTGCCGACACCGAACACGGTCTGGGTGCGGGAACTGTGCAGCGCGCATCGAGTACACTCGCGCACTTCGGCCCGCAAGATCGACCACGGATCGCCTCCATCGATGGGACTCTGCATTGGCGCCGAAGGCGCTGCGCTATCAGCCAGTACCGCGTCGCCGACCGGCGCGCGCGACTGCCAAACCGGAATACCCATGGCCGTCAAATACGCGCGCCGTTGTGCGTCATCCACCGTGTCGTTCCCCTCTGCGGCTGTCACAGCAACTGCGGATGCTCGCGCTGCGCCGGCGCCAAGAGCTTGCCCAACGCATTGATGTAAGCCTTCGCGGATGCAACCACGATATCCGGGTCCGCGCCCTGGCCGTTCACAATGCGACCTCCCTTGGCCACGCGCACCGTCACTTCGCCCTGGGAGTCGGTGCCGCTGGTGATGGCGTTGACGGAGTAAAGCTGCAATTCCGACTCGCTGCCCACGATGGCCTCGATCGCCTTATACGTCGCGTCGACCGGGCCGCCGCCGGGAGCGACGGCCTGCTTCTCCTCGCCGTCCACCACCAAGGTCAGCGACGCCACCGGTGTTTCGCCGGTTTCGGAACACACCTTCAATGCCACCAGCTTGATTCGCTCGTTTTCCGCCTGCGATCCGGCATCGGTCACCAACGCCTGCAAGTCCTCGTCGTAGATTTCATGCTTGCGATCGGCGAGCGCTTTGAAGCGGGCGAACGCGGCATTGAGATCGTCTTCCGATTTGAACTCGATGCCCAGTTCGGATAAACGGCTGCGAAACGCGTTGCGGCCGGAATGCTTGCCGAGCACCATGCGATTGGCGGTCCAACCCACGTCCTGGGCGCGCATGATTTCATAGGTTTCGCGCTTCTTGAGCACCCCATCTTGGTGAATGCCGGACTCGTGGGCGAAAGCGTTGGCGCCGACAATGGCTTTGTTCGGCTGTACCGGAAAACCCGTGATGCTCGACACGAGCCGGCTGCACGGCACGATCTGCGTCGTGTCCAAATCGACGTCGCAGGTAAACACATCACGCCGGGTTCGCACCGCCATGACGATTTCCTCCAGCGCCGCGTTGCCCGCCCGCTCCCCCAAGCCGTTGATGGTGCACTCGACTTGGCGCGCGCCATTTATCACGGCCGCCAATGAGTTGGCGACGGCCAGACCAAGGTCGTTGTGACAATGCACCGAGAAAACGGCTTTGTCGGCGTTGGGCACCCGCTCGATGAGCTTGCGGATCAACTCGCCGAACTGATGGGGCATGTTGTAGCCCACGGTATCCGGGATGTTGATGGTGCGTGCGCCGGCGTTGATCACTGCTTCGATGACACGGCACAAGAAATCCAGCTCGGAGCGGCCGGCGTCCTCCGGAGAAAATTCCACGTCTTCCGTGTAACCGCGCGCGCGTTTGACCGCCGCCACGGCCCGCTCCACCACTTGGTCGGGGGTCATGCGCAACTTGTCGCGCATATGGATGGGCGAGGTAGCGATGAAGGTGTGAATGCGCGCCGAGCGAGCACCCTTGAGGGCTTCCGCCGCCTTATCGATGTCACCGTCCACGGCCCGGGCCAGACCGCAGATCGTGCTGCCGGTGATGGCGTTGGCCACATCCCGCACGGCTTCGAAATCGCCCGGACTGGCGGCGGGAAATCCGGCCTCGATAATGTCCACGCGCATTCGCTCCAGGGATTTGGCGATACGTACCTTTTCATCCCGCGTCATAGACGCACCGGGACTCTGTTCGCCGTCGCGCAACGTGGTGTCAAATATAATCAACTTATCTTTCATGAGCTTGCTCCAGCCTGTTGGCCGCCATGTTACTTGAGGCAGGATCTTCCGGCAACGCGCCGCTGCCGCCTCTGTGGGCTAGCCGAATGTTACGAAACTTGTTTGGTGGCGGGCGAATACCCGCGGGGTGAGATTGGCTGCCCCTCAGGGCAGTCGCAGCAGCAGAGAAAGCGAGAGCGCGAAACAACGCCCAGCATGATCGCCGGTCGGCAGTTGAGCGCTGTTCGAGGGTTTAGACATGATTCCAACCAAATCGGTAGTTGTTGAAACAATACTTTCCTGGCCGCAACCGTGTCAAGGGTTGTGGCCGACATCCTTCCCACCGGAGTGCCCCTCGCGCCGGTGCTTGCGCGCTTTGCGCAATTGCACCAGGGTCATGACCGGTCCCGACAGCGCATAGAGCAAGAATATGGCGAATAACACCTGGGGCGGATCAATGGATATCAACACGTAGGTCAGAACCATCGCCAGAATCGCCACGAACGGCACCTTGCCGTGCAAGTCGATGTCCTTGAAACTGCGGTAGCGAATATTGCTCACCATGAGCACACCCGCGACCACGGTTATTACCCACGCCAGTTTGGACACCGAAGCTCCCTCGACGCCGAGGTCATTCAGAAGCCAAATCAAACCCGCGACAAGGGCAGCGGCGGCCGGACTCGCCAAGCCTTGAAAATAGCGCTTATTTGATGTGGTGGCCTGGGTATTGAAACGTGCCAGGCGTAATGCGGTGGCCGCCGCATAGAGAAACGCCGCCAGCCAACCGATCTTTCCCAGCGGCTGCAGCGCCCAATTGTAAACAACCAACGCCGGCGCAAGCCCGAAACAGACCATGTCGACGAGACTGTCATACTCCTTGCCGAAGTCGCTTTGGGTATTGGTGAGCCGGGCGATCCGCCCGTCGAGTCCGTCCATGATCATGGCCACGAAAATTCCGATGGCGGCGGCTTCCCAGCGCCCGGCCATAGCGGCAACGATGGCGTAAAACCCGGCAAACAAACCCGCCGTGGTAAACAAATTGGGCAACAGATAAATCCCGCGGCCCCGCTGCGGGGTCGCGGACTCGGTCGGCTTGCGCCGGTCCGGGATCACGTCGCGAATCGGCGCTGTCCCGCCCTCTAAAGGTGTCTGTTTCTTCGGTTCCATTGACTCTATCCATGTACCAACGACGCGATTAGATCACTGCCAGAGCGGACGGTGTCGCCCGGCTTGACACTGATCCGCGCATTCGCGGGCAAATAGACCGCGAGGCGGCCGCCGAAAGGCATGAACCCGCAACGCTGTCCCTGTCCGACACGCTGTCCGACCACGCCGTAGCAACGGGGTCTGCGCAAAGGGGCCACGGTCAACTCCAACACCACATCGTCGGCCTCGTCCGTCTGAATCCACAACCCATCGAGCCGCTTGCCCCGGTTGCGCAATGCGTCCTCGTCGGCAGTGTACTCCTGCTTGCTGCCCCACGTGTGGACAGTGCCCTTGCGCAGGTGCCATTGATTGACGAACTTGCCTTCGGTGGGCGCCCGCAAGGTGTACTCGCCCAACGGATTCAGCGCCAGAGTAATACGTTTCGACGGCCGCTGCAAAAACGGATCGACGGTATCCTCAATGGCCTGTACTCGGCTGTCTGCCGGACTCACGACGCCGAGCGGACTCGCCGGAATACGTCGCTCCGAGCGACGAAAACAATACACCAGCACGATCGCGGTCAGCCAAAGCGGCAATGACCACCACCCGAAAAACCACTTTATCAATGCCGCCATAACCACAACGGCGAAGATATAGGGCAAACCCTCCGAAGCGATAGAGCCAACCCTGTTGTCCTTGGTCATGCGCGACTCACCGCTCTATGCAAAACGCAAAGGCCCCAGAGGGGCCTTTGCATCAGTTTCCGGACCACGATCCCGGTTAGTTCTTGCTGCGGTCGACAAGTTTGTTGGCCTTGATCCACGGCATCATCTCGCGCAATCGAGCGCCCACCTCTTCGATCGGGTGTTCCGCCGCAATGCGCCGCCGCGACTTGAGGGTTGGAGCGCCCGCTTGATTCTCGAGAATGAACTCGCGAGCGAATTCGCCCGTCTGCACTTCCTTGAGGATCTTGCGCATCTCTGCTTTCGTTGCTTCGGTCACGACCCGCGGACCGCGCGTCATGTCGCCGTACTCCGCGGTATTGGAGATGGAATAACGCATGTTGGCGATACCGCCTTCATACATCAGATCGACGATCAGCTTCAGTTCGTGCAAGCACTCGAAATAAGCCATCTCCGGCGCGTAGCCTGCTTCGACCAATGTTTCAAAGCCGGCTTGGACCAGCGCCGTGGCGCCGCCGCAAAGCACCGCTTGCTCACCGAACAAGTCAGTCTCGGTTTCTTCGCGGAAGTTGGTTTCAATCACACCCGCGCGGCCGCCGCCGTTGGCGCTGGCGTAGCTGAGCGCAATGTCGCGCGCCTTGCCGCTGGCGTCTTGGTAAACGGCAATCAGACTCGGCACGCCGCCGCCCTGCTTGAAAGTCGAGCGCACCAAGTGGCCGGGGCCTTTCGGCGCGATCATGATGACGTCCAGATCGGCGCGCGGCTCGATGATGCCAAAGTGAATATTGAAGCCGTGTGCGAACGCCAGCGCCGCGCCCTTGCGAATGTTCGGCGCGATTTCCTCGCGGTAAACCTTGCCCTGATGCTCATCGGGAACCAGGATCATCACCACGTCGGCGCTTTTCACCGCTTCGGCCACCGGCTTCACGGTCAGCCCGGCGTCGCGCGCTTTGCCTGCCGAGGCGGAATCGGGACGCAGCCCCACCACAACGTTGACGCCGGAATCTTTAAGATTGTTGGCATGAGCGTGGCCCTGCGAACCATAGCCAACGATCGCAACTTGGCGAGACTTGATTAAGGACAGATCGGCGTCTTTGTCGTAGTAAATATTCATCAACTTTTCCTCTATTACATGCTTATAAATTCTTGCGCAATGAAAACCTATAGCCGCAGACTCTTCTCACCCCTGGACACGCCGGACACACCCGAGCGCACCGTTTCGATAATGCGTATCCCCGACAGCGCCTCGATGAAGGCATCGAGCTTTTCGCCCGTTCCGGTCAGCTCGATAACATAGGTCGAAGCCGTCACGTCAACAATGCGGCCGCGAAATATGTCCGCCAGACGCTTGATCTCGTTGCGCGAATCGCCCACCGCATGGACCTTGATCAACAGCAACTCGCGCTCGATGTGCGGGCCCTCGGTCAGATCGATGAGCTTAACGACTTCAATGAGCTTATTGAGCTGTTTGGTGATCTGCTCGAGAATCTCGTTGGAACCGCGGGTGACCAGCGTCATGCGCGACAACGACGGATCTTCCGTCGGCGCCACCGTGAGGGATTCGATGTTGTAGCCGCGCGCCGAGAACAATCCGGCCACCCGCGACAATGCGCCCGCCTCGTTTTCCAGCAAAATGGAGATTATTCGTCGCATGGCCTATACCAGAATCATTTCGTTCAATCCCGCGCCGGCCGGGATCATGGGATAAACGTTCTCTTTCTGGTCGGTGATGAAATCCATGAACACCAACCGATCCTTCAGGCGCAAGGCTTCCTTGATCGCGGGCTCGACATCGGATGGCTTTTCGATGCGCATTCCGACGTGACCGTACGCTTCGGCCAGCTTCACGAAATCCGGCAACGCCTCCATGTACGACATGGAATAGCGGCTTTGATAGAAAAATTCCTGCCACTGGCGCACCATGCCCAGATATCGGTTGTTCAAATTGATGATCTTGATCGGCAGGCGATATTGCAAACAGGTCGACAGCTCCTGAATGCACATTTGAATACTGCCCTCGCCGGTGACGCAGCCGACTAACGCATCGGGATGGGCGAACTGCACGCCCATAGCGGCCGGCAACCCGAACCCCATGGTGCCCAAGCCGCCGGAGTTGATCCAACGCCGCGGCTTGTCGAATTTATAAAACTGCGCGGCCCACATCTGGTGCTGGCCGACGTCGGAGGTTAGAAACGCCTGCCCCTCGCTCAACTCGTAGAACTTTTCCACCACCATTTGCGGCTTGATGATCTCGGACGCACGGTCGTACTTCAGACAATCCGTGGCACGCCACTCCTCGATTTGCTTCCACCATTCCGCCAGCGCCGTCGCATCGGGCTTTTCGCCGGTTTCATCGAGCAAACGGATCATGTCCTGCAGCACCGACTTCACCGAACCGACGATGGGTACGTCGACGCGAACGCTTTTCGAGATCGATGCCGGATCGATGTCGACGTGGACGATCTGCGCGCCGGGACAAAACTTCTTCACGTTGCCGGTCACGCGATCATCGAAGCGGGCGCCGATGGCAATCAACACGTCGCAGTGATGCATCGCCATGTTGGCTTCGTAGGTGCCGTGCATGCCCAACATGCCGAGGAACTGCTTGTCGGTCGCCGGATAGCCGCCCAAACCCATGAGGGTATTGGTAATGGGATAGCCCAGCTTGCGGGTCAGCTCAGTCAGCTCGGGCGCGGAGTTGCCCAGAATGACGCCGCCGCCGGTGTACAGCATGGGGCGCTTCGCCGACAGCATGAGTTTGACCGCGCGGCGGATTTGACCGATATGGCCCCGCTCCACCGGGCTGTAGGAACGCAAGCTGATCTGCTTGGGATATTCGAATACGGTTTTCGCGGCCGTGACGTCCTTCGGAACATCGACAACCACCGGTCCGGGACGACCGCTGGTGGCGATAAAAAACGCCTTCTTTATCGTCGAGGCGAGATCCTTGACGTCCTTCACCAAGAAGTTGTGCTTAACACAGGGGCGCGTGATACCCACTGCATCCACCTCTTGGAATGCGTCGCTGCCGATAGCGTGGGTCGGCACCTGTCCCGTGATGATCACCATCGGGATCGAATCCATATACGCCGTGGCGATCCCGGTAATGGCGTTGGTGGCCCCCGGCCCCGAGGTCACGAGAACGACACCCGGTTTCTCCGTCGAACGGGCATAGCCGTCGGCGGCATGGGTCGCCGCCTGCTCATGGCGGACCAGAATGTGCTTGATGTGGTCCTGTTTGTACAATGCATCGTAAATATGCAAAACGGCCCCGCCGGGGTAGCCGAACAAGTATTCGACCCCCTCTTCTTTGAGGCACTCAACAACGATTTCCGCGCCGGTTAATTCCACGGTTACCCTCGACATTCACTGCCCCGCACCCATGCGCGGGCCCACAATTGAACCCGCAACAGTAAAGGAGAAGCTGTCGCGTGGTCAAGATTGTCGCTTTGAAAACAAGGCATTACCGGCATTTTTTACTGGTTTTCGCGCATTATGGCCGCCATCTGCCGGTTGGGCCGAAAAGTAGCGTATTTTACGGGATCTTTAAATTTCGCGCTATAATAACGCCTTTTTGCGGGCCAGGTGTCATGTCATGCCGTTTCTAATGATTCAAACCAACGTCAAAGTCGACCCGAGCCGCAGCGCCAAGCTGCTTCGCAACGCCTCGCGCCATGTGGCCGAGACGTTGGGTAAATCGGAAAAGTACGTCATGGTGGCGCTGGAAGACGAAACGCCCATGCTGTTTGGCGGCAAGGCCGAGCCGTTGGCCTATCTGGAACTCAAGAGTATTGGCCTGCCCAAGGATAAGACCTCGCAACTGTCGGCCACCCTCAGCGGCTTGCTGCAAGAAGAAATCGGTGTTACCGCCGACCGTGTCTATATCGAATTCGCCGACGCCTTGGCGCCCATGTGGGGCTGGAACGGCGCCACGTTTTAACATCATCCGAGGTGGTTCGGCATTCGATCGCCCGCCTGTTGCGGATTCACATGTGGGAGCGGTTCATTACCGCGATTCATCCTCCGCATTTCACCCGTCACCGGCTAGTCTATAACAGCGTCTCGTCGAGAAACTCCAACGTCCGCTGCATGACCCGCTGGGATTCCGCCTCGTCGTAGGCGTCCAAACTGCTGTCCATGAACCCCGGTTCAGCGTCGGTGCGAATCAACGATAACGAATTCCTAACCTGCTGCATGCCCCAGGAAAAGGCGTCGATCAGGCGCGGATGGGCCCAGGTGTCGCGATTGGAGTAGATACCCAGCACCGGCCCGCGAATCGGCTTGAGCCGCTCCGGATCCGTAAGCGGCGGACCGTAAAACAACACGCTGGAAATGATCGCATGAGGTTCCAGCAGCGTGATGTTGAGCGCCTCAATGGCGCCAAATCCCCAACCCACGACGGCGATCTTGCGGTCGCTTTGGCGATTGAGGAAACGCACGGCCGCGCGCAGGTTGGCGGCGGAAGATTCGGGGTCAGCCTGGCTGATTAACAGATCCCCGGCACGCCAGTCGCCGGACAGTGCTTGGCGACCATCGAACAGATCGACCGCCAGGGCAAAGTAGCCCTCCGCGGCAAAGCGATCGGCCCACTGCATGATGCTGTCGTTCAAGCCCCAGCGATCATGCACCAGCACTACGGCCCGCTTGGCGCTGTCGTTGCCGGTTTGATAAACGTTGAAGGCCGTTCCGTATGCCGTACGCAGTTCCACAACGCGCCCCGCCGGCTGCGCCTGCGCAAAACCGAACGACAACAGCAGCAGGCCACACCCCATCATCCTGAGGGCCCACGTTCGGGAGCGCATCGACAACGCCATATCCGGCACCTATTGATAATTCATCCTGAGGCCATTATACGTGTTGATATGGAACGTGTCCTCTGCCTTGGATCAGTGAAACCGCCATGACAACCCCCCTCCCCGACTGGAACAAGGTTGCCGAAAAATTCGATCTCTGGCTGCCTCATTTGGCGCCTGCTACCGACGCATTGCTCCGGGCATTGGATGCCGCACCGCACCACCGCGTGCTGGATATCGCCTGCGGCACCGGCGAGCCGGTATTCAGTGTGATCCGCGCATTGGGAAACAGCGACCAGATCGTCGCCTGCGATGGCGCCTGGGGCATGGTCGCCGCCACCGCCGCCAAAGCCGCGCGCCACGGGATCGATCTCGCCTGCGTTCAC
The DNA here is from genome assembly GCA_021821045.1 of Pseudomonadota bacterium. Lineage (GTDB taxonomy): Bacteria > Pseudomonadota > Gammaproteobacteria > JAADHS01 > JAADHS01 > JAKACW01. Next base: position 76,442 of record JAKACW010000004.1, read on the forward strand.
ATGAGGGCCGAGGATTTGGCCTTCGACAACGAATCCTTCGATCGGGTGGTCTGCCGCTTCGGGGTAATGCTATTCGACGATCCCACGGCCGGCGCCCGTGAAATACGCAGGGTCCTGCGCCCTGGCGGACGCGTCGCCCTGGCGGTGTGGGATCGACTGGACCTCATGCCAACCATGCGGTGGTGCATCGATGCCTTTCGTGATTACATCGATGCCGACATGCTTCCGGCGACGGAACGAATCAACCGCTACGGCGATCCTGACGCCCTCGCCGAGTTGGTGAGTGCGCTCGACCTTGCTCACGTGAGCGTTACGCGCCACACCTTGCACTATCGTTTTCCGGCATTCGATGATTATTGGAGCACGCTGATCGCATCGGGCATCATGCAGAACCAACTCGATGCCGTAAGCGCCGAGCGACACGGGAACATCAAAAACGCCTTCGCCCGCGCCGCCGAAACGTTTGCGTCCGACGGCGAACTCGCGATACCCCACGGCTACATCGTTATAAGCGGGCGGAAATAGCCGGCGCTTCGCTACGTCACTTCCCGCAGCGTCGTCCATGGCGGCGTGGACACCACCCGCCGCGTTCCAAGGATACCCGCCACTCCCACCACCAGCGCGCCGGCAACGGTGCCGGTGAACCACAGCGAAATATCAAACGAATAGGAGAGATCGAAAAACTTCTCCGCCACGATTTTGCCCACCAGGAAGGCTGCGATGGCGGCCACAGTGCCGGCGATGCCTCCCAATACCGCGAATTCGGCGATCAGACTTTTGTAGACATCCCCGCGACCTGCTCCGAGAACGCGCAGCACCGCCGCCTCGCGGATGCGCTCGTCAAAGGTTGCGTGGATCGATGCATACAGCACCACCAGTCCGGCGGCGATGGTAAACGCAAATACGTACTCGATAGCCTCGCTGACCCGCGTGATGATGTTGCGGACTTGCGTCATCACCGCGGCGACGTCGATCACCGTGATATTGGGAAAAGTGCGCAAAAGATCTGTCAAGAACTCGCCGCGATCCTCCGGCAAGTAGAACGCGGTGATGTATGTCGCCGGGTAATCGACCAGCGCTTGGGGTGGCCCGATGACGAAAAAATTCACCCGAAAGGAATCCCACTCGACGCCGCGCAAGCTGGTGATCTTCGCTTCGATCGTCCGGTCGGCGACTTGAAAACTCAGCGTGTCCCCCATCTTAAATCCCAGCGTCTTGGCCAATCCCTCTTCCACCGACCACTGCGCCGCAGCCTCGCCCCCCGACCACCACTGGCCGGCGACAATTTTGTTGTCGGCCGCCATCTCTTCGGCGAAGCTCAAATTGAACTCCCGGGCGACCAGTCGCTGCGCGCGATCGTCGGCGTAGTCTTCTTCCGCCGTGGGTTTGCCGTTCACCGCCACCAACCGCCCGCGCACCATGGGATAAAAACCGGGATCCGGCTGGTTCCGCGCTTGGTAGAAACGTTTGACCTCTTCCATCTGCGAGGGCTGGATATTGATCAAGAAGCGATTCGGCGCATCCTCGGGCAAGCGTTGCGACCACGCATCGAGCAGGTCGCCGCGCACGACGCTCAGCAACAACAAAGCGGTGAACCCCAAACCAAACCCGATCACTTGCACCACGCTCGAGCGTCCGCGCCGCACCAGGTTGGCAATCCCGAACCGCCACGCCACGCCGACACCGCGGGTCAAACGGCGCGTCAGGCTGAGCATGATCCAGGCCAGGCCGCCCAGCGCCACCAGCGCACCGAGCAATCCCAACACCACCCACATGCCGAGCTTGGGATCGCCCGCCTGCCACAGCAAGAGCGCGATCAGTGCCGTCGCACCAAACAGCACCGTCGTTCTCGCGCCGCCCGTCATGGGCGTCATCTCGCGGCGCAGCACCCGCAACGTCGGCACATTGCGCAACCGCATCAGCGGCGGCGCGGCGAAGCCAATGACGGTCACAGCCGCGGTTGCCAGTGCAGCCAGCACCGGCATCATCGAAGGCGCCGGCAGCGTGCCGTTGGTCACACTTGCCGCCATCGCCACCAAACCGTTCTGCGCCAAGTAGCCGATCAACACGCCCAGCGCACCGCCAGCGAGCGCAACCGCTCCGATCTGTCTACCGTAAATCGACAGAATGGTTCGCTGCGACGCGCCCAAGCATCTCATCACAGCGCAAGCATCGAGGTGCCGATTGATAAAACGATCCGCCGTCAGCGCCACGGCGATGGACGCGAGCACCACGCTCACCATGGCCGCCAATCCAAGGAACCGCCGCGCACGCTCCAACGCCTGACGCACCTCGGGCCGCGCGTCTTCGACGCCCTGCATGCGCTGCAAAGGTGAAAGTTGCTTCTCGACGGATTTGCGAAATTCGGCCACGGTATCGGCGGATCCCGCGAACAGATCTGTGTAACGCACCCGGCTGCCAGGGCCGATTAATCCGGTTGCCGTTAGATCGTCGATGCGCACCAACAGTCGCGGCGCCATGCTGAACACGTTGCCGGCCGCCCGCGCCGGCTCGTTGCTCAGCACAGCCTCGACTTTGAGTTTCGACTGACCGAGATTTACCGTGTCGCCGACTTGCGCCCCGATAGCGCTCAACAAACGGGCTTCCGCCCACACGCTGCCGACACTTGGCACGGTCGTGGTTTCGCGATCGGCAGCGAAGAGGTCGTCGGCGATCCGCAATGTGCCGCGCAACGGATAGCCCTCGCTAACAGCCTTGACGCCGGCCAGCTCGAACCGCTGCGCGCCGCCGACCATGCTCGGAAATTCGACGGTTCGGGCCGACGCCAAGCCCTGTTGCCGGGCCGCGGTCAGCCATTCCTCCGGCAGGGGATTCGGAGATGAGACGATCAAGTCGCCGCCCAGCAATTCATTGGCGTTGAGCGCCAGCACCTGGGCGATGCGGTCAGTGAAAAAACCAACCGCGGCGACTGCGGCCGTCGCCAGCGCGATGGCGACAAAAAAAACGCGCAGGTCGCCGCTGCGCCATTCCCGGCGCAACATGCGCCACGCCAACCGCCGATCGACGGAGTTCATGCCGCCACCAGCTTGCCTTCATCCAGCCGCAACTGCCGACTGCAACGGGCGGCCAACTGATCGTCGTGGGTCACCAGCACCAAGGTTGTGCCGTGCTCCCGGTTCAGTTCGAACAGCAATTCGCCCACTTTCTCGCCGGTATGGCGATCGAGGCTGCCGGTGGGTTCGTCGGCCAGCAAGAGCTTGGGGTGGGTTGCGAAAGCGCGGGCGATGGCAACCCGCTGCTGCTCGCCGCCCGACAACTGTTTCGGATAATGGTGTAAACGATGACTGAGGCCGACTCGTTCGAGGACATTTCTCGCGGCGTCCCGGGCATTGGCGTTGGCCGCCAACTCGAGTGGAAGCATCACATTCTCTTCTGCGGTCAAACTGGGCAGAAGTTGAAACGATTGAAAAACAAATCCCATCAAGCGACCGCGCAACGCGGCGCGGGCATCTTCATCGAGGGCGGTGATTTCGGTGCCGTGAACGACGATGTGGCCGCTCGTGGGTCGATCCAACCCGGCCATCAAGCCAAGCAACGTCGATTTGCCCGACCCCGATGCTCCAACGACAGCGAGGCTGGCGCCGGTTTCAATGGTAAAATCGATGTCGGTCAGCAGCGTCAGCTCGCCTTCGGGAACCGTCACGCGCTTGACCACATCGGAAACTTTTACGGCTAATTCGGTCATGGGCTATCGCTTTTTGTTGCTGGTTGGACTTTGGTTTTCCGCGGCGGTTCATTCCGCCCCGGCGATCCTCGTTGTCGGCGATAGTTTAAGCGCCGGCTACGGCATCAAGCAAAGCGAGAGCTGGGTCACGCTGCTGCAAACTCGACTGCGTGAAAAAGGATTTGATTACGATGTGATCAACGCCAGCATCAGCGGTGACACCACGGCGGGTGCGCTTGCACGGTTTGCGCCGCTGCTGCAACGCCATGCGCCGGAAATCGTCATCATCGAACTGGGCGGCAACGATGGTCTACGCGGACTTACGCTGGAAAGCTTGAAGGAAAATCTCGCTCAGATGATCACGCGCGCGCAACGCGAAAACGCCCGCGTCGTACTCGTGGGCATGGCCTTGCCGCCTAACTATGGGCCGCTGTATGACAGCGCGTTTCGCAACACCTACCGAGATCTGGCCCGGCAGTACAACACCGCGCTGGTACCGTTCTTTCTTGACGGAATCGAGAACGATCTGAGCGCATTTCAGCGCGACGGCATTCACCCCAACGCGGCGAGTCAGCCGCGGCTGCTCGACAACGTTTGGCCCGCACTGGAGAGCGTGCTGAAGTAGCATTTGTCGCTAGACAGACCGGTAATCGTTAACCCAGTCGAAATTGCCGCGGCTTTCCAATTTGCGCGCCATCCCGCGCAAGCCCTGCAGCCCTCCCGTATGCACCGCGACGATAGTCGAGCCGGGCGCGAACCGGCCTTGGCGCACCAAGTCGTATAACGCGAAAAACATTTTGCCGGTATACACCGGCTCGATGGGAATTTCATTGACCGCGCGAAATCGCGTCACGAACGCCAACAACTCATCGGAACATTTGGCATAGCCGCCAAAGTGATAGTCCGACAACACCTGCCATGGACTCTTCGCCGCCAGCGCCGCCTCCCGCAGCAAGCGACGTACGTCCTCCGCCATGGAGGATTCACCCTTCAGAACCGATACGCCAACTGCCTCGCTGCGGGCCGGAAGATGTGCCGCCAAACCCGCCAAAGTCGCGCCCGTACCGCAGGCGCACATCACCGCATCGGGCGTTTCACCAAGTTGATCAACGATTTCCTGAGCCAGCTCGCCGCAACCGGTCAAGGCAAGCGCATTCGCGCCCCCTTCGGGCAACAGAAAGAAACGGCCAAAACGTTCGTGCAACACCTCCAGCATCGCGGCGGAATCCTTGCACCGATAGGCCTCGCGCTCCACAAAAAACAGTTTCATGCCAAAGCGGCGCGCATCGCTCAAGGTGGGATTCTCCTCCACCCCTGGCGCGCCGCGCACGACGCCGATGGTGTCGAAGCCGCAAACCCGGCCGACGGCGGCGACCGCGTGCAAATGGTTGGAGTAGGCGCCGCCGAAAGTCAGCAGCGTATCGAAGCGCTGGCGGCGGGCCATCATGAGGTTGTATTTCAGCTTGCGCCACTTATTGCCGGAGATCTGCGGGTGAAGCAAATCGTCGCGCTTCACAAGAACACGCACCCCGTAACGGCTCAACTCGGGATCACGCAACTCCTGTAGAGGCGATTGATTCACGCTGGCGCGTCTCCGCTGAAGTTCGAACGGGATGGACTGTCCGCTGCAGGCGGAATGATCCGGCCCCACGAAAAAACGGCCCCCGGAGGTGGGAGCGGATCATTCCGCGACTCTTCGCCCGCGGCATCGCCGCCGCGGATTCAAATTGCGGCCGGATCAGTTCCTATGGCGCGCCGCGCTTGAGGCGTCGCTCGGTGAAATCCTCATCGACCAGACCGACATTTACCCGAGCGTCAAGGGTTTTGTACGTCACAACGGAAAGGTCGCGCTGATTCTCGATGGTGACCGTATCCCAAACCCAGGTGTTGTCCAACACAATCCAGCTGTAACTTACTTTTTTCAGAATACGATCGTTTTTGTCGTAAAACTTGTCCGACCTCCGCGAGCACGTTGACCAGCCATCGGGCTTAATAAACTCCGAGATCCACCGCGAATAGACCGACGGGCTCCTCGGTGTGTACTGGATCACGTAAATCGTACCCTCGGGCGTGGTTCGCGTTTCGACGAGCTGATGATCATCCTCATCGATCGCGCGGATCCGGAAATCCTCGTCGGTGAGCCCCCACGTCATGTCATTGGGATCGCGTTGCGATACCCGCCGCACCGTCTGCAATTCGGGAAGGTAAACCCATTGCTCCGGTGGTTTGCCGCTAGCCGAACGATAAGCCCAACGCATGTAATTCACCCCGCGGCTTTCCTTCGGCGAAAGCGTGAACAACACCATCTTTTCTTCGAGGTCGCCTTCGCCGGCAGCGTCCTTCCAATAGCGCGTGTACTCGCTGGCGTTCTCCTTGCCGTCCGCCGATTTGATGGCGATTGCCAGGCGGGTGTGCTGATCCTTGCCCTGGTTCTTGTAATAGCACTGTTTGACGATCTCCTCCGCGGAGGGAGTTTCGGCCAATGCCGCCACAGGCAGTACGGCAGCTACAACTATGGAAACAGACAAAACACAAAAAATGTGGCGTCCCATGTTCTTCCCTAACGAAGGTCAACATTAACGAATGCCCCGACGGAGCGGGGATTCAGCCTACACCGTTGACCCTGGCCACGCAACGCGCCGCCTCTTCCGCCAAAGCGCATACGTAAAAAGCCCTACCCATCGAAAACTATAGCCCGTGAATCGACAAGCGCCAGGTTGTCGCCTACTCACTACATGCGTCGATGACGCGGCACCGACCGCAGCTTCCCGAGAGCACTCAATATGTCGCGGCACAGAAGGCCAGAGCACGCAAGATATGGCGCGCCGTACCCACATTCGATCGGATTTGTGCGACCTGTCTCACTTTTGGATTGAGACAGGTCGAATAACGAATTGTATTTAGCGCTATTTTCCGCCATACTTACTGCCACTATCGCATTTCGCAGTTTCGTCCTGCAGCAACCGAAAATCGCAACTGGGTCTGTACGTATTTATCGAGTCCATTCCCTTTTGTAGCTTAGGAACTTCGGAACAATCACTGGGGCGCGCCGGCACACTAAGTGGTGCGGCGAAATCCAAGAGCGAAAATCACGCGTGAAAAGATTCATCGGAATCGTCTGTTGCTCATGCGCCTGCGCATCCGCCCTGGCCGAACGGGCAGAACGCCCCGGCGTCCAAATCGTGGAAGCCCGCGCCTATACCACCAGCACTTGGGACATCAACTTTGCGCTGCTCGCGAACGACATGGGCGAGGCCGTTCCGCAGAATGACGAACCCGCCGAACCTGAAGCCGTCCAAGCCCCCTTGCCCAAACCCCGCCTCGCCGCAAAACATCATGCCCCAGAGTCCCGCGGATTGTTCGATTTCGAAGCGTTCACGCAGGCCCAGTATGCGACGTTTCGCAGCGCGGGCAGCGTCTACTTCAAAGGCAAGGCCGGCTATTTGTGGGAAACAGAAGACGAGCATCCTGACAATCTGACCATCTTCCAAATGGTGAACGGGCTCGATGCCCACGGCGCGGTCGGTATCGGAGCGGGCTACAAACTGTCCAACGGCGAGCGGCTGGAGTTCGATTACACAGTCAATAAAAAAGACGAGAAAATGTTTTCGATCGGCTACAAGTTCTAGTTTGTCGCTTTACTTCTTTGCGTTCTCGCCATAGTTCTTGCGTCGAAACAAGTCGCTGCGGTGGCTCACCAAGCGATCCAAGAACAACAACCCGTCCAAATGATCCAATTCGTGCTGCACGGCGCGCGCCTCGAATCCTTCCATCTCGAAGTTCTGCTCTCGGCCGTCGAGATCAAACGCGCGTAACGCGATTCGCTCGGCGCGGATGACGTTGCCCGTGTAGTCGGGTACTGAATGACACCCCTCGCGACCGAGAGCAAAGCCCTCCCATTGGGTGATCTCCGGATTGATCAGAACCAGTCGGCCGTGATTTTTGTGTTTGGGTTTGGAGGAAACATCGACGATGGCCAGTCGAATCGTTTTACCGACTTGCGGCGCCGCAATGCCGACGCAACCGGGGGCCGCCAGGCGCGTCGCTTCCAACCGATCAACGAAATCACGCAACACGGCATCGAAGGCTGTGACAGGTTCACTGACCTGCTTGAGCTGAGGATCGGGATAGGTGAGGACTTCAAGCATGAGCGGTTGCTAACCGATCACCAAATCCAGATCGGCGACCCGCACATCCAAACCCGCCCCCACGGCTTGACGCAGTCTGGATTGCAGCGCCTCGGCGGATTCGCGCCCCTTAGCCTCGATGTGCATGACATAAATCGGCCGCTCCTGCGTGCCGGCGACGTCCGTTTCCAGATGACAAATACTCAAGCCATCGCTCGCCAACACTCGCGTCACCTGAGCGACGATTCCCGGCCGATCGGCGCCAAAAACACTGATGCGCAGATTGGGAATGACGTGATGATGAAGCACGCCATCTACCGGGTCGACATGCAGATGGAGGTGCATCTTCTCGACCGCCGCTTCAAGCAAGGATCGCAGCGTCTTTTCGCCGTTCGCGTGGCGCACCATCATCATCACGGTAAAGCTGTCACCCAATCTCGCCATCGAGGCCTCGCCCAGATGACAGCCGCCGTCGAAAAGCGCTCCGGTGATCGCCGCGACGATTCCGGTTTGATCTTTGCCGACCGCCGTCACCATGTACCACTTGTCCATAGCACCTCCTCGACTAACCCGCGGATTCGAGCCACGCCAGTGTTGCCATACGACCGGTCTCGCCATCGCGCCGATAGGAAAAAAAACGCCGCTCGTCCGAGTATGTGCAAAAGGCGCCGCCGTAGACAGCCGTTACACCGGCGGCCGCCAAGCGCTGACGCGCCAGGGCACAAAGATTCGCTTGCCAACGGCCGCGGGTATTCTGCGTGAACGCGTCGGCGGCGCGGGCATCCGCACTGACAAACGCGTCGCGCACCTCGGTTCCGACCTCGAAAGCGCCGGGGCCGATGGCCGGTCCAAGCCATGCCAGCAGCTCGCCACGTTCGGTATGCATGCTTGACACGGTGCGCTCCAAGATTCCGGCGAGAAGGCCGCGCCACCCGGCATGGGCAACCGCCGCCCGTGTCCCGCGACGATCGCACAGCACCACGGGCAGGCAGTCCGCCGTCAGCACCGCCGCAACCGTCCCAACCGCATCCACGACGCTCGCATCTGCACACGGGATGCCCGGAGCGCCCTGCGCCGATACGACGTCGACCCCATGAACTTGATTCAACCACACCGGCTCGTTCGGAAGCGCCAAGGTTTCACGTACGCGTCGACGATTCTCAGCCACCGCCTCCGCGGCGTCGCCGACATGATGACCGAGATTGAGGGAATCATACGGCGCGACGCTGACGCCGCCGGAACGCAATGTCGATACGGCGCGCACGTTTGCCGGCGCAGGCCACTCGGCCTTGATGTAGTCGATACTAGGCGCCATGCTGCCTGAGCACCTCCACCAGCGCCAGGAAATCCGACGGCGGGGCAACTTCCCATTCGCACCATTCTCCGGTGGTCGGATGCTCCAATCCCAAACGGGCCGCGTGCAAGGCCTGGCGCTTAAAACCGCGCAACGCGTTGCGCACGCCATCCGAAGCGCCCGGCGGAATTTTTAGCCGGCCGCCATACACCGGATCGCCGACGATGGGAAAGCGAATGTGCGCCAAGTGAACCCGAATCTGATGAGTGCGACCGGTTTCAAGACTAACGCGCAGCCAGGTATAGCCGGCGAACCGCTCATGCACGCGATAATGGGTTACCGCAGCCTTGCCTGTCTCGATCACCGCCATGCGCTTGCGGTCCACAGGATGCCGCCCCATGGACGCGGTCACCGTTCCCCCTGAAATTACTTCGCCCACTACGATGGCATCGTACTCGCGCTTCACGGTGCGCGCCTGAAGTGCGCGCACCAGATGTGTGTGAGCCGCGAGTGACTTGGCAACCACCAGCAATCCGGAGGTGTCTTTGTCCAACCGGTGGACGATGCCGGCGCGCGGCAGAGCGGCCAACTGCGGCGCATGATGAAGCAGCGCGTTGAGCAGCGTCCCCTCGCGGTTGCCCGCCGCCGGATGCACGACCCGATTAGGCGGCTTATTGATCACGACGATATCCGGATCCTCATACACAATGGCGAGATCGATCTTTTGCGGCTGCCACGTCTCCACCTGCTCGAGCACCGCGTCGACGACCACGTTCTCGCCGCCCACCACGCGGGTCTTCGCCGAAACGCCCGTCGCGCCGTCGACGGAAATGGCGTTCTCCGCCAACCAGCGTTGCAGCCGGGCGCGCGAGAACTGCGGGAAAAGCTTAGCCAGAGCCTGGTCCAGGCGCAGACCGGCAAGATCAGCCGTGATAGTCGATTGGTATTGATGTCGTTGCGTCATAACATCCGATTATACAGGGGGTCAGACCCCCAACGAATCCGACAATCGGGGGTCTGACCCCGATCATTGGGGGTCAGGCCTCTAACGAAATCGGTTAGTCGGGGTCTGACCCCCGGTTATCAGCGGGATTCGAAGGCGATCTCGTCGCCCTTGAGGTAGAACTCGCCCGGCCCCAACTCCTTGTCAACGGTCCGGGAGATGCCGAAAAGCCGTATCTGAACGCCGGGGAAGACGCGGCGCAGCACGCGGACTCGCGCCTGTTTCAACTCCGCCATGCGTGCGATGAGATCGTCCCGCTCGCTTTGCGCGCTCGCCAACTCATTGCGCATCGCGTCGACCGTGTTGCAGATCTTGTGACAGGTCGCGTTGCCGTCCTGGCCACCGGCCGCCGCACACTGGGCACACAGCGCTTCCAATCCGGTGAGATCGTTCTTGATTTTTTCGAGGCGTGCTTTCATGGCAGCCAAGTCGTCGATCAGCGGCGCCGGCAGCTCCAATTCGACCCGGGTTTTAACGCAGGCCGCCGAACCCAGCACCGCCGCTGTAATGCCACTCTGAGCGCGCACCTGACCACCCAGAATGGCGCCCTTGCTCGGGTCGGCGATCCGAATCGCGCCGCAGCTGCGAAGATCACAATTGACAAGCGCTTTGCCGATCGCGACATCGCCATCGACGCGAACTTTGCCCAGTTCGATAAATTGCGCCTGCATCGTTCCCTTGACGCAAACGTCGCTCTGCCCGCCTCGCACGCCGCCGTGCACCACCAGGCTGCCGCCCACGTCCACCCGCGCCTGCTCGATGTTCTGCTGCACAACGACATCGCCGGAGGCCGCAACGCGAAAGCCCGCGATAACGTAGCCTTTGACATGAACATTGAGTTTGGCGTCAATATTGCCGGTGGCCGGGCCGACGTCGCCGCCAACCGCCAATAGGTCAGTTACCGCGAGCGCGCCGTTGCTCACTAACAGGGCGCCATCGCGCGATGCCACGAACACGCCGTCCGCCTGCTCTTCAACGCCTTCCAGTGTCAGTTCCAACGGTTTGGGTTCGCGCCCGGGAATTTCGTTGCCCAGCACGTCGCATCCCATTCGCGCCGGCACCGCCGCGACGCGCCGCGCCACCACGGCGCCCGCCATCACATTCACGGGATAGTTGTGGTCGTGAAAGTCAATGCGACCGTTCTGCAGCACTTTTCCGGAGCTGACCTTGTCCACCAACGCCAACGACTCATCCACGCCGTCCACCGCCGGCGTGCCTTTGGCGACCACGACCCGTTTCAAGAGCAACGCGCTCGAGCCGGCCAGCTGCTGTAAGGCATGGCGGATGGTTTCGAGCTGCAGACCAACGACAACGCCGAACGACGCCAGTGCTTCCAAAATGTCCGCTTCGCATACGGCCCGCCCATCTTTCGCCGACGACGTTTTGTAAACGTCCATCGTCGCCTTCATGCGGTCGTCTTCCACGTACAACGGCGTTACGACACTCACCACATCATTGCCGTAGGCGATGCGGCCGTAAATCTTCGCCGCATACACCCGTCGCGGACCCTGCTCGATGATTTCAACGCCATCGCCGGCTTGCGGCACCGCCACGCTCGCCGTTTTTGCCGGAAGTTCGTTGCCGAGCACGTCCCGTCCATTCGCCCCCGCCGCGGCAGGGACCGTAACTTCCGCCAGAATGTCGCCACGGCGCACCACCGCCATCGCGGTGCAAATCGTCGCCAAAGGAATGCGCCACGCAATCGTCGCGGGTTGCTCGTCGACCGCAGCCTGGCCCCGCGCGACAACGACGTCGTCTTGAACCTGGCGGCTATGGTTCAGTGCTGTCAGCGCGCTTTCCAGCTCGGATTCACAAATGCCGTGACGAACGCCAAGCTCAGTAAGCGTGACGATAATATGCGGCAACGTCACCGCTTCGTCGTCCAGTGGATGCAGTGTCATGGTCGCGGTCAATTTGTCCGGCGCAATCGTAACAAAGGGATTGACGCTCAAAACACCGCCATCGAGTTGGACGCAACCGTAGAACAGCGCCGTGAATTCCCTGCCCTCGCCCGTGTCCACGGCAAGGATTCCAGAACCGCACGACGACAGCGTGTCAACGCCATCCCGCGCCCGCGTCTTGTTGCCGAATACGTCAATGCCGGGCTCGCCGGCCGTCGCGGGAACATAGCGACCGATGATTTGCTGTGGCCGAACAACGCGCGGCGCGCCGGCCGTCTTCGGCTCGGTCGTCCAGGTGAGCACGCCGTCTGTTCCGTCGCGGGCCGCCCGCCCCCGGACGATGACGATCGATACGCCCGACTCCGCGGCGACAGGCTTCACTTTTCCCGAATTAACATCAGCCAACGCCTGATCGATGGCCGCCCGGTCGATGCCGTTGGTGACTTTGAGTTTTTTCAGCTTGGCTAGAATTTGCGATGCCGTGACCGGCTTGCCGCCGCCGATTGGCGGCGTTAATTCATCGAGAAAAACTTCGTATGCATCCCGCGCTATCCTGACACGAAATTTTCCGTCGATTGCCGGGGTGTCCGTTGCCGGCGGTCTGGACAACAGTTCCGAAGAGCTCATGTCACACCTGGGGCCGCAGGGTTGCGCGCCTTGTGCCTACTCTCGTTATCGGCCGCACGCCTAACTTACTAAGAATTGTTACAAATTTTTGCCCATCCCCGACGCGGTGACAAACCGGTTATACTACGCGCCGGTTCCGCCGCCTGATACGATGCTATGGCCCGCTTTCGCAGCAAAATCATACAACTCTGCCTATGGACACTCCTCGGCTTGGCCCTATTCTCGAGCGGCTGCGCGACGCTCGAGGAAGAAACCAAGGATTGGTCCGCCGCCCGCCTCTATAGGGCCGCCAAAGCGGCGCTCGATACCGCCGACTACGAAACCGCACTAAAACACCTGGAAACCCTCGAAGCCCGCTATCCATTCGGCCGCTTCGCCCAGCAGGCCCAGATGGACATGATTTACGCCTATTACAAGTACGACGAGCCGGATTCGGCCATCGCCGCGGCCGATCGCTTTATCAAGCTTTACCCGCGGCATCCCAACGTCGACTACGCCTACTACATGCGAGGCCTGGCCAGCTTCAACAAGGGGATGGGGGCGCTGGATTACTTGTTCAACATCGACGCCACACGGCGCGACCCGCGCGCCGTGCGCGAAGCATTCAACTACTTCACGACCCTGGTCAATCAGTATCCCGACTCGGCCTACACCGCCGATGCCGTCAAGCGGCTAGTGCATTTGCACAATCATCTTGCCCAACACGAGCTGCATGTCGCCGATTACTATCTGCGGCGCGGCGCCAACGTCGCGGCCGCGGGTCGTGCCAAACATATTGTCGAGCGCTATCAGCGCACTCCGGCAGCGCGAGAAGCGCTTTACCTTTTGTACGAAGCCTACACTCGACTCGGGCTGTACGATTTGGCCAGCGATGTCCTAAGGGTGCTCGAGCTCAATGCCCCCGACCACCCCGCGCTGGCTGAATTGCGGGCGGAAAAAGAATCGTCGAACGACAGCGCCGCCGACGGGCTTTAGCCAACTAAATCGCCTGCTCGTTCTGCTCGCCGGTGCGGATGCGAACGACCCGCTCCACGCTGCTGACGAAAATCTTGCCGTCGCCGATCTTGCCGGTTCGCGCGGCATTGGCGATCACCTCCACGCAGCGATCCAATTGATCGTTGGCGACCACCACTTCGAGTTTCACTTTGGGCAGAAAATCCACCACGTACTCTGCTCCGCGATACAACTCGGTATGGCCTTTCTGGCGACCGAAGCCTTTCACTTCCACCACCGTCATTCCGGTGACACCGATCTCCGATAACGCTTCGCGCACGTCGTCCAACTTGAACGGTTTAATGATTGCTTCGATTTTTTTCATTGTGCACCCCTAAGGAACCTCTATTAAATTTAGCCCTACGTCCAGAATTTAGCGGTAATAGGATAGCGCCGGTCGCGACCAAACGCACGGCGCGTCACCCGTACCCCCGGCGGCGCTTGGCGGCGTTTGTACTCATTGCGGTTGACCATCTGCACCACTTTCCGCACCGTGGCCTCGTCGAAACCGGCCTTGACGATCTCGTTCGGCTCCTTGTCCTGCTCGATATACAGTTCCAGTATCGGGTCCAAAACGTCGTAAGGCGGCAACGAGTCCTGGTCGGTTTGATTCGGGGCCAGTTCCGCGCTGGGCGGGCGATCGATCACGCGGGCCGGAATTACCTCATCCAAACTATTGCGATAGCGCGCCAAGCGGTACACCCATGTCTTGGGCAGATCCTTGATCGGCGCGAATCCCCCGGCCATGTCGCCATACAGCGTGGCGTAGCCGACGGCCATTTCGCTCTTGTTACCGGTGGTCAGAAGGATTTTGCGCTTCTTGTTGGAAATGGCCATCAAAATAACGCCCCGACAGCGGGCTTGAATGTTCTCCTCCGTCACATCGGGCGGCAAATCCTTGAACTCGTCGCGCAGCGACCTAAGAAACGTATCGAAAACCGGCTCGATGGAAATGACGGAAAACCCAACGCCCATGTCTTGCGCTTGGCGCTTGGCATCCTCCACGCTCATCGCGGCGGTATAACGGGATGGCATCATAACCGCTTCGACCTGATCGGCGCCGAGCGCGTCGACCGCCAGCGCCAGCGTCAACGCGGAATCAATGCCGCCGGACAGCCCCAACACGGCGCCGCTGAAGCCGTTCTTATTGACGTAGTCCCGAATGCCCAACACGATGGCGCGATACAAGTCCTGCTCGGCCCGCGCATCCATGACGCAGGACTTGGGCACCGGCCGCACGCCCTGCTCGACGTGAAAATCGACGGCGAACAACCCTTCCTCGAACGCAACCTCCCGCGCCGCCAGCCGTCCCTCAGCGTTCATCACCATGGAGCCGCCGTCGAACACCAATTCGTCCTGACCGCCGACCAGATTCACGTACACGACGGGCATGGGGGCTTCGGCGACGCGCATGCGCAGCACGCTTTCCCGCTCCTGATGCTTGCCGATGTGATAGGGCGACGCATTGAGATTGAGCATCAGCTTCGCGCCCGCTTGGGCGGCGCTCGCCATCGGCCCCGGATGCCATAAGTCTTCGCAGATCGTCACACCGACGGGAACACCGTCAAAATCGATCACACACGGCGCGCCACCGCTTTGAAAGTAGCGCTTCTCGTCGAACACGGAATAATTCGGCAGATGGTGCTTGAAATAGCGGCCGATGATTTCGCCTTCGCGCAGCCACAGTGCCGCGTTGTACAGGCCGTTCTGTTCCCGCCACGGCAGACCGATCACCGCGTCGATGCCGCGCAACTTGGTCCGCAGCATATTGATGCCGTGTTGCGCCTTGTCGATGAATCCGGCGCGCAACAATAAGTCCTCCGGCGGATAGCCGGTCAGCGCCAATTCCGGGAAAACGACGATGCCCGCCTTGAGATCGTCGCGGGCGCGTTGGGCCGCGGCAAGAATCCTCTCGGCGTTGCCCCCGATGTCGCCCACGACGACATTGAGCTGGGCCATGGCCACACGCAACACCTTGGCAGGCTTGGCCATACCTATCCTATGCGGCTAACCTTGAAAGAACTCGAGCATGCGCGAGCCGATGTCCGCCGGCGACCGCGCGATGGACACGCCCGCCGCATCGAGCGCGGCGAATTTTTCTTTCGCCGTGCCCTTACCGCCGGAAATGATCGCCCCGGCGTGCCCCATGCGTTTTCCGGGGGGCGCGGTGACACCGGCGATGTAGGCGACGATCGGTTTGCGCACCTTGGCCCGAATGAACTCGGCGGCCTCTTCTTCCTCACTGCCGCCAATCTCGCCCACCAGCACGATACCCTTGGTCTGGCGATCTTCCTGAAACAACTCCAGACAATCCTTGAACGTCAGGCCGTGCACCGGATCGCCGCCGATGCCGATGCACGTGGTCTGGCCAAGGCCGTTTTGCGTCGTCTGATAGACGGCCTCATAGGTCAGCGTGCCCGAACGCGACACGATCCCGATGCAGCCCGGCTTGTGAATGACGCCCGGCATGATGCCGATCTTGCATTGGCCCGGCGTGATGATGCCCGGACAATTCGGGCCGATCAGTTTTGCGTTGTGGTGACGCAGCACGGCTTTGACGCGCACCATGTCGAGTACGGGAATGCCTTCGGTGATGCACACGATGACTTGGATACCGTCTTCGGCGGCTTCGATGATCGCGTCCGCCGCATACGCCGCCGGGACGTAGATCATGGTTGCATCGGCCTGGGTCGCCTGCACGGCCTGTCGCACCGTATCGAACACCGGTCGATCCAAATGGGTTTGACCGCCTTTGCCGGGCGTCACGCCGCCCACCAGCTGCGTTCCGTAAGCGATCGCCTGCTCGGAGTGAAACGTGCCTTGCTTGCCGGTAAAGCCTTGGCATATCACCCGCGTGTTTTTGTTCACCAATACCGCCATTAGACCTGTCCTCCCAGTGCGGCGCGCACCACCTTTTGCGCCGCGTCCGTCAGCGTTGCGCCTGCGGTCAAGGCCAGACCGCTCTCGCTCAGCAGTTTGCGCCCGGCCTCGGCGTTGGTGCCTTCCAGTCGCACCACCACCGGTATATTGACTTTGACGTCGCGCACCGCGGAGATAATGCCCTCGGCGATCAGATCACAGCGCACGATGCCGCCGAAAATATTCACCAGCACCGCTTTGACCTTCGTATCGGAAAGGATCAGCTTGAATGCCTCGGCCACCCGCTCCTTGGTCGTTCCGCCGCCCACATCGAGAAAGTTCGCCGGTTCGCCGCCGTGGAGCTTGATCAGATCCATGGTCGCCATGGCCAGCCCGGCGCCGTTGACCATGCAGCCGATGGAACCGTTGAGGCTGATGTAATTGAGGTTGTGTTTCTGCGCCTCCAACTCCTTGGCGTCCTCCTGAGTCGGATCGTGCAGCGCCGTGATGTCGCTATGACGGTACAACGCGTTGTCGTCGATGTTGATCTTGGCGTCCAGCGCGATGAGCTTGTCATCGCCGGTCAGAATGAGCGGATTGATTTCCACCAGGCTTGCATCCTTACCGATGAACAACGCGTAGATGCCGTTAAGCACCGCCGCCAGTTGATTCACTTGCGCCAACGGCATGCCCAGACCGAAACCGATGTTGCGGATCTGGTAAGGCATCAACCCTACGACCGGATCGATGCGCTCGCGCACGAATAGGCTTGGATTGGCCGCGGCCGCTTCCTCCACCTCAGTGCCGCCGGCGCGGGTCGCCATGAGCGTCACCCGTTGAGCGCCGCGGTCGACCACGGCGGCGACATAGAATTCTTGTTTGATCTCGCATTGCGGCTCGATGAGCACCCGGTTGATGGGCAGCCCGGCCTCGCCGGTTTGCTTGGTCTTAAGCGTGGACCCCAGCATGGCCTGGGCGGAATCCCTAACTTGGTCCAGGTTGTTGGCCAGCTTCACGCCGCCTGCCTTGCCGCGCCCGCCGGCGTGGACCTGGGCCTTGACCACCCAACCGGTGCCACCAAGGGATTTCGCGGCTTCCACGGCCTCCTGGGCGGTTGTAGCGGTGGCCCCGGACAACACCGGTATGCCGAAGTCTCTAAACAGTTGTTTGGCCTGGAACTCGTGTAGGTTCATCCTGGGTTCTCGCGCTCCAAAAACTTCTAAAAATCATGGCATAAGGCCGCCCTTTAACGGCGGCCTTATGGTACATCCCTTCGGGTTCGGCACCCTAGAACGGAATATCGTCGTCGAAATCTTCCGATGGCGCGCCGCGAGGGGCCGGTCCGCCGCTGTCGCGTCCACCGCCACCACCGCCGCCGCCCGACTCCATTGCGCCGCCGCCGCCGCCGCGACCGTCGAGCATTTGCATTTCGCCGACGATGATCTCCGTGGTGTAGCGGTCTTGGCCGGTGTTCTTGTCCTGCCACTTGCGGGTCTGCAAGCGACCTTCAACGAAAATCTTGGAACCCTTCTTCAGGTACTCGCCGACGATTTCCGCCAAGCGATTGTAGAAAACGAGGTTGTGCCATTCCGTGCGCTCTTGCTGCTCTCCGGACTGTTTGTCGCGCCAAGTGTCGGTGGTCGCGATGGAAACGTTGGCCACCGCCGAACCTCCCGCCGTGTAACGCACCTCTGGATCGCGACCCAGATTGCCGATGAGAATGACCTTGTTTACGCTGCCTTTTGCCATATTACTTACTCCGTTCCTCGTTATCGTCTATATAGTTGATCGTCAAGTTTCATCATCCACGGCACGACGGCGACATCGCCGCAGGCCACGAATTCGTGCAATCTAGCCTTCCGCGGCGGAAAAGCGCAATAGGCCATCGCGGTCCAGGGCATGCTGGTCAACCTTGAGATAGGCCACGCCGTCGCGCGGCACCACCACGGCCTCGGCAACGCCGCGCACCGCCGTCAGCTGCACCGCCAGTTTCTTGCCGTCGTCGTCGGTCAAGCCGTCGTCGATGCGCAGCATGAAGCTGCTTAAGTAACGCGGATTGCGCATACTGGAGGCCACCACCAACCAGGCCAACGCCACAAACGCACAAAAGAAAAATACCGCCGGCAATTGGAAGTAATGATAGATCGTGCCACCGAAAAAGCCGCCGCAGAACGCACCGAAGAACTGACTGCTGGAGTAAATGCCCATGGCAGTGCCTTTCTTGTCCGGCGGCGCGGTCTTGGCGATCAACGACGGCAAGGTGGCTTCGAGCACATTGAACGCGACAAAAAACACCAGCAGCACGCCGACCAGCAACCAAAGACTCGCGCTGACCATCGCCATGGCCAGTTCGGCCGCGCCAATGACCGCGATGGCGCCGAGCAGCACTTGCTTCATGCGGCGGTGCTTTTCGGCCCGAATTACAAACGGCACCATGGCCCCCAGGGCGATCAACATCACGATGAGATACACCCACCAATGCTGCTCCGCGGGCAGTCCCGCGTAATCGCGCAGCGCCAACGGAATCACCACGAAATTCGCCGTCAGAATGAGGTGCAGAGCGAAAATACCGAAATCCAATCGCGCCAACTGCCCGTCGGCCAGCACCATTTTGAACTGCGCAGGCACCGGCTCGGTGTCGCGATGGAATCGGCTGTCCACCGGATCGGGCACCACGAAACGCACCACAACCATCCCCGCCAAGGCGAAAATCCCAGTGAGCCAAAACAACCCCGGCACGCCGATCCACGGATTGAGCAGCGGTCCGAACACCAGCGACAAACTGAAGGACAAACCGATGCTGGCGCCGATCACCGCCATCGCCTTGGTGCGGTGCTCTTCCCGCGTCAGATCCGCCGCCAGCGCCATTACCGTGGCGGCGATCGCACCCGCGCCCTGCAACGCCCGTCCGATGATGATGCCCATCATGGTGTCCGATAACGCCGCCACCGCGCTTCCGAACGCGAAAATACACAGTCCGGCGTATAAAACTTTTTTGCGCCCGAAATGGTCTGACGCTAGTCCGAAGGGCATTTGAAACACCGCTTGGGTGAGACCATATATGCCCACTGCAAGACCGATCAAGGTAGGCGTGGAGTCGGGAAGTTCCTGCGCGTACAGCGTGAATACGGGCAAGATCATGAATAACCCCAGCATGCGTATGAGAAACAACGCGGCAAGCGAAAATGCCGCACGCCGTTCCAGCGGCGTCATGCGTTCTGATTCAACCATCTCTTATATTCTTCTTTTTGCCCCGACCGCAAAGAAGCGCGTATATTAGCAGGTTGTCCCTGGGGGATAAAACTAGTTTTCGGGATCATGGATACCATACGCATTCGCGGCGCGCGAACTCACAATTTGAAGAACATCGATCTCGATTTGCCGCGAGATAAGTTCATCGTTATCACGGGCTTGTCGGGTTCGGGCAAGTCGTCGCTGGCCTTCGATACGATTTATGCCGAAGGGCAGCGCCGCTACGTCGAGTCCCTCTCCAGCTACGCCCGCCAGTTTCTTTCCATGCTGGACAAACCCGATGTGGATCACATCGAGGGCCTCTCGCCGGCCATCGCCATTGAGCAGAAAACGACGTCGCATAACCCGCGCTCCACCGTCGGCACCGTCACCGAGATTTACGACTACCTGCGCTTGCTGTTCGCCCGCACCGGCGAGCCGCGCTGTCCCGAGCACAACGTGCCATTGGCTGCCCAAACCGTGAGCCAAATGGTCGACCAGATCATGGCGATGCCCGAGGGCACGCGCGTGATGCTGCTGGCGCCCGTGATCGACGCCCGCAAAGGCGAGCACCAAACTCTGCTGGAACAACTGCGCGCCCAAGGTTATCTGCGCGCGCGCATCAACGGCGAGATCGTGGAACTGGACGACACACGCAAACTCGATTTGCGGCGCAAGCACACTATCGAAGTCGTCATCGACCGTTTCAAAGTCCGTGAAGACATGAAACAGCGCCTGGCCGATTCGCTTGAAACGGCGCTGGCGCTGAGCGAAGGGATCGTTCGCTTGGGTTTCATGGACGAACCCGAGAAGCCGGAGATTCTGTTTTCCGCCAAGTTCGCCTGCCCGCACTGCGGTTACAGCGTGACGGAACTGGAGCCGCGGCTGTTTTCCTTCAACAATCCCCAGGGCGCGTGCCCTAGCTGCGACGGTCTGGGCACCAAGCAGATCTTCGATCCGCAGCGCGTCGTTCACCATCCGGAAAATTCTCTGGCAGCGGGCGCGGTGCGCGGCTGGGACCGGCGCAACGCCTATTATTTCCAAATGCTCAGTTCGCTGGCCGACCACTACGGGTTCGACGTCAACACGCCTTTCACGGAACTGCCCAAAGACGTGCAAGACATCATCCTATTCGGCAGCGGCGAGGAAACCATCGAGTTTCGCTACCTCAACGAGCGCGGCACGGTGCAAAAGCGCAGCCACCCGTTCGAAGGCGTCATTCCCAACATGCAGCGGCGTTATCATGAAACCGAGTCCAACGTGGTACGGGAAGAGCTGGCTAAGTATCTCAGCGTGCAGCGCTGCAAGGATTGCGGCGGGACTCGCCTGCGGCGCGAGGCGCGCTACGTGTTCGTCGGCGAGTTGACCTTGCCGGAAGTCGCCGCCCTGCCCATCAACAAGTCTCTGGCGTTTTTCGAGCAACTCCATCTTGCCGGCAATCGCGGCGAAATCGCCGACAAGATCGTCAAGGAAATCCGCCAGCGTTTGTCTTTCCTGATCAATGTCGGCTTGGACTATTTGCACCTCGACCGCGCGGCGGAAACCCTCTCCGGCGGCGAAGCGCAACGTATTCGACTGGCCAGCCAGATCGGCGCCGGATTGGTGGGGGTGATGTACATCCTCGACGAACCGTCCATCGGTTTACATCAACGGGACAACCAACGCCTGCTGCAAACGCTCACGGACTTGCGCGACTTGGGCAACACCGTGATCGTCGTCGAACACGACGAAGACGCCATTCGGGCGGCGGATCACGTTGTCGACGTCGGACCCGGCGCGGGCGTCCACGGCGGACAAATCATCGCCCAGGGCACGCCGTCGGACATCGAAGCAAGCAACGACTCATTGACCGGCGACTACCTCAGCGGCAAACGCCAAATCGAAGTGCCCGAGAAACGCACCGCGCCCGTGTCCGGCTGGCTCAGTATTCAAGACGCCAGCGGCAACAATCTGCGCAACGTCAGCGTCGAGATTCCCGTCGGCCTGCTCACCTGCGTCACCGGGGTTTCCGGATCCGGCAAATCGACGTTGATCAATGACACGCTGTACGCCCATGCCGCGCGCTTCCTAAACGACAGCAGCATCGACGCCGCGCCGGTCGGCAAAATCGTCGGGATGGATTTATTCGATCGCGTGGTGGACATCGACCAAAGCCCCATCGGCCGCACGCCGCGCTCCAATCCGGCGACCTACACCGGCTTGCTCGGACCGGTGCGCGATTTATTCGCCGCCACGCCCGAAGCGCGTTCGCGCGGCTACAGCGCCGGCCGTTTCAGCTTCAACGTCAAGGGCGGCCGCTGCGAGGCCTGCGAAGGCGACGGCGTGCTGCGGGTGGAAATGCATTTTCTGTCCGATGTGTACGTCACCTGCGATGTATGCAAGGGCAAGCGCTACAACCGCGAAACGTTGGAAATCCGCTACAAGGGCAAAACCATTCACGACGTTTTGAGCATGACCGTCGAAGAAGCGCTGGACTTCTTCAGCGCGGTTCCGCCGATCTTCCGCAAACTCCAGACGCTGATGGAAGTCGGCCTCGGCTACATCAGCCTCGGACAAAACGCGACGACGCTTTCGGGCGGCGAAGCCCAGCGGGTGAAACTCTCCCGCGAGCTGTCCAAACGGGACACCGGCCGCACCTTGTACATTCTCGATGAGCCCACCACCGGTCTGCACTTTCATGACGTCAATCAACTGTTGACCGTGCTGCACCGCCTGCGCGATCACGGCAATACCCTGGTGGTCATCGAGCACAATCTGGACGTCATCAAGACCGCCGACTGGATCATCGACCTCGGCCCGGAAGGCGGCGACCGCGGCGGCGAAATATTGGTGACAGGCACGCCGGAAGAGGTGGCTGAGTGCGAAACGTCGTATACCGGCTCATTCCTCAAGCCGCTGCTGGGGCGACATGTGGCGATCAAGCGCAGTGCCTCGCGATGAGCATCGCGGAATGACCCGCTCCCACAGCACGAACATCGTCCATTGTGCATGCGGTTTCCTACCGCGATGTGATTTCGCGACAACGTCCCACAGCATGAGCACAGTCCGTTGTGGGAGCGGTTTCCTACCGCGATAGCGAGCCCGACACATGAAACTGCTGATTACCGGTTTCGAAGCCGCCCGCGGCGAATTAAACGCCTCTCAGATTCTGGTGCAAAGCCTGCAATCGGATGAATTGCTGGCCGCGTATCGCGACCGGCTGACTCTCGCCATACTGCCTTTAAATCGCGCCGAGGTCGCTCCCGTGCTGCGACGATTGTTGGACGAAAGCCGCGCCGACCTGGCGCTGCTCATCGGCCAGGCGCCGCGACGCGATCAGCTGCAACTGGAGCGCTTCGCCCAGAATCTCGATGATTTCACCTGCGCCGACAACGGCGGTTACCAGCCACGCGGCGATCCCATCCTCCCCAACGGGCCGCTCGCCTATCGCAGCACCTTGCCGCGCCAAGAACAACTCATCGAACGCTGGCGTGCCCAAGGCATCGCCGCCGGGTTTTCCAATCATGCCGGCAATTATCTCTGCAATCACGCGCTGTATCAGGCCCTGCATCTGCAAGCGCTCGGTGAATGCGACGTCCGCAGCGCATTCCTCCACATCCCGCTGCTGCCCGAACAAACGGCATCGGAATCACCAATTCCCACAATGCCGCTGGCCACGCTGCAACATGCCCTGCGCATGGCGATTTCCACTTTGCTCGAATCCGAGTAGCCTGCCGTGACGGAACGCCGCCCGCTACGCCGCCGCGCGAACAAATCCGTGCCCGGTAAACGCGCCGTAAAAAAAGAGCTCGCGCGCGTGCTGTCGAAACTCGGCGTAGCATCGCGCACCGTCGCAGCGGAGTGGATCAAGGCCGGCCGCGTCAAGGTCAACGGGCGGGTCGTCTGGGATCCCGCGACGCCTATCGATGGGGACCCGGCGGCAATTGAGGTTGACGATCGCCGGGTCGAAGCCCAGCAACGGGTCTATTACGCCCTGAACAAGCCCCGCGGCCTCATCACCAGCGCCAGCGACGAGCACGGACGGGCCACCGTATTTCAGTGCTTTGATCCGCCCCCGCCCTGCCCCATCTTTCCCGTCGGCCGGCTGGACAAAGCGAGCGAGGGATTGTTACTGTTCACCAACGACACGACATGGGCCAATGTGCTCACGGCGCCCGATTGCCACGTCGAGAAGCGCTATCACGTTCAAGTTAACCCGCTACCCGACGCGGAGGCTCTGGGCCGACTGCGCGCAGGCGTGCGCGACGACAACGAAATCGAACTCAAGGCGAAGCGGGTCGAACTGTTACGCGCGGGCGAGAAAAACGGCTGGTTGGAAATCACGCTCACAGAGGGACGCAACCGCCATATTCGGCGCATGTTGGACTTGTGCGGCTTCAAGGTGCTGCGCTTGATTCGGGTCGCCATCGGGCCGCTGGAACTGGGCGATCTCGCCAAAGGCAAGGTACGCGAGTTGTCGCGGCGAGAGGTCAGTGCATTAGCGACGGTTGGAGCGAATCATTGTGGGAGCGGATCATTCCGCGATTCGAATCAGCGTTGACGATGATTCGGGCCAAGAATCGCGGTAGGAAACCGCTCCCACGACGGACGATTTCTCTTGTGGGAGCGGATCATTCCGCGATTCGAATCGGCGCCGACGATGATTCGAGCACAGAATCGCGGTAGGAAACCGCTCCCACGACGGACGATTTCTCTTGTGGGAGCGGATCATTCCGCGATTCGAATCAGCGTTGACGATGATTCGCGCCAAGAATCGCGGTAGGAAACCGCTCCCACGACGGACGATTTCTCTTGTGGGAGCGGATCATTCCGCGATTCGAATCGGCGCCGACGATGATTCGAGCACAGAATCGCGGTTAAAACCGCTTCTACATCAGGAACGCAGCTTCATCATAACCGCGTCGAGGGCGCGATCGATCAGCGGGATGTTATCCAGACGCAGCGCCCGGCCTTGGAAGAAATCGTCGATCAATTCCGCCGCGCCCTTGTCCGCCACCACCTTGAACGTGCGGCCGACAAAAGTATAGTCATCGAGAAAGTCATCGTGCCAGACAAGCTTGCCGCGGGTGGTCTTGCCTTCCGCGCTAACGAACTCGACCCAATCACCCATGGCGAGACTTCGCACGCTGCTTTCCGCCTCGCGTTTGCGCTCGGCATCAGGATCGTCCTCCGCCATGTTTGACTGATCGTCGGGTTCGGGCTCCGACGTCGACACGGCCTTGCCGTGCAGGCTGGCGACGTGCATCGGCTGCAAACTAACCATGAACCCGTCAATTCGTTCCGGGTCATAGCCCAGGCGGTTAAAGCCCTTGGCGAGCGCGCCTAGAAGTTTCGGCAACATCTTGGCCAGCTTGCCCCGATCTTGCGCCGATCGCGGCAGCACGCTCCAGATCAGGTCGTCCAAGGTTTGCAGGGCGGTGGTCCATGCCTCACTGTCCACGCCCTCTTGATCGTGGATCTGGGCCAGAAGATCGCGCCACGGGCCGACGATCAGGTCGACGGCGGGGCGCGGAATCGTCACATCCTTGAGGCGGCTCTCGATGGCATCCTTGATGACATTGCGCGAGCGCTCGATCAGAATCTCTTTCGACTCGGCCAACACATTGTCATGCTCGAGAAACCCATAGAGGTCGTCGAGCAAGGTTTGAAACAGGCCGACATCGTCCTCGAAATCCTTGAGCACCCGTTCGACGATTTCCTCGATCTTTTTATAGAGCGGGTCATCCTGGGGCGTTTCGCCTTCGCGCCAGCCAATGCTGGCTTGGCCGAGTTCGTTCAACAACCGCCGCGCCGGATGGCCGAAATTGTGGAAGAACGACTTGTCGATCAGGGCGACTTTCAAAAACGGCAGCTGCAGTTTCGAGATAAGCGCGCGCAAACTGCCCGGGATATTGCGATCGTCCAAAATAAATTCGAACAGCATGCCGACAATGTTGATGGTGTTGGCATCAACCGCGCCGAGTTCGCTGGCGGCACCGACCTGCTCAAGCTCCTTGATGAGCGCGTCGGAGTAATTCACGTCCTGGCCCGGTTCGCCCGCGCCGGCCACCGGCGTCAACTGACCGACTTGCTGCAGCGCGGACAACGACTTCACCAGGTTCTGCGTGGTTTCGGCCAATTGCGCCATGCTCGAAACGCCCGCAGCCTGGGCCGCCGCGCCCGCTTGCATGAAGTGGCTCAGTGTATCGAGCACGCTCATGTCCACCTCTGGCGCAGGCGTCGACGCGCTTGCCGGCGCGCTTTGCGCCGATGCGTCCGGCGACGACCCGTCCACCGTATCATCCAGGAAACTCAACGCCGCCAAGGCCTCCGCCGCATCGGCGCTCACGGTCACGCCCTCGGCCGCCGCTTTCGGCTGTGCGCTCGGCGCCGGACGTCGCGATGCAGTGCCACCATCCTCGCTCTTGCGCACTTTCATCTTTATTTCCGGCATCACGCCGGCGCGAATCAATCCATCGTTGATCTCGGCGTAAACCTCAGGCAGCGTCTTGGTCACAAATTTTTCGAACAGCTTGAACAAGATCAAGCGCACTTCGAGCGCGGTGTCCTTTTCAAGCGCGCCCAGCGACGTTCGAAACGCTTCGCAAATCGGCTTCGGACCGATCGGGACGCGAGTATCGTCGAGTTCCGGGTTACCCAGCAGGTAGCCGAAACGCTGAGCAAGCGCGAACAAGACATCAGCATTGGCATTGGTCGCTTTTTCCACCAGATTGGTGACGGCCAAACCCTCTTGCAACTCGGATTCATCCACCAGCGACAAACCGCCCAAGCCGCCCAGACGGGCGCCCGAACTCGTCGCGTCGCCTTTCAACGCCTTCTTGTACTCTTCGCCGAATGCCTTGATGAATCCGCTTTGCAGATCGTTGCGCTTGGTGCGCAATTGCCGCATGGCGTCGAAGTAGATGCCTTGCTTGTCCGTCCCCGCCGCCTTCTCCGACATCTGAAACAGCATATCGTCGGCGCCGGCGAACAACGCCTGCACGTTTTTCAACAGAAATTCATCCAGTTTGCGCTTGGCGGCGCCAACTTGGGGGTGTACTGTAGGTGATGCGACGGCCATGGTCTTTCGGGTGCCCTGGGGTTCAGGTATCCTTCTGATTTCCTTGTATGTCTCCTTCTATATCCACCGCGCCGACGGTAACTTTAGGCGCCTGGAAAGGGTAATACAAACCGCTGTTTTATATGTTGTTTTGGAGCGCGACTTCAATCCCAATGACCGCCAAGACCACCTCCGACACCCCTGCCACGCTGCGCCTGCGCCAAGTCGCCATCGACACCTACCGCGAGAACGTTGCTTACCTGCATCGCGACTGCCCGGTGTACCGCGCCGAAGGCTTTCAAGCCCTGTCCAAAATCGAGATCAGTTCGAATGGGCGCAACATTTATGCAGTCCTCAATGTGGTCGACGACGAAAAGCTCGTCGGCGTAGAAGAGCTCGGCGTGTCCGAACAAGCGTTCGCTCAGCTGAACCTGCCCGCCGACACTCTGATGCGCGTCGCCCACGCCGAACCGCCCCGATCGATGGACTCGGTGCGCCGGAAGATGGCCGGCGAACGCCTTTCGATGGAGGAGTTTCGCGGCATCACGCGCGACATCGCAACCAATCGCTATTCGAAAATGGAAATGGCCGCCTTCCTGGTCGCCACCGGCCAAACCGGACTTGATCGCGACGAAGTGCTTTACCTGACTCGCGCCATGACCGAAACGGGCGAAAGGCTGAATTGGGATGAAAAGCTGGTCGCCGACAAGCACTGCATCGGCGGTATCCCCGGCAACCGCACCTCCATGTTGGTGGTTCCCATCGTCGCCGCCCACGGCATGCTCATTCCAAAGACATCCAGCCGCGCCATCACCTCGCCGGCCGGCACAGCGGATACCATGGAAATTCTGGCCAACGTCGAGTTGCCGGTGACCGCGCTGCACGATCTAGTGCGCCAGCATCGCGGCTGCCTGGCATGGGGCGGCAACGCTAATCTAGCACCGGTGGACGACATTCTCATTTCCGTCGAACGTCCGCTGGGCATCGACACCCAAAGTCAAATGGTGGCGTCGATTTTGTCGAAGAAACTCGCCGCCGGCTCCACCCACCTGCTCATCGACATTCCCGTCGGACCCACCGCCAAGGTCCGCCACATGCGCGAAGCGCTGCAGCTGCGCAAACTCTTCGAGTTTGTCGGCGACCGGCTCGGCCTGCATCTGCAAGTGATGATCACCGACGGCCGCGAGCCCGTGGGGCGCGGCATCGGTCCGGTGCTCGAGGCGCGCGACGTGATGCAAGTGCTGGAGAACCATCCGGACGCGCCGGCGGATTTGCGCCAAAAGGCTCTAAGACTGGCCGGGCGAGTGCTGGAGTTCGACCCGGACATTCGCGGCGGACAAGGTTTCGCCATCGCCCGCGATATTCTTGACTCCGGCCGCGCCCTGGAAAAGATGTGCGCCATCATCGCCGGCCAAGGCAAACAGACCACCCAGTTCAAGCTGGGAACGCTCAACGTCGAAGTGAATGCGGAGCGCGCGGGCACGGTCGTCGGCATCGATAATTACCTGCTGTCGCGCATCGCCCGCGTCGCCGGCGCGCCGATGGATCGCGGCGCCGGCGTGGAGCTGCTGAAGAAATTGGGCAACCCCGTTGCGAAGGGCGAACCCATTTACCGCGTGTATGCGGAATTTCCCGCCGACTTCGCTTTTGCCCGCAAACTGATTGCCGAACGGGGCAGCGGCTACACCATCGGCGAAGCGGACGAATTATCCGTCAGTGATCTCGAATTCTGAACAAGAGAGAGAAAGCGCATGCTGGTCCTCGGATTCGCGGAGTTTGAACACCAGGCCAAAGCCCTCGCCGAGCAACTCCATTGCCCTTACAAACGGGTTGATGTTCACCGTTTTCCCGACGGCGAAGCGCTCGTGAAGGTGCCCGCCATGCTGCCCGGTCATGTGATCATTTGCCGCAGCTTGAATCAACCGGACGCCAAACTGATCGAACTGTTGCTAACCATCGCCGCGGCGCGCGAGCACGGCGCGGACAAGGTCACCTTGGTGGCGCCGTACCTGTGCTATCTGCGCCAAGACAAGGCGTTCAACCCCGGCGAAGCGGTGAGTCAGAAAATCATCGGCAAGTTTCTAGCGGACCAAATCGATGAACTGGTGTCGGTCGATGCCCACCTGCACCGGGTGACCCATCTGCAGCTCGCCGTGCCCTGCCGGCGGGCAGTGAATCTGTCGGCGGTACCGTTGATGGTCAGTTTTCTGCGCGACAATTTGGACAACCCGATTTTGATCGGCCCGGACCGCGAGTCGGAACAGTGGGTCGCGGCACTGGCCAAGGCGCGCAACCTCGATTATATCGTTTGCCACAAACAACGCCTGGGGGATCGCCGGGTGCACGTCGCGCTGCCGGAAAGCGCCGACGTGACAAAACGCGAAGCCGTGATTGTCGACGATATGATCACCACCGGCCATACCGTAATGGAAGCGGCGCGGGCCCTGCTCGCCGCCGGCGCGGCGAAAGTGCACTGTCTCGTCACTCATCCGCTGTTCGTCGACGAGGCGGACACGTTATTGCACGAAGCCGGCGTGGCGCAGATTTGGAGCACCGACAGCGTCACCCACTCAACGAATGCCATCGCCCTGGCGCCGCTGCTGGCCCAGGCGATCAAGCAAAGTTAGATCGGTTGCATGCCGTTTTCGCCGCTGCATCTTGTTTTACTCATTATCCTGCTGGCGGTCCTCATCGCGATCGTTCAAGTCGGCGTCTTGAGCATCGCGCTGGAACGGCTCGGTCTGTCGCCCGAAGCGGGCATGACGGTGCTGTTCGCGTCGCTGTTCGGCAGCATGATCAATCTGCCACTGTTTCGCATGAAGACGTCGGCACCGGACCTGCCCGTCACCCAACGCTGGCCCGGCCTGCTGCGGCCGCCGCTGCCGCCCTTTAGCGCCGAAACCTTAGTGGCCGTGAACGTCGGCGGCTGCCTCATTCCGTTTTCGCTGTGCCTGTACCTGTTGACCCACATTGATCTAGATTTGGCCACGGTTGTGGTCGCGGTAAGCGGCGTCAGCGCGGTCTGTTATTTCGCCAGCCGGCCGGTGCCCGGAATCGGCATCGGCATGCCGATATTTGTCGCGCCGATCACCGCCGCATTGCTGGGCGTATTGCTGGATGGCGGCAACAGTGCGCCGCTGGCCTACATTGGGGGCACCTTGGGCGTCATCATCGGCGCGGATATTCTTCGCTTGGGCGCGATTCGAACCATGGGCGCCCCGCTGGCCTCCATCGGAGGCGCGGGAACGTTCGACGGGATTTTCATTACGGGAATCGTCGCGGTGCTGTTGGCGTAATCGGGAGCGGGAGAGCGTCTTGCTGTGGGAGCGGATCATTCCGCGACTCTTCGCCCGACTCGTCTGCGGCGTCGATTCGCATCGCGGATGAATCCGCTACAACTGAGAGCGACTCACCTGTGGGAGCGGTTTCTTACCGCGATTCTTCGCCGAGTCGATCGCGGAATGATCCGCTCCAACAAGATCACTTCAAGGGAAAGACCGGGCGCTCGCCCTTGGCTTGGTAGTAAGGCATCATCTCATCGGCGAGTTTGGCGAGGGTTTCCTGCCGTTTGGCGGGCGCCGGGTGGGTGCTGAAAAACTCGAATTTTGAGCTGCCGCCCGAGTTCTTGCCCATCTTTTCCCACAACGTGGCGGCGGCGCGGGGATCGTAGCCCGCTTTGGCGGCAAGTTCGATGCCGATGCGATCCGCTTCGGTTTCCGCTTCGCGGCTATTGGGCAGCTTGATCGCCAGCGCGGCGGCCATCGAGGCGCCGGCCAACGCGAGCCCCTTGTTGTCCTGGGTCATGGCCACGCCGGTTACCGCCAGATCCGTCGCCAGGGCTACGGACATCTTCTCGGCGGTGTGCGCCGATAGGGCGTGAGCGATTTCATGTCCCATGACCTGCGCGATCTCGTCGTCCGTCGCATTGAGTTGGTCGATCAAACCGGTGTAGATCGCCATGCGCCCGCCGGCCATGCAAAAGGCATTGACGGTTTTCGGGTCGTCGATCACCTTGACCGTCCACTCCCAGTCCGCCGTCTCGGGCCGGTACGCGACGGCATGGGGAATCAAGCGCTCGGTGATACGCCGCACGCGCTCGGTGACGGCGGGATTGTTGTCGATCTTGCCTTCCTTGTCCAAGGGCGCCAGCATGGCAACGTAGGCTTCGGCGGAGGCCGTGATGGCCTGCCCTTCGGAGACAATCATGAACTGCCGCCGGCCGGTGACCGGATTGGTGGCGCACGCAACCGACACACCGATCATTGCCAGCCATACAAACCGTTTGAACCACACCGCCGCACCCATGACCTTGCTGCTCCTTAATGCTTCACGCCAAACATGGACGAGTAGTCGCCATACCAAAGGATGTAATCGTTGGCGCCAACCCGCTGCACCAGCCGGCCGTAGAAGACGTTGCCGCCCTGCCCTGGGTAGAACAGCCGCGTGTTGACATGAAGCGCGTTGGCCGCCACGTTGGAAGCGCGCACTTCGTAATCGGCGTTGACTTGGTTGTCCTGCAACAACTCGATGTTGTCTTCTTTGAGCAGGGTGTTGAGCCGGGCCAGCACCAGATCCAAATCGCCGCGCAGGGTGCGCTGCACTCCCAACGTGCGGCGCATCTCATCGGTCAAGGGCACCGCCTTCATGGAAATCAGCAGCTGTCGTAACCGATCCAAAGCACGAAAGTCCGGATCGACAAACGAAAAAATATTGCGGCCTTCAAACCGGGTCTGCAAATAGCGTGCGTCCATGCGACCTCCGAAGATTCTGCGGGGGAATTTTGCGAATGGGATTTTAGCACGAACGCCGATGGACGAGCCAAAGGTTGGCGTCGCGGTGAAGGCAATCGCGCAAGGAATGCGCTCCCACAGTTTGAGGCAAGTTCCTGTGGGAGCGGATTATTCCGCGATTCTTCGTCGCGCCCGCGGAAAGATTCGATCCCGCAAAGCTATCTGGCCTTGATCCGCACTTCGGCTAGGCGCTTTTCGGCGTAGGCCAGCAGCGTGGTGGGAAGTGATGAAGAATTGACCGCTTGCGCGTACGCCATGGAAGCCGCGTGCCACTGCTGGGTGGATTCCAGCGCCAATCCCAGCCCCAGCCACCAGCGGCCTTCCGCCGGTCGTTTGGCCAGGGCCACGCGGTAGGCGGACGCGGATTCGTTGAAACGGCCCTGACGCTGATACAACACGGCCAGCGTGGCCATGAAATCGGGATTCTCGACACCCTTTGCCTTGTGCTGCTCCAACAAGCGCAGCGCCTTCTCCTCCAGGCCCATGTCGACGTAGATGCGGCTCAGTGCCTGGGCGAGTTGATCATTAAAGCCGCCCGCTCGCTCGCCGTCTTCCAGAACCGATTGGGCTTCGAGAATGCGCTGCTGGCTCATTAGCAGACCCGCCAACGCCAGTCGGGCCGCGCTGTGTTCCGGCTGTTGTTCAACGGCCGCGCGCAAACGTTCTTCGCCCTCGGCCATACGATTGCGATTGAGGTAGTCGACGCCTTTGCGGTAGGCACGGTCGGCCAGTACGCCGGCCCCCGCCTCCTTCGCGGCGCCATGCTCCACCGGGGCAACCGCGGCGAGCACCAGCGGCTCGTCGGCTTTAACCGGTTCATCGGCGCCCTTGTCGTGAGCGGTTTCTGCGCCGGCAGTCTCGAGTTGATCTTTCGGTGCGCTCGGGGCCGCGGGATTTGCGTCGGTGTTGTTCGACTTTTGCGGCGCGGCTTTAGGTGACGCTTTCGGCAACCCGACCGGCTTCGCCTTGGTCGCGGTCGGTTTGGCGACGGACTTTTTGTCGACGAGCGCAACGTCCGCCATCGGCAACGCCGGCGCCGGGGTCGTCGCGGCGGGAGCGGAAGATTCGCTTTCGGCGACAACCGTCGGAGGCACACTCTGATCCGGCGTCACTTTCATCGCACTCGGCGGCTCCGCTGCAGACCCGGCTGTCATGGTCGTTGACTCTGCGTCCTCAGCAAGCGCCGCGCTGGCCGTGGGCATCGGCGGCAAATCCGAAATGACCGGCAGCGGCGCCCCCACGACGGACGGCGGCGGAACCGCAGGAGCAACATCGGCGGTCACGGTCTCAGGCGGGATCGTGACTTGCTCCACCGCAATGGGTTCTGCCATCTCCGGAGCAGCAGCGACTTCCACCGGATCCAACGCTAAGGCGTCCTGCGCTTCAGGCGTATGCGCCTCGACTATCGGCGCGTCCGCT